>JBELLC010000032.1:15582-27328 GCA_042088965.1 Nisaea sp. | reverse complement strand
AAGCGATGGCTTTCAAAGTCAAACTCAGGATCAGGATCAGCTTGCCGGGCCATTTGCACACTCCATGACAGCAGCCTTGGCCGAACGGCCAGACTTTGTGGTTACCACAGCCCTTGCCCAAGTCCAAATAATCTTAGCAATCTGATCGCCGTTGATTGCAGCCGGACATTGCGGCGCGGCAATAACGGCCTAGGGGGTGTTGCTGTCAGCCGCGAGGGCCCGTAATTGGTAAATAAGATCAAGGGCATCACGCGGGCTCAACTGATCAGGCTCAATATCCGCCAATAGTGCCAGGGCTGGCGAGGCTTGCGCAACGGCAGGTGACGGCGGCGTTGCGATGGCTTGAAACAGCGGCAAATCATCAATCAAACGATTGGCAGCATGGGCTTGTTCACCCTGTTGTAATTGCGCCAGAACAGCTTCCGCACGGACCACCACCGCCGCCGGGACGCCTGCCAATTTAGCCACATGAATCCCATAGGAGCGATCTGCTGTGCCGCTGGCAACCTCATGCAGGAAGATGATCTGATCCTGCCATTCACGGACCCGCATGGTATAACACGCCAGCCGCACCAGACGTTCTGCCAGCGCTGTGAGTTCATGGTAATGGGTGGCAAAAAGCGCTCGGCAATGGTTGACTTCGTGCAAATGCTCAACCGTCGCCCAGGCTATCGACAGGCCATCAAACGTCGCCGTGCCACGGCCAATCTCGTCCAAAACCACCAATGAGCGGTCTGTTGCTTGATTTAAAATTGTTGCTGTTTCAACCATCTCAACCATGAAGGTTGAGCGTCCTCGGGCCAGATCATCAGCGGCCCCAACGCGGCTAAACAAGCGATCAATGACGCCAATCTTGGCCGTGCTGGCGGGGACAAAACTGCCCATTTGTGCCATCAGGGCGATCAGGCCATTTTGCCGTAAAAAAGTGCTTTTCCCAGCCATATTGGGGCCTGTCAGCAACCAAATCTTGGCATCGCCGCTCAGCTGGCAATCATTGGCAATGAAACGGCCTTCGTCTGCTTTGCTGAGAACCGTTTCAACCACTGGATGGCGGCCGCCGACAATATCAAAATCCAAACTATCATCGACAATTGGGCGGATATAGTCGCGGACCACCGCCAGTTCCCCAAGAGCCGTCGCCACATCAAGGCGCGCCAAGGCCTGGGCCGTTGTTGTTAAGGCCGCGCTGACAGCCATGACAGCGGCCACCAAGTCATCAAACATGGCCACTTCAAGAGCGAGAGCTTTGTCACCCGCAGCGCTTAGGTCGCGTTCCAGCTCGCCTAATTCAACCGTTGTAAAGCGTGCCCCATTGGCCATGGTTTGGCGGTGAATATATTGGTCGCCGGCGAATAATTTATCGGCATGCACAGCACTGACATCAATATAAAATCCCAGAATATTGTTATGTTTAATTTTCAGTGAGGCGACACCGGTATCACGGGCGTAGCGCGCTTGCAGGGCGGCAATCAGGCGCCTACTTTCATCGCGCAAGCCGCGCAAACGATCAAGGTCAGGGGCATGCCCAGGCGCGATAAAGCCGCCTTCACGGGCCAAAATCGGCGGGTCTGCGACCAACGCTTGGGCCAGTAAATCCATTAACGCGGAGTGATGCCCCAGATCCTGTGAAATACCGACAACACCCTGCGGTGGGTCAGCCAAATGCCCAGGCATTGCCAAGATTTGACCAATTTCCATGGTTGTTTCCAGGGCCGTCCGCACAGCGATCAGGTCACGCGGCCCGCCGCGTTCAAGGGATAGCCGGCTTAACGCCCGCTCCAAATCCGGCATACGGCCCAAAATTGCCCGTAAATCAGCCCGCATGGCTGTTGCCGTGCAGAAATAATCAACATCATCTAACCGGCCTGTAATCGCCACGGGATCCGTTAAGGGCGCTGCCAAACGCGCGGCCAGCAGGCGCGCACCTGCCCCTGTGCGCGTCATATCCAGGGTGCTTAACAAGCTGCCTTGCCGGTTGCCAGCAAGCGTCAGTGTCAGCTCCAGATTACGGCGCGTTGCCGGGTCAATTTCAACAGTTGTGCCTTGCTGGCTACGCCGGGGCGGGGCCAGGCGCGGCAACCGGCCTTTTTGTGTCAAATCAAGATAGTCAACCAGTGCGCCTGCAGCCGATAGCTCTGCGCGGCCAAAATCACCAAAGCCATCAAGAGCCGCAACACCAAACTGTGCAGCCAGGCGCCGGCGGCCATTTTCACTGTCAAAGCGCGCACCGGGTAAGGGTGAAACCAGATTTTGCCAATCCGCTAAAGCGGCGCGGATGTGCGGGCGTTGTTCAAGGGCTTCGGCAATCACGATTTCACTTGGCATCAAGCGCGCCATCAAGGACGCGATATTTTCAACCGTCACAGCTTCAAGCTGAAAATCACCGGTTGAGACATCAATCCATGCCGCCCCAAGATCGCTGCCTGCGGCTGCCATCGCCACCAGAAAGTTATGTGCACGGCTGTCAAGTAAGCTGTCTTCGGTGAGCGTGCCTGGGGTGATAATCCGCACCACATCACGCTTCACAACAGCTTTTGAGCCGCGCTTTTTAGCGCTTGCTGGATCTTCCATCTGCTCGCAAATCGCCACGCGGTAACCTTGGCGAATCAACCGCGAGAGATAACTTTCCGCCGCGTGATGCGGCACCCCACACATTGGGATATCGGCGCCGTCAACCCGCCCCCGTTTGGTCAGGGTAATGTCCAGAGCCGCAGCAGCGGTAACCGCATCATCAAAAAACAGCTCATAAAAATCACCCATGCGGTAAAATAACAAGCAGTCGGGATGCGCGGCTTTAACCTCCAGGAATTGCGCCAACATGGGCGTCACCCCTTTGCCATCCCCCGCAGCAGCCGACGCCATCGCTGACGCAACAGGCGTTGGTTGCGGTGAGTCTTGATCATGAACAGAAGCGTGCTGATCACTGGCTGGCATGCGTTAAGGTCCCCTATTGATGGGCCCGGCACCTGGCAAGGATCCCCATCCCCGGTGACTGTAACCGAGAAATAGGGCCGATTAAAGCGGTCACCGCCGGTTTCATGCCACCTAACCCGCTGTCCTAGAGGATGAATTTTGATAAATCAGCATCTTTTGCAAGATCGCCCACCTGCTTGCGCACATAGTCAGCGTCAATAACCTCGGTCTGCCCACTGCGATCACTGGCGGTAAATGAAATATCATCAAGCAAGCGTTCCAAAACAGTATGCAAACGCCGTGCACCAATGTTTTCCACTGCGCGGTTAATATCAACGGTCAAATCTGCCAAGGTGTCGATCGCGTCATCGGTAAAGGTGAGGGTGACTTCCTCGGTCGCCAGCAAGGCGGAATACTGCTTGATCAAACTGGCTTCCGGCTCTGTCAAAATGCGCCGAAAATCATCACGGGTGAGGGCGTTGAGTTCAACACGATTGGGCAAACGGCCTTGCAGTTCCGGCAAAAGGTCGCTGGGTTTTGCCAGATGAAAGGCCCCCGACGCAATGAACAGAATGAAATCTGTTTTCACCGGGCCATGTTTGGTGGCCACCGTGGTGCCTTCGATCAGCGGCAGTAAATCACGCTGCACACCTTCACGACTGACTTCACCGCCGCGGCGATCTTCAACCGCGCAAATTTTATCAACCTCATCCAGAAAGACGATGCCATTCTGTTCAACCGCATCAATCGCGGTCCGCACCACAGCATCTTGGTCCAATAGCTTGTCACTTTCCTCCGTCAAAAGCACAGCATAGCTTTGCGCAACGCTCATGCGCTTGGATTTGCTGCGCCCGCCCATCGCCTTGCCCAGCATATCGCCAATATCCAACATGCCCATTTGCGCGCCTGGCATGCCGGGAATATCAAAGGTTGGCATCCCAGATCCTGCACCCGTTTCCGCAACATTTATATCAATCTCGCGGTCTGCCAACGCGCCTTCACGCAAGCGTTTGCGGAATTTCTGCTTGGTATCGTCGCTGGCATTCTCCCCCACCAACGCTTCAATCACGCGGTCTTCGGCCGCCAATTCAGCGCGCGCCTGTACCTGGTGACGCATTTTTTCGCGGGTCATGCCAATGGCGATCTCAAGCAAGTCGCGGATGATCGATTCCACATCCCGGCCGACATAGCCGACTTCGGTAAACTTGGTTGCCTCAACCTTCAAAAAGGGTGCTGCTGACAATTTTGCCAGACGCCGGGCAATCTCTGTTTTACCGACCCCAGTTGGGCCGATCATCAGAATATTTTTTGGCTGTACCTCTTCACGCATGCCGTCGCTAAGCTGTTGGCGCCGCCAGCGATTTCGCAAGGCAATCGCCACGGCCCGCTTGGCGGCGTCTTGACCAATGATAAAACGATCCAGTTCGGAAACGATTTCGCGGGGATTAAAGCTCGTCATAAAAGCAGCCTCCAAGGCGCGCAGCGGTCAAAGTTTAAGAAGATGATTCAGCGGTGTCGATGGTTTCAACGACAACGTTTTCATTTGTGTAAATACAGATGTCGGCAGCAATCGCCATCGCCTTGCGGGCAATTTCTTCAGCGCTTAAACCGTCGATATCCACCAGCGCACGGGCCGCTGATAGGGCATAGGCACCGCCAGAACCGATGCCAATCAGGCCATCTTCAGGTTCTAAAACATCACCATTTCCCGATAAAATGAGCGAAACACTGTCGTCAGCCACAGCCATCATCGCCTCCAAACGCCGCAAATAGCGATCGGTTCGCCAGTCTTTGGCGAGGTCGACAGCAGCTCGCGTCAACTGCCCCGGATGCTGTTCTAATTTCGCCTCAAGACGCTCAAAAAGGGTGAACGCATCAGCGGTTGCGCCCGCAAACCCAGCAATAACGGCGCCACCGGCCAAGCGCCGCACTTTGCGCGCCTGCGATTTGATCACCGTCGCCCCAAGGGTGACCTGGCCATCACCAGCGATGACCACAGTGCCGGCCTTGCGGACTGCCAATATCGTGGTGCCGTGCCAAGATTGCGCGCTGCCTGTTGGATCGTGATCAGCCATGGTTCTTCCTTTGATTTCGTGTCTTTAATCAGATTGGCTAAGTGAGGCCCAAGGTCAAGCAGTGGTTTTGCAAATCTTCACATTGTGCTGGCACTGGCCAAAATCACCCCTAGCTGTTACATATTCGCGCGCGATTTCGCGAGGTTTTAGATCGATTACAAGGGGACCGCGACCATGTCAGACGGACGCTGCGCTCAAGTTGAGCGTAATACCAAGGAAACCAAAATTAAAGGTGCTGTCAATCTTGACGGCGACGGCCAGTATAATGTCGACACCGGCATTGGCTTCCTTGACCATATGATGGAACAGCTGTCGCGCCATTCGCTGATTGATTTGGACTTACAGGCCAAGGGTGACCTGCATATTGATTACCATCACACTACCGAAGATTCAGGTTATGTGGTTGGTGAGGCTGTTGCCAAAGCCCTCGGCGACCGGGTCGGCATTAGGCGTTATGGATCGGCTCTTATCCCCATGGATGAAACCCTTACCCGGGTAGCGATTGATATGTCAAATCGCCCCTATTTGGTCTGGCGTGTCGGCTTTACCCGTCCCAAGCTTGGAGAATTTGACACCGAGCTCTTCCGTGAATGGTTCCAAGCTTTTGCGCAATCAGCAGGGGCCACATTGCATGTGGAAAACCTGTATGGCGAGAACAATCACCATATTGCGGAATCCTGTTTTAAAGGACTGGCGCGTGCGCTCCGCCAAGCCATTGAAATCGACCCCCGCAAAGCCGATGCAATCCCCTCCACAAAAGGCACTCTTGGCGGAGGGTTAAGCTAAGTGGAATGCAGGTCATGACGGTTGCAATAGTTGATTATGGCTCAGGTAACTTGCGTTCAGCGGCGAAAGCCTTTGAACGCGCAGGCCGTGAATTTGGCACCAATGTCGCGGTAAAGGTCACGGCCAATGCCGCCGATATTGCGGCCGCCAGTCATCTCGTACTGCCAGGGGTTGGGGCGTTTGCCGATTGCCGTCAGGGCTTAGACCAGGTCGCCGGCATGACCGCAGCTGTGTTGACGCATATCGGCGCGGGTAAACCGTTTTTAGGGATCTGTGTGGGCATGCAATTGATGGCCCATGCGGGCTTGGAACATGGCTATTGCGAAGGGCTCAAGCTGATTGATGGGCAGGTTGTTGCCCTATCACCTGCCCGCAGTGCAAGTGGACAAGCGCTAAAAATTCCCCATATGGGCTGGAACCAACTGACCCTGTCAGACAGTCACCACGCCTTTTTCGACGGCCTTGAAGCAGAGCCTTTTGTATATTTTGTGCACAGTTTCCAATTTCACGCCAACGACCCCGCGCATGTTATTGCCACCACCGACTATGGTCAAAAAGTGACCGCCATTATTTGCAAAGACAATATGCTTGGGGTGCAATTTCACCCTGAAAAAAGCCAAGCCCCCGGTCTTCGCTTGATCGGTAATTTCATGAATTGGTCACCATAACACGTCACGATGGAGCGCAGCATGGATTCAAAAACCACCCCGCCCAATCCTTCCGTGTCCGTCAAAACAGAGGTTTTGACACATTTTGGCAATGGTGATCTGGTGGATATGTGCGATGCAACCGATGCCGCGATTGCAGATGGCGGCGGCTTTGGTTGGCTCACGCCGCCGCCCCGGCAAACCCTTGAAAGTTATTGGCGCGGCGTTGTTTTAATCCCCGATCGAATTCTCATTGTCGGCCGCCTTGATGGTGTGATTGCCAGCTCTGCACAGATTTTAAAACCTCCCCGAAATAATGAGGCGCAGGCCTTTGCCTGCCATTTAACCACTTTTTTCGTCGCCCCCTGGGCTCGCGGCCACGGTTTGTCTCAATTGATTATTGAACAGGCTGAAGACTGCGCCCGACAAGCTGGCTTTCGAATCATTAACTTGGATGTACGGGCCAGTCAGGAACGCGCCATCAGCTTATTTGAAATGCTGGGCTATACCCGCTTTGGGGCGCATGATCATTATGCTGTCGTCGATGGTGGTTTCGTCACTGGTTATTTTTACTGCAAGGAATTATAGATGATCCTGTATCCGGCGATTGATCTAAAGGCAGGTCAGTGTGTCAGGTTGTTGCGCGGTGAAATGACCGCAGCAACCGTTTTCAATGACAGTCCAGGCGACCAAGCAGCGGCCTTTACGGCGGCTGGCTGTGAATGGCTGCATGTGGTTGACCTGGACGGTGCCTTTGCCGGTCAAGCTGTCAACCAGGACGCCGTTGCTGCCATCCGCGCGGCCACACATGTGCCAATCCAATTGGGCGGCGGCATTCGTGACATGGCCGCCATCGAGATGTGGCTAGAGGCTGGGATCAATCGCGTGATTTTGGGGACAGCGGCCCTGCACAATCCAGAACTGGTGCGCGCGGCCTGTGGGGCCTTTCCAGGGCAGATTGCGGTTGGCGTTGACGCCCGTGAGGGGAAAGTCGCGGTTGAAGGTTGGGCTGAAACAGCGGACCTCAGCGCCCATGAGCTGGCGCTCCGCTTTGAAGATTGCGGCGTGGCAGCGATTATTTTCACCGATATTGACCGTGATGGGGCCTTACAAGGCGTCAATCTGGCCGCCACCGCCGCCTTGGCCAAAGCTGTTTCAACACCGATTATCGCCTCTGGCGGGGTTGCCTCGTTAGACGATCTCAGGGATTTGGTTGCGCATGCAAGCAGCGGTATCAGCGGCGTTATTTCTGGTCGGGCCCTCTATGATGGGCGGCTTGACGTCGCTGCCGCTGTGGCGTTTTTGAAAACTGCTGGGCAGGCGAACGTATAATGCTGACAACCCGCGTGATCCCCTGCCTAGATGTCAAGGACGGCCGCGTCGTCAAAGGCGTTAATTTTGTTGATCTCATTGATGCTGGCGATCCGGTGGTTCAGGCCCGGCTTTATGATCGCGAGGGCGCAGATGAGCTTTGTTTTCTCGACATCACCGCCAGTTCTGACAATCGCGACACGCTGTATGATGTGGTCGCCCGCACCGCCGAAGAATGTTTCATGCCGTTAACCGTTGGCGGCGGCGTCCGCCGTATTGAGGATATTCGCAAACTGTTACTGGCGGGCGCGGATAAAGTCTCCATCATGACAGCAGCTGTGAAGACGCCGGAGTTTGTTCGCCAAGCCGCCGAGAAATTTGGCGCTCAATGTATTGTTGTCGCCCTTGATGCAAAACAGGTAGCCCCCGGAAAATACGAAATTTTTACCCATGGTGGCCGGCAGCCAACGGGCCTTGATGCGGTTGAATGGGCGCGCCAGATGGCAAGCTATGGCGCCGGTGAGATTTTGCTCACCTCAATGGATCGGGACGGCACCAAACAAGGCTTTAATCTGGATCTAACACGCGCCATTGCCGATGCCGTTCCCATCCCAGTGATCGCCTCTGGCGGGGTCGGCACGCTCGATCATTTTGTCGACGGGGTCACACAAGGCCATGCCTCCGCCGTGCTGGCAGCGTCGGTTTTTCACTTTGGGGCCTTGCGGATTTCAGAGGTTAAACAGCATATGGCGGCCGCTGGTCTGGCGGTGCGGCCAATTGATGAGAGGGAAAGCCGATGACCGATCACGTCCTTGACCGCTTGGCGGCGACCATCGCTGCCCGCAAAGACGGCGACCCTGAAAGCTCTTACACCGCCCGCTTGCTGGCCGCTGGTGCCGCCAAAGCAGCGCAAAAAATGGGCGAGGAAGCGATCGAAACAGTGATTGCCGCTGTCCACGAAACACCCGACGCTCTGGCCGCTGAAAGCGCCGACCTTTTGTATCATTTAATGGTTTTATGGGCGGCAGCCGGGCTTGACCCCAAGATGGTTTGGCAGGCGTTGGAACGCCGCGAGGGTGTCTCTGGGATTACCGAGAAAAATAATCGTTCGATAAAAGGAGCTTGAGAGCGATGACGGACAGCTATGACGACAACAATATTTTTGCGCGCATCCTGCGTGACGAGATCCCAAATGATACCGTCTTAGAGGACGCGCATGTCCTGTCATTTCGCGATATCAACCCGCAACGGCCTGTGCATGCGCTGGTCATCCCGAAAGCGCCTCACCGCGATTTAACCAGCTTTGCCGAGAACGCCAGCGATGCCGAAATTGTGGCGTTTGTGCGCGCCTTGGGCAAGGTTGCGCGCGATATCGGGGTTGCCGATGATGGTTATCGGGTGATCTGCAATACCGGCGAAAATGGCCACCAAGAAGTCCCCCATTTGCATTTTCATCTTGTGGGCGGTGGACCAACTGGCCCGATGCTGCGCCGCCAAGACAATGACTAAGTAAAGACAGATGATCGGTAAACACGTGAAATCTGTCTAAATCATCCATGGCTTTGATACATCGCCTTTGCGAGGGTCAAAGCCATGGTTGCGCGCGTCAAAACAGTTGCTTTTCAGGGTATTGATACCCTTGATATTGATGTTCAGGTGCACATCGCAAGCGGCCTGCCGCGGTTCACCATTGTTGGCTTGCCCGATAAAGCTGTCGGCGAAAGCCGGGAGCGGGTGCGCGCGGCCTTGGCCTCCCTTGGACTGGCGTTACCCCCCAAACGCATCACCATTAACCTGTCGCCTGCCGATGTTGCCAAAGAAGGTGGGCATTTTGACCTACCAATTGCCCTCGGTTTATTGGCCGCGATGGGGGTTGTCGCAGAAGAAGACCTTATTGGTTACTTGGCCCTGGGGGAATTGGCCCTTGATGGTAAAATTGCCTCTGTTGCAGGCGTCTTACCAGCCGCAATCGGTGCCAGCAGTCAAAACCTTGGGCTGATCTGCCCAGAAGGGAATGGCGCTGAAGCTGCCTGGGCCGATTTTACAGAAATTTTAGCGCCGCCAGACCTTTTATCCCTCATCAATCACTTTAAAGGCCACCAGGTGCTCAGCCCCCCAGAGGCGAAGATTGCCGAAGCGACGCAGAGCTATCCAGATCTTGCTGACATCAAAGGCCAGGAAACCGCTCGCCATGCCCTAGAGGTGGCCGCAGCTGGCGGCCATAACCTGTTAATGATTGGCCCCCCGGGGGCCGGCAAATCAATGCTGGCCGCCCGTCTACCCGGCATTTTGCCACCCTTGGCAGCAACCGAAGCGATTGAGCTATCGATGATCCGCAGTGTGGCCGGTGACTTGGCAAATGGCATGATTTCGCGCCAGCGGCCGTTTCGTGACCCCCACCATTCCAGCTCGATGGCAGCGTTGATTGGCGGTGGCTCACAGGCCAAACCAGGCGAGGTTTCTTTGGCCCATCGAGGCGTCTTATTCCTTGATGAATTGGCAGAATTCCCCCGTCCTGTGTTAGATTCCTTGCGCCAACCTATTGAAACGGGGCGGGCGGTGATCAGTCGCGCCAACCGTCATGTAACCTATCCAGCGCAATTCCAATTGATCGCAGCGATGAATCCGTGCCGTTGCGGCTATTTAACCGACCCCAGTCAAGCTTGCGCCCGCGCGCCGCGCTGTGCACAAGACTATCAGGCGCGCTTATCTGGGCCACTTCTGGACAGGTTTGACCTGTCCATTGAGGTCACAGCGGTCGACATCCGCCATTTGTCACGGCCCCCTGCGCGGGAAAACAGTGCGATGGTTGCCGCCCGGGTATCCCATGCGCGCAGCCAACAGCGCCGCCGTGCCGCCAAACTTGGTTATCCGGAAACCCTGTTAAATGCGCAGGTGGATGGTGAACGACTGGAAGTCGTCGCCCCCTTAGATGCAGATTGCCGAAGTCTGATCGACACGGCAGCTGAACAGTTGAAGCTTACCGCGCGCGGCTTTCACCGCGTGATTAAGGTCGCCCGAACCCTCGCCGACCTCGAGAACCAAGATCAAATTAGCCGCCAGCATGTGGCCGAAGCGCTCGCCTATCGCAGGGCTTTGGCCTAAGCTTTCAGACACGCCCTCAAAAGCAAGACGGTCCACGCCAAGACCAGCCTGCACGCCTTGCAACAGGCGGGCGGCAGATAACGACACTTTTTTGCACAATATGAGTAGACTCATATGCACAAAATGAGTATTTAGGTATGCTATTTTCCGTCTTTCAAGCAGCAATAAGCCGAGCCGCGCGTGCCCTATTTCCTCTTTTTTCTGGCAATTTTCCTGACCTTTCCAGCTTTGGCGCAGGCAAGCAATGGCTCCCAAAACTGCCTCAATCTATGTCCCAGGGCAGATAGTCCGCAGCGGCAGGTGATCCATCGACCGATTTATAGCTTGTCCTATAATGCCGCCACCAAATTTGCCCATTGGGTGGCCTATCGCGTCACCGCCAATACCATTGGCCGCGGCGGCAAAAGGAACTGGCGGACAGACCCTGACCTTGCGCCGGGAACAGCCCTCACACCGGCAGATTTCAAACACGCCCATCGGCACATCGGCACCGATCGGGGCCATTTGGTACCTTTAGCGAGTTTTACAAGCACACCATATTGGCAGATGACGAATTATCTGTCGAATGTCACACCGCAAAAGTCCGCTCTTAATCAAGGTCCCTGGGCGCGCTTGGAACGCGCGGTCCGGCAACTTGCAAAATCTCCTGAGATCGCGGCTGTTTGGGTGGCAACGGGGCCGCTGTTTGAACGGCCCATGCCAGCCTTGCCAAGCAGCCAGAAAAACCATCAAACGCCCAGTGGATTCTGGAAAGTCATTGCAACCAACAGCGCCGGGCAATTGCGCCAAAGCGCCTTTATTTTTGACCAAGATACGGGCCGCCGCGAGGACCATTGCGGCCAACAATTCCGCGTTTCCTTGGCAGAGATTGAAAGGCGCAGCAGCATTCGCCTCTATGGCGGGGCGTCA
>JBELLC010000032.1:0-15482 GCA_042088965.1 Nisaea sp. | reverse complement strand
ACGGCTTCGATGCAGACATCATCAAAGCGGTTTAATTCCTGGATACCCGTCGGTGAGGTGACATTGATTTCGGTCAAATAATCGCCAATCACATCAATGCCAACAAAGATTTGCCCCTGATCTCGCAAGCTTGGGCCAATGATGTCGCAAATTTCCTGGTCGCGGACCGTTAAATCGCATTTCATGGCCCGCCCGCCCACATGCATGTTAGAGCGCGCTTCACCCGCCGCAGGCACCCTGTTAATGGCCCCAACAGGTTTACCTTCGACGAGAATAATACGCTTGTCACCGTCGCGCACTTCAGGTTGATAGCGTTGCGCAATCACAGGTTCGCGGAACATCTCACCGAAAATTTCCAACAAGCTATTGAGGTTTTCATCCCCGGGCTTCAGGTGGAAGACACCCGCCCCACCATTGCCAAACAGCGGTTTGACAATGATATCTTTATGAGCCTCACGGAACGCCCGAATTTCTGTAACATCATTGCTGATCAAGGTTGGCGGCATGACACCGTCAAAATGCGTAATCAGCAGTTTTTCTGGCGCGTTCCGAACGCTCACAGGGTCATTGACCACCAATGTTTTGGGGTGAATATGCTCCAAAATATGCGTTGCTGTGATGTAAGACATGTCAAAGGGCGGATCTTGGCGCATCAAGACCACATCCATGTCCCGCAAATCGATCACCTCAGATTGACCGAGGTCAGCATGGTTGCCGCGTTCCCGGCGTACCGTCAGGGGCGCTGCCCGCGCGGTCACCTGACCATCTTGAAAGCTAAGCTGCTGCGGCAAATAATGGAACAACCGATAGCCCCGCCGCTGGGCTTCCAGCGCCAGGACAAAACTGCTGTCACCATCAATATCAATCGTATCAATTGGGTCCATCTGAATGGCGATGTTCAGTGTCATAATACGTGCCCTTTGGCGGTCATCGAAAAATGCGGAAAGCCAAGGCCAGATTGTGACCCTGAAGCATGAAATGAGAGGCAGGATTAGCCTGATTTGCGGCGCGGGTCATCCTTTAGACGGGTGTAATTGATGACCCGCTTAACATATTTAAGGCCACGCGCATGCTTGATCACCCGCTGTACCTCCGCCTCAGAAGCGGCCAAGCCGGTCAGATAAATAACCCCATTAACAGTCGCAACCGTATAATTAATCGACGCGATTTGATCATCACTCAAAAGCAGGAAACGCAATTGGCCGGTCACCAAAAGATCGCGGGCATCGTCAACGATGGTGCCCGTTTCGGTGACTTCAATCTCATTGATGACCTCACGCACGCCTTCAACTTGCCAGACCAAACGGGTTACCGTGATACGGTCTGTCGGCTCCCGCACCGTCCCCGTGAGCAGCACCACACCCTCGGTAATTGAGGTTTTCACCTGTGCAAACAAATCGTAGTTCTTTTCAAACAACAAGCCATTCACCGCCAACGCGATGCGATTATCGGTGACAGCTTGTTTGAGACCGCGGGCCTGTTGACTGGCCGTCACAGCCGTTGCGCCAGCCCCAACAGCCAGGCCGACACCAGAACACGCATTCAACCCCAGCAAGAGCAGCGGCAGCAGGACCAAGGCCACTGCCCTTGACTTATGCTTGCCAAAAACTTGTTTTTTCATCTTCACCATCAGGACCACCAAAGGTATTTGACGTCTACCGCGCCATTCCAACACCGCTCTTCCGCCAGTATATCACAACTCCGGTAAAGCGCATATTGCACTTCAATCCCCCACTCGCCTCCCACAGGCCGCCCCCCGCAGGTCACCCCCACAGGTCACCCCCACAGGTCACCCCCGGGTCGCCCCCCGGGTCGCCAGGCGTCGGTTAAATGGCGTGGCCAGGACCAGGGTCGGACAATCACAACATCAAACCGCCAATCAAAATGCGAAAACCGTCTATGCCGCATCACAAACCATTCCGCCGCCCGGGCAATCCGTTGCCATTGCTGTTCAACGACGTCCCCCTCGGCCAGATTGCGGCGCGCCTTCACCTCAATAAAACCAAGGATTGTCCCCCGGCAGGCAATGATATCAATCTCCCCCACAGGGACACGATAATTGCGCTGCAAGATCCGATAACCCTTTACCCGCAATGCCGCACTTGCCCAGGATTCCGCTTGGCGGCCCCAGATCTGGCTTTGCAGATGGCGCCCGCGGGTCACTATCCCGTCCCTGCTGCCCGCAGGGCCAAGGCGCGCGCATAGACGGTTTTGCGCGCCAAACCCGTTTCACCCGCCACAAGTGCCGCCGCATCTTTCAGGCTCACCTGTGCCATCGCGGCTACCAATCGCTGATCGAGTTCAGCGGCGTCAACAGCCGCCGCCCCCTGAGCCGCGCCGCCGATGACAATCACGATTTCACCTTTTGGCGGCCCAGCCTCGGTGTAATGCGCCGCCAATACCGGGAGTGTTTGCCGACGCACAAATTCATAGCGCTTGGTCAGCTCACGGGCAACGGCCGCAGGACGGTCTCCAAGAACAGCGGCAGCATCGCTTAAACTGCTGGCCAATCGCCGCGCGCTTTCAAAGAAAATCAAGCTTGCATCAAGGCGTGCCACGGCCGCCAATGCTGACCGCCGGGCCGCCGTTCGGTTTGGCAGGAAGCCGCCAAAGTAGAACCGATCTGGCGGCAGCCCAGACAGAAGTAGCGCCACCAACGGCGCTGACGGCCCCGGTAGTGCCGTCACCGAAATGTCTGCATCGATACACGCGCGCACCAATTTATAGCCCGGATCATTGACCAAGGGGGTGCCAGCGTCAGACACCAGGCCAATGCGTGCACCTGCTGTCAAGCGGGCCATAATATCGGGGCGTTGTCGATCTGCATTGTGATCATGATAGGCGCGCAGGGAAGGCTGCACACCGAGGTGAGCCAACAACCGCGATGTCACCCGGGTATCTTCGCACAATAACATGTCTAAAGACGCAAGTTCGCGGGCAGCCCGCGCGGTAATATCCGCCAAATTACCGATCGGCGTTGCGATCAAGATCAAACCGCCCTGATCACCATCATTGGCCATATTTCTGCCTCAATAAATCATCACACTGATATCTGAGCATACATTTGCTTCTGCTGCTCAGTTTACAAGCCTTATCACGGTGCGATAGCCTGTCTAGTATTGTAAGTGCATAGCAGCATCACGCTGAAGGGAGTGTTTAGGTGCGCATTTTTGCGACAGGACATCAGCAGATTAACCGTCGGCCATTTTGGCAATCTGCTTTGGCGGTATCTGTGCTGCTCGCCTTCAGCTTGCTGATGACGGCCTGCAACCACACCAATCAATCGCCGCAGCTCAGCACCCTGCCAGCGCCTCAAAAATCGTCCCAAAAGGGGGTCATTCAAGGCACCCGCCAAGCCCCAGATGCCCCCTCAGATCGCCCCGTGGATCCGCCCGTGGATCCTCAAGATAGGCCAGCCAAAATATCCAAAGAGACTGACCAAGCAGGCTTTCAACCCGCGGCCCCATTGGTCAGCTTGGCCCCTCTGACCCCCTCAACGCAAAGCGCGCCCCCCAGCAACACGCCACCACAGGCAAAGAACAGAGACCGGGTGGTGGCCGCATTGCTGCTGCCGTTGACAGGCAAATCCGCACATCTTGGCACCGCGATGCGGCGCGCTGCTGAAATCGCCTTTTTTGATCTCGCAGGCAAGACCCTAGAACTCACCTACCATGACACAAAAGGGGCGCCCGATACCGCCGCACAAGCTGCCAAAGCCGCCATCGCGGACGGGGCTGATGTGGTCATTGGACCCGTCTTTGCTGAATCTGTCGCCGCTGCTGCGCCACTTTTAAGTGCGGCAAACATCCCAACCTTGGCGTTTTCAAACGCCGCGTCCGTGGCCGAGGATGGTATTTTTATTCTTGGCGCACAGCCTGCCCAACAAATTGATCGCCTCATCCGCCATGTCGCCGCAACCGGCCTCAGAACCATTGGTATTTTCGCCCCCGACAATCCCTATGGTCGGCTGGTGGTCGCGGCTGCCGAGCGAACCGCCGCTGCCAGTGGCGTACAAATCACCAAGATTGCGTTTTTCATCCCTGGCGACCCGGACGCTGCCGAACGTATCCGCGCCTTCGCCAATTATGACGTTCGCCGCAGCGCGCTGACTGCCGAGCGCCGCGCCTTAGCCACACAAAATGACCGCATCTCGGCCCTCTCCTTGCGCCGTTTAGCGGCTTTAGACAGTCTTGGTGACCCGCCATATGAGGCACTACTGCTCCCCATTGGCGGAAATGAACTGCGACGTCTAGCCCCGCATTTCCCGTTTTTTGACGTTGATCCAAATCGTGTTCGCTACCTTGGCACAGCACTATGGGCGGACCCAACCCTTGGCCGTGAACCGGCATTGGTCGGGGGCTGGTTTGCCGCTCCCGATCCGAGAAATCAGTCACAGTTAAACCAAAAGTTTACCGCCGCCCATGGCACCCCAGCACCGGTTTTGGCAGCCTTAACATTTGATGCTGTTGCTTTGGCAGCCGTGCTGCAAATCCGGACCGACGATGAGGTGATTTTTGACCGTGATAGCCTGCTGCAACCGAGCGGGTTTGTTGGCGCTACTGGATTGTTTCGATTATTACCAAATGGTCAAAATCAAAGGGGTTTGGCTATTATGCAAGTGGCTCCAGACAGGCTTACGATTATTGATCCAGAGCCGGAGGTTTTCGACCACGCCAGCAATTAAAAATTGCCTGCACACGGCCAGAATTAGGGCCGTTAAGCCGCTACCGCTGACCCCGTTAATAAATACCCAATAATGGCGTTTAAGGTTAAAAAACCCGTTTCTGTCACCGTTAAACGACCCCCCCGATGCTGAACCAAGTTTTCATCAACCAATGTCGCCACGCGCGACGGGTTAATCCATGTTTGCCACGATCCATCGGCCAGGTTGGCCACGTGATCCAAATCAACACCCTCGGTCAAGCGTAGTCCCATCAATAAAGCTTCTTCAAAGCGTTCTTGCGGGGTCAACTCTTGCCCGGGATCGACAGTTCCTTCCTTAATCATTGCCATCCAACGTTTGGGTTGGCGGCGTTTTTGTGTTGCCAAACGGCCACGACCGCCGACACCATCCGATGGCAGGGGTAAGCGGCCATGGGCCCCTGGCCCAAGCCCTGCGTATGGTTGGTAGCGCCAATAGGTAAGGTTATGACGGGCCTCAGCCCCGGGACGGGCGTGATTTGAAATCTCATATGCCGGCAGGCCAGCAGCTGCCAGATAGGCGCGGGTTTGTTGGAACATCTCAGCTGCGGCCGCATCCGCCAGGGTCAACACCTCACCCTGGGCCGCCCGCAGCGCAAAAGGGGTTCCCGCCTCAATGGTCAGTTGATACAGCGAGATATGATCTGGTGCCAACGCCAAAGCCAGCGCCAGCTCTTTCTGCCAAGCGGCCCAAGATTGACCTAAACGGGCATAAATGAGATCAAAGGAAATGTTATCAAACGCCCGCCGGGCATCTTCAACCGCTTGCTGAGCGGTGGCGGCATCATGGCGACGGCCGAGGAATTGCAACGCGTGATCATCAAAGCTCTGGACACCAAGGGAGAGGCGATTGACGCCAGCAGCGCGAAAATCAGCAAGTTTTGCCGCTTCGGTTGAGCTTGGATTAGCTTCTAGGGTAATTTCACAATTATTCGACAGGGTCAGCTTGGCGGCGAGCGCATTTAGGATGGTGCCGGTACTGCCTGCAGTCATCAAACTCGGTGTGCCCCCACCAAAGAACACGCTGGTAATGGGGCGGCCAACATAATCATCTGCCAGGTTGCCGATTTCAGCCTGAATAGCCGCCAGCCAATCTGCTTCTGGCCGGTCCTCCACCACATGGGAATTAAAATCGCAATACGGGCACTTCGACGCGCAATATGGCCAATGGATATAGATCCCAAAAGCGGTATCCATGTCGGGCATTACCATAGGTTTATCAAGAGTCGTCAAAACAGCTTGCCAGAAGGTCACGAAACGCAAGGGCGCGGTGGCTGTTGGCATGTTTTACAGCAGGCTCACACTGGCCGTAAGTGAGGCCACTACCCATTGGCAAAAACATGGCGTCATAGCCAAACCCATTATCGCCTTGAGGGGGCCATACCGCTGTCCCCACCACACGGCCTTCGAAACTTTCCACATGACCGTCTGGCCAGGCGAGTGATAGAGCACAAATGAATGTGGCGTGACGGTCTATGACGCCTGTTTCAGCCTCGCGCGTCATCAAGGCGCGCCAAACGGCGTCCATGGCAAGATTAAAATCACGTTCAGGACCGGCCCAACGGGCGGAAAAAATCCCCGGTGCGCCATCAAGACTGCGGAGCGCAAAACCACTGTCATCTGCTAACGCGGGAAGGCCTGTCGCCTCGGCGGCCGCGCACGCCTTCAATTCTGCATTGGCGATAAAACTATCGCCTGTTTCCTCCGGTTCCGGGAGATTCAGATCCGCTGCCGCCTGCACCGCCACACCCAGCGGCCGAACCAGGTCACCAATTTCTTTAACCTTGCCCGCGTTATGACTGGCGATGACCAATTGGTTCCCTTGAAAGCGCCGTCTTTTTGCCATCGCGTCGATCATGCCAAACCAAGGGCAAGACGCTGCAAACTGGCCAGTTCAGCAATGCCAGCACGGGCAAGATCAGACATCTCGGTGAAACTTGCTTCGGCAAACGGCCCATCCTCGGCGGTCGCTTGAACTTCGACGATGCCGCCACCGCCCGTGAGCACAAAATTGGCATCAGCTTCGGCGGTTGAATCTTCTGCATAATCTAAGTCTAAGACTGCCATGCCTTGATAGATGCCACAGGAAATGGCCGCCACCTGATCTGTCAGCGGCAAGCTTTTCAAAGTCCCCAATCGCAGCAAAGATTGCAACGCAGAATGCAGCGCCACATAGCCGCCTGTAATGGCCGCTGTCCGGGTACCGCCATCGGCTTGCAGCACATCGCAATCAATGCGGATCTGCACCTCACCCAGAGCTTTCAAATCTGTTACCGCCCGCAACGAGCGGCCAATCAGGCGTTGAATTTCTTGCGTGCGCCCCGATTGCTTGCCACGCGCCGCCTCGCGGTCTGTCCGGCTATGCGTGGAGCGCGGCAACATGCCATATTCGGCAGTCACCCATCCCCGTCCACCGCCGCGCAGCCATGGCGGTACACGGTCTTCGATGGTTGCTGCACACAGCACATGGGTATCACCAAATTTCACCAAACAAGAGCCTTCGGCATATTTCGCCCAGCCCACGTCCAGCGAGACAGCCCTTAGGGCGTTGAAAGCGCGGCCCGAGGGACGTTGGACAGCGGCTTGTGGTGATTTCTCCATAACGGATCTTCCCTTATCAATGGACGGCCTCATGGCTATACAGACACAGTTTAGAGACCATTTGCGGCGACGCTATCGCTTTGCTGGCGCGGCGTCCAGTAGATAGGCGCACAAAATGCCGCATCATTTCGCAATCAGATGATTGACCAAATTGCCATGATGACCAGATAATCGGATCATGGATCACGTCGAAAGCACGTTGCAACAAATGGACACACGGTCGCGGGAGATTTTCCGCTCGTTAGTTGACGCCTACCTTGAAACCGGCCAACCCGTTGGATCGCGGATTTTGTCACAACGGGTGGAAACAGTTCTTTCACCTGCCACCGTGCGCGGCGTGATGGCGGATCTTGAAGCCGCAGGCCTGCTTTATGCGCCGCATGTCTCTGCTGGCCGCATCCCAACCGTCTCAGGGTTGCGGTTATTTGTGAACGGCCTTCTCGAGGTGAGCGGTGCCCTCGGAGATGGCGAGCGAGAAAATATTGATAGCCAATGCGCTGGCACTGGCCGCAGCTTCACCGAAATTCTCAGCCAAGCAACAACCACTTTATCCGGCCTTTCGCAGCAAGCAGGATTGGTTGTTTCACCCAAAGTCGAGAACAATTTAAAACATATTGAGTTTGTTCAATTGACACCAGACCGCGCCTTGGTGGTGATGGTTTCAGCCTCTGGGCAAGTGGAAAACCGCATCATCCCCTTACCACCCGGCACCCCCCCTGCCTCATTGATCCAAGCAGGTAATTTTTTAAATGCCCGCATCGCAGGTAATACCTTGGAGGAAACCCGCGCCCGGGTCAAAACCGAGATCGCCAGTAAGCGCGCGCAACTCGACAGCCTAACCGGCAAGTTGGTGGAAGATGGCATGGCCTTATGGACCGATGCGGTGCCTGGTGGCTCCCTCATTATTCGCGGCCAAGCGCAATTATTGCAGGATATTAACGCCATTGAAGATCTGGAACGCATCAAACATTTGTTTGAAGCCCTCGAAACCGAAGATTGCGTTCTGAATTTGGTGGAACAAACCACAACTGCCGAAGGGGTACAGATCTTCATTGGCGCCGAACATGACTTGTTCCGCGAGACAGCCTGTTCGCTGGTCATCGCCCCCTACCGTGATCAGCGCCAAAATGTGATTGGCGCGATTGGTGTGATTGGTCCCCGCCACATGAATTACGCCCGCATCATCCCAATGGTTGATTATACATCACAGGTGATTGCAAAACTGCTCGATTAAAAACAGTTAATTTCATCTCAGGCCTTTGCAAATCATTTCAGAGGCCCTAAATCTGGCAATGTTAGCCGTGGTTGTGATAACCAGGGCGGCATATCAGTGACGACAGCGAAGAGATGAATCACCGCCATGGCAAATTCCCGTGACGAAACCAATTCCGACACGCCCGAAGATGATGCAATGCAGTCACCCAATGGCGCAGAGACAGCAGAGGCCAGCACCGCGCAAGACGATGGCGATGTGGCCAAGGTAACCGATGACAACAGTCTGGCCGCCGAAAATGCCAAACTGAAAGATCAATTGCTACGCGCCTTGGCCGAGCTTGAAAATGTCCGCAAACGGGCCGAACGTGAAAAAGAACAAACCCGCAAGTTTGGGATTGCTGATTTCGCCCGTGATTTGCTGAGTGTGTCAGATAATCTTCGCCGTGCCCTCGATGCCGCCCCACAAGACCGCGATCAAATCGATGAGGCGTTCAGTAATTTAATTACCGGTGTTGAGATGACCGAAAAAGAGCTGCTCACCGCGTTTGAAAAGCACGGCATCCGCAAAGTCGACCCCCTGGGTGAGGTCTTTGATTATAACTTTCACCAAGCCATGTTTGAGGTGGAAAGCGTCGACCATGGTGCTGGCACCGTGATGCAAGTCTTGCAGGCAGGCTATGCCATTGGCGATCGTTTATTGCGACCTGCCATGGTTGGCGTGTCCAAAGGCAGCGGCGGCTCGGGGGAAAACATCGATACCTCTGCCTGAGACCCTATAACAGGGGCGCCGCTGTGTCGTGGTCGCGAATGGCTGCTTTTGCTGTGTCGCGATCACGCACGGCATAACAATAATGGCAGCCATGAGCACAACTGTCATAGGCGCCAATATCCCGGCTTTCGGCGCATAAACATCCTGGCCGATTTGCCTTCGTGCGGGCAATCAGCGGCCGTCCTGTCATCCGTTGCAATCGGTTCGCGTCAATACAGCGGGCAGGCATTAACGGCGGTGCCAACAGCGCCGTTTGACTGCACAAATGACCGCAACGTCGCCATTATAGTAGCAATAGAGGGGGTCGTCGCCTCCCATGTGCGCGGGTAACCTGTGACAGTCAGTTGCAGAAAAAAGCCCCGATTGGCGGCTGCAAGGCTTTCTAAAACTGGCAGAAATGGCTTTGGGTTGCGCGTCCAGAAAATAAACCCATCGGTATTTTCCGGCCTCAGATCAACACGATAAGGCTTACCGCCATAGGGATTGCGGACGTTACAAAATCCTGCAACAAGCCGTGCTGCAAACCAGTTCGCATGAAAGGCGGGAATATCTGTACGATAACTGGCCGATATGATCATCGCTGTATAATACCCTACTTTTCGCCTCTCCCGACCCACATTTGCTTAAATATTAGCATTTTGTGCATACAGCGGCTTGCAGGTCTGCACCAGCGGACCTATATCTCCGATGATCCGAAGAAAGCGATTCCGGGGTGTTCCTGGTGCTTGTAAGGCTTGGAATGCCTGCCGAAGAAAGAGGGTAGTATGAGTAAAGTTATTGGCATTGATCTGGGGACCACCAATTCCTGCGTTGCCGTTATGGATGGCAAAGACGCGAAGGTTATCGAAAATGCTGAAGGCGGGCGGACAACGCCGTCAATGACAGCATTCACAGAATCAGGTGAGCGGCTCGTTGGCCAAGCAGCAAAACGTCAAGCTGTTACCAACCCTGAAGCCACATTGTTTGCGATTAAGCGCCTGATTGGACGGCGCGCAGATGATGCGACGTCAAAGCGCTTCAACGATTTAGTCCCCTACGACATGGTCGAGGGCGACAATGGCGATGCCTGGGTTGCGGTCCGCGGCGAGAAATATAGCCCCAGTCAAGTGTCCAGCTTTGTCCTGCGCAAACTGAAAGAAGACGCTGAAGCCTTTCTTGGGGATACCGTTGATAAGGCTGTCATCACCGTTCCAGCTTATTTTAATGATGCCCAACGCCAAGCAACAAAAGATGCCGGCAAGATTGCCGGACTTGAGGTTCTGCGGATCATTAACGAGCCAACAGCCGCCGCGCTTGCTTATGGATTGGAAAAGAAATCTGCAGGCACGATTGCTGTTTTTGACCTTGGCGGCGGGACCTTCGATGTTTCGGTGCTGGAAATTGGCGATGGCGTGTTTGAGGTGAAGTCAACCAACGGCGATACGTTCCTGGGCGGTGAAGATTTTGACCAGCGCGTGATTGATTATCTTGCCGATGAATTTAAGCGCGAAAACACCATTGACTTGCGGGCCGATAAATTGGCCTTGCAGCGCCTGAAAGAGGCTGCCGAGAAAGCCAAGATTGAGCTGTCGAGCTCACAGCAGACAGAAATCAACCTACCCTTCATCACCGCCGATCAGTCCGGTCCAAAACACCTTAACATCAAGCTGACGCGGGCAAAGTTGGAAGCATTGGTCGATGATTTGGTCGACCGGACAACCGGCCCCTGTAAAGCGGCCTTGAAAGATGCTGGCCTTAGTGCCGGGGAAATTGATGAGGTGATCTTGGTCGGTGGTATGACCCGGATGCCAAAAATTTATGACACCGTGAAAAACTTCTTTGGCCGTGAGCCTCATCGCGGCGTCAATCCAGATGAAGTGGTCGCCAGCGGCGCTGCCATTCAAGCGGGCGTTCTGGTCGGTGACGTCAAAGACGTTCTTTTATTGGATGTCACACCGCTCTCCCTCGGGATTGAAACCCTTGGCGGTGTCTTTACCCGCCTGATTGACCGCAACACAACAATTCCAACCAAAAAAGCGCAGACCTTCTCGACGGCCGAGGACAATCAAACTGCTGTCACAATCAGAGTGTTCCAAGGCGAGCGCGAGATGGCCGCAGATAATAAAATGCTGGGTCAATTTGATCTGATGGGCATTCCCCCGGCACCACGTGGCATGCCGCAAGTCGAAGTTGGGTTTGACATTGATGCCAACGGCATTGTTAACGTCTCGGCGAAAGACAAAGCCACCGGCAAAGAGCAACAAATTCGCATTCAAGCCTCTGGCGGCCTCTCCGATGATGATATCGAGCGGATGGTCCAAGATGCCGAAGAGAATGCTGCCGATGATCAAAAGCGCCGTGAATTGGTGGAGGTCCGTAACCAGGCTGATTCCACGATCCACGCCACAGAGAAAACCCTCGCTGATTTTGGGGACAAGGTATCGGAAGACGAGCGCAAGACCATCGAGGATGCGGTCACCGACCTGCGGACTGCCATTGAAGGCGAAGATGTCGCTGAAATCACAGCCCGTCTGGAAGCTTTACAGCAAGCCTCGATGAAACTCGGCGAAGCTGTCTATAAGGCCCAGCAAGACGCAGAGCAACAAGGTGGCAGTGCCGAAGGTAGCGAAAGCAACGGCCCCGGCGGCAGCAATGAAGACGTTGTTGATGCTGATTTCGAAGAAGTTGACGATCAAGATCGCAATAAATCTGCCTAAGGTCTATGATCATCGCCGCCATCATGCGCACGGGCCCCGTTGAGGGCCCGTGTCCGTGGCGGCATTCCTATTTGTCTATTTTAGTGTTGAGATAACCGCCAATGTCCAAACGCGACTATTATGACGTTCTTGGCGTTGGGCGTGACGCCGACGCCGCAGGTCTAAAATCGGCTTACCGTAAGCTGGCGATGAAATATCATCCGGACCGTAATCCCGGAAACGCCGAAGCCGAGCAAAGCTTTAAAGAAGTCAGCGAAGCCTATGAGGTATTGAAAGATGACCAGAAGCGGGCCGCCTATGACCGCTTTGGACATGACGCTTTCGAGAATAATGGCGGCGGCGGTGGGGCCGGTTTTGGTGGCTTTGGCGGTGGTGGCTTCTCAGACATCTTTGATGAGGTTTTTGGTGATTTTATGGGCGGACGTGGCCGTCGTCCGTCGGGTCGCGGCAGTGATTTACGTTTCAATATGACCATCACCCTTGAAGACGCCTTTAACGGCCGTCAACGGGAAGTCGAAATTCCGACAACGGTTGTCTGTGATGATTGCGATGGTAGCGGTGGGGCGGAGGGATCTGGACCGGTGTCTTGTCAGGCCTGTCATGGTCACGGGAAAGTGCGGGCGCAACAAGGCTTTTTCACCATTGAGCGGACCTGTCCAACCTGTGGTGGCACGGGGCAGACAATTAAAGACCCATGCCGTAGCTGTGCTGGCGCAGGGCGAAAACAAAAAGACAAAACGCTTTCTGTTTCCATTCCCGCCGGTGTCGAAGACGGCACCCGGATTAGACTTTCCGGCGAAGGTGAAGCAGGGCTGCGCGGCGGACCGGCGGGCGATCTCTATATCTTCTTATCAATTGAAGAACATCAGGTCTTTTATCGCGAAGGCGCAGATTTGCTGTGCCAAATACCTGTTTCAATAATCACAGCCGCCCTTGGCGGTAAAATAGAAGTGCCAACCATCGAAGGCGGCCGGGCCAGTGTGACCATTGAAGCTGGTGCCCAAAACAGTAAGCGCTTTCGCCTCAGAAACAAAGGGATGAGCGTTTTACGTAGCCCTAAACGCGGCGATTTATATATCGAAATCGCCGTTGAAACGCCGGTTAATTTGACCGACCGTCAAGTTGAGCTGCTGCAGGAGTTTGACGCCGCAGGCAGCGCTCAAACCCACCCAAAAACAGCCGGCTTCTTTGACCAAGTCAAAGGCTTGTGGGATGATTTGAGATAACACAACTGTCCACAGGCGCCGATAGGGAGGCAACATGGCTGAGGTCACCATCGCCATAAATGGCATTACAGGACGCATGGGCACGCAAATCGCCGCTGAGATCGACAACCGCGCGGGGTGCCGATTGACAGCCGGGGCCAGCCACGAACGCTTTACCAATGATGCTGAGGTGCCGGATAACCTGCGCGCATTGGGAATCAGTGCCGCCGATATCATCGAAGATCCAGACGCTTTATGTGCCCGCTGTGACGTCATCATCGATTTTTCTCTGCCACCGGCCACCATGACCATCGCTGCTGCCGCCCAGCGCACCGGCACCCCTTTGGTAATTGGCACCACCGGATTAAGCAACGCTGAAGAAGCACATTTAAGTGACTTAGCCGCCGATGGATTGACCTGCTTGATTGCCCCCAATATGGGCCTTGGCATTAACCTTTTATTGACCCTTGTCAGCCAAGCTGCCCGCGCCCTCGACCCACAGTTTGACATCGAAATCGTGGAAATGCACCACAGCGCCAAAGTGGACGCGCCATCTGGAACGGCCCTTGGCCTTGGCAAGGCCGCTGCGGCAGGCCGGGGAGTTGATCTTGACCAGGCCGCTGTCCGCTCTCGCGATGGCCATACCGGTGCCCGCGAAACAGGCACAATCGGCTTTGCAACCTTACGCGGCGGCGATGTTGTTGGGGATCACTCGGTCATTTTTGCGGGCCCCGGGGAGCGCATCGAGCTGACCCATAAAGCAAGTTCACGGGGGCTGTTTTCTGCCGGTGCTGTCACCGCCGCGCTCTGGTTGGCAGGCCAACCCGCAGGCTTATATTCAATGGCCGATGTCCTCGGGCTGCCAAAACCTTAAGTTGGTACTGCCCGCATTTCAGCCAATTGGGCACGTAAAGCTTGGGCCAAATTTGTTTTCTCATGATCACTCAGAAAACCGCCAATTTCCGCGAACGTCCCATGGGTGCCAATCAGCAATTGTAATCCCTTGGGTTCCGCCGGTAACAACCGCACTTGTAGCCAATAGGTCTGAAACGTTTGGTTGGATTTCTGTTGCCCCGGTTCCACATAAACCACCTCGACTTGTTGGCGGCTAAGGCGGACCAATTGTCGGCGCCGGGCCGCGCGGTAATTCAGCATGAAGGCAACAACCACAACCCCAACCTCTAGGCCCATGAACCCAATGACCGGCCAAGCGCCGACAAACCAGAAGCTGATACCAATCAGAAAACTTGAACCGCCAATCAGTGAGATCACGATGATAAAACCCCGCAACGACAGGCTGCGATGAGGGTGCAAATGAAATTCAATTGTTTCACCGCCGGACTGCTGTTTTGGCGTAACGCTCATTGCCAACGTGCCTTCAGAATTTGCAGATGATGCACATCGCATCTTTGATGATAATCTCTGTTACCATGGCTTAAACTATGACGATTTTGCGGTTAAGGAAGATGTGATGCCCCGTGCAATGCCAAAAAATGACATTAACGATTTTTTTGCCCGTCTCGCTGCCGGTGATCCTGAACCCAAGGGCGAGCTTGATCATGTCAATGTGTACACGCTTTTAGTTGCTGTTGTGCTGTCTGCACAGGCGACCGATGTCGGGGTCAACAAGGCTACCGGGCCGTTATTTAAAGTTGTCGATAGCGCTGAGAAAATGGTCGCTTTAGGCGAAGCTAAGCTACGCCATTACATCCGCACCATTGGCCTATTCAACACCAAAGCAAAAAATGTCATCGCCCTGTCAGAGCAACTTATTGAAAAATATGATGGCATTGTCCCCGATGACAGAGACTTGCTGGAGCAACTGCCGGGTGTGGGCCGAAAGACGGCCAATGTGGTCTTAAACATGGCTTTTGGACAGCCCACCATTGCTGTCGACACACATTTATTCCGGGTCGCCAACCGCACCGCCATGGCGGCTGGCAAAACCCCGCTGGCGGTCGAAAAGGGGTTAGAGAAAAAAATACCAGCGATGTGGAAACGCCACGCCCATCATTGGCTGATCCTGCATGGCCGCTATGTCTGTAAGGCGCGAAAACCTGATTGTCCCAATTGCGTGGTCAATGACCTGTGCCGCTTTAAAGCGAAAACAGCCGCAACCATAGCTGATTAATTGCGGCTATCTGCTTGCTGTAACCGCCGGTCAACCAATAATTCCGCCAAACAATAGGCCGCCGAAATAGACACCCCACGGGGCCATGCACGGGCCTCAATATGAATCACTTCATGGGCCTCATCGCCCGCCTTTGGGTACAAAAATAAATCCACCACACAGCT
>JBELLC010000164.1:0-4510 GCA_042088965.1 Nisaea sp. | reverse complement strand
GGCCCAAGGGTATATCGTCGCAGGCTGTAATCGTCATTGAGGCCCCCGTTTGCATCAATAACCCTGTCAGAGTCTTTTGTTTGGTTGCGTCTTCGACCACAATTACGCCAACCGTGTCCGTCGCATCATGGACGAGAAAATCTGGTGCAGGCACGTTGCTCTCCTCTGTTTGTATACTTATCCTTGGCCTCACAATTAAGGCACCTATCGGATACTCAAGCCTCTGGTACAAGCACGACTTTTGCAGAGGCAATTCGACCCTCAAAGAGATCAGTGAAGGCATCACAACCGGCTTCAAGGGGGCGTTTTTCAAACCAATCAAGATCACCAAGGGCACCGCGATGCATGGCGGCGACCGTCGCTTGAAAATCTTGCATGGTGTAGGTATAGGTCCCGGTAAAGCTGATTTCTTGCAGCGTAAGCTTGCGGATATCAAGACCATCATTGGCATCCAGTAGCCCTACATGGACGATCACCCCTCCGGGGCGCACCGCCGCACTGGCGCCTTGGCGTGTGCGCATGCCGCCGACACAATCAATGACCACATCAATCGTGTTATCCGCCGCAAGATTTTGATGGCTTGGATCAAAAACCGAACATACCCCCGTGCGGTTCGCGGTTTCATGGCGAGTCACATTGGTTTCCGCCAGCAAAATATCCCGGCAGCCTTGCGCCCAAAGTACCAGCGCCGATGACAAACCAACAGCGCCGCCGCCAAACACCAGAGCGCGGCATTCTGCCAGCGGTCGCTGCGCCGATTTAGCCGCCACCGTCACCCCATGCCAAGCCGTTGCCATTGGTTCTGTCAGCGCAGCTACCGGCATTTCCATACCTGCCGGAATGGCCACCAAATTCCGTTCTGGAATCGCCAAAAATTCTGCAAAAGCGCCTTGGCGCGGTGCCATTGAGATGATTTCGCGCTGGGCACATAGATTTGACCGTCCGCATAAGCACGCATCGCATCGCCCACAGGTGACCAGCGGATTAACAACAGCGTTTAAACCGTCGTTCGGGCCACCAACCACCGTCCCCGCCGCCTCATGTCCGAGGATAAGTGGCGCAGGACGCCGTGCATCATGGCCTTGAAAAGCGTGCATGTCAGAACCACAAATACCAACCGCACCGACCCGAAACAACACCTCACCAGGTCCTACCAGGGGGACCTCATGGTCACGATATTCAAGCTGATGGGGTTGGGTATAAACAAGCGCTTTCATTTTGCCGTATAACCTCCGTCGACAAAGAGCATCTGGCCTGTCACATACGCAGATGCTTGGGAACAGAGAAACAGTAAGGGACCTGCCAAATCATCGGCTGTTTCATTCCGGCTAATCGCTGTTTTACCTGTGCTTTCAGACGGCCAATCGCGCAACCCATGCAAGCGGCGCGCACCCCCGACAACCTGTGCCCCCGCATTGGCGAGCGTCACTGTAGCCCGTCGCCCAAGACCACTGCTGGCCCCTGTGACGCAAGCTATTTTGCCGCTAACATCAAAACTTGGTAAAGCTGACATGGCCCCGCTTTGCCTCATTCTTCTGCGGTTAAGTCGAAGGTTTCACCAGGATAGTATTTGGCAAGGCGCACATCGGCGGAACGTGCATGACCCTCCATTCCTTCCAGACGTGAAATACGGGCTGTTGCCTGGGCGACGCCCTTTGCACCATCTCGGCTGGCGCGCTGCCAAGTAACAACTTTCATAAATTTATGCACGGACAGACCGCCCGTGTAACGCGCTGCCCCGGATGTGGGCAAAACATGGTTTGGACCAGAGGCTTTATCGCCATAGGCAACGGTGGTTTCTTCACCGAGAAATAGCGAGCCGTAACATTTCAGATTATCCAGCCACCACGACAGCTCGTCGGCTTGCACCGATAAATGCTCTGGAGCGATTTTATTTGACGTTTCTGCCATGACGTCGCGATCTGAACATAAAATAACCTCCGCATAGTCACGCCATGCCGCCGCCGCATTATCACGATTAACTTGCGGCAGCGCGTCGATCACCCCTGGCACCAGCGCCATGACTTTTTCCGCCAGCGCCCGATCCGAGGTCACCAGCCAGACGGGGGAGTTATAGCCATGTTCTGCCTGACCAACGAGATCAGCGGCGACAATGTCAGGATCTGCTGTGTGATCTGCCAGGATTAAACTATCTGTTGGCCCAGCAAACATATCAATGCCAACACGCCCAAAGAGCAAGCGCTTGGCTTCAGCAACAAATTGATTGCCTGGCCCGACCAAAATATCTGCTTCTGGCAAACCAAACAGTCCATAGGCCATGGCCGCAATACCTTGGACCCCGCCTAAGGCCAAAATTGTATCGGCACCGCAAAGATTGGCGGTGTAAATAATCGCCGGGTTAATGCCAATTTCTGGGCGTGGCGGCGAACAGGCAATGATATTCTCGCAGCCTGCAACCTGCGCTGTGGTCACAGTCATCATTGCCGAGGCAATGTGGCTATAACGGCCCCCCGGCGCGTAGCAACCAGCGGTGCGAATGGGAATGGTTTTTTGCCCAGCAATCAAGCCAGGTTGAACTTCCATTTCAAATTCTTGGATGGTTTGCTTTTGCGCCGCGGCAAAACGCTGCACATTGTCATGGGCAAAACGAATATCGTCTTTCAATTTGACCGGCACCTTGGCGCTGGCAGCGGCAATCTCATCCGCAGTGAGAACCAGATTGCCGTCATATTTATCAAACTCACGGGCATAGCGCTGGGCCGCCGCATCACCGCCAACTTCAATATCACGCAGGATATTGCCAACCGTTTGGCTCACTGTGCTGTCATCGCTTTGCGCGGTCTTGGGGGCAGATTTTAGATATTCAACAGACATGGATTAACTCCTAACGATATGCAGTCGGAAGCAGGGTGATCGAAATCTCAGGCAGATAGGCGATTAACAGCACGACAATCAGCATGAAAAATACAAAAGGCAGGGCGTATTTAGCGATTTTCAGAATCGATTCGCCCGTCAATCCAGAGACGACAAACAGGTTTAAGCCCAGCGGCGGGGTGATAAAACCGACCCCCAGGGCGGTGATCATCATGACACAGAATTGAATCTCATTCATGCCGATCTGATCGGCCAGCGGCTTCAAGATGGGTGCCAAAATGACAATATTTGGCGTTGTTTCCATCACACAGCCCGCAGCAATTAGGATGCAGATCATCAATAGGATCAAAATTGAGGGATCATCGGTGACGCTGGTTACCGCATGCACAAAACCTTGCGGCACACCGATGGCCGCCAGGGTTTGGGCCAGCGGCAAAGACATGGCGATAATCGGTAAAATGACGCCATTGACCTTGGCCGAGCTCATCAGCATGGACGGAAAATCAGAAAACTTCAGTGTTCCCAAAACAAAACCCAGAAAAATAGTCATCATGACCGCTGTCGCGCCTGCTTCGGTGGGCGTTAAACGACCAGAGAAAATGCCGTAAAAAATCACCCCCGGCACCAAAAACGCATACCAGCCCTGGCGGAACGCCTGCGCGAGGTTTTGGCCCCATTCATTGAGCGAAACCTTGGCGCTGTTTTCGTAATTACAAAGCCGATTAACACCGACATTGGTGATCATAATGGCCGCCAGAATGATTATTCCCGGAATGAGCGCGGCCTGGAACAGCACGGATGCTGAAATCCCCAGGACCAAACCAATCACGATATACGCGATGGACGGCGGAATAAGGATGCCCGTACAGGCCCCAGCGGCCACCAATGCGCAGGCATAAGGCCGTGGGTATCCAGAGGCTACCAGCCGGTCAATGGTCATTCGGCCAACGGCAGCAGCACCAGCCGCATCTGAGCCTGAGATCGCCGAAAACATGCCGCACACCAGCACAGTTGCAGAGCCAAACCCACCCCGTGTCCAGCAGGTTAACGCCTCAGCAACATCCAGAAACTTGCGGCTTAGACCGGTGCGCACCAGCGCATCACCCGTCAATATGAACAATGGGATCGCCGTCAGGGCGAAGGCATCAATACCGTCAAATAGCGATTCCCCAAGCAGAGATAACGGCAAAACCTCTGACCACATCAGCATGGCTGTCGCGCCAAAACCAATGGCCGCCCAAACCGGCACCCCCAAGACGAGCAATAGGACAAAGATAAATACCGGGCCGTAAAACGTCCACCCAAGGTCTACCGTTTGTTCTTGAAGGCGTTGCCAAAGCATGTCGGTTCTCAATCAAATAAGCGCGCGCCTTCAAATACCGGGCGACCGGTGAAGAGGCTGCGAATGTCGTTTAAAAGCGACTGAAGGAGACGATAAATCATCAACGAAAAGCCAATCGGTACAGCCATCAGGAACCAGATCATGGAGACCCGAAGTCCATGGCTCACAGAGCCGAATTTCCAGGACACTGTGACCGTTTCAAACGACCAATAAAGCGCCACAACAGCAATCGTCAGCATCACCAAATCGCCGAAGATATAGAGCCCGCATTTGACCCGCGGGCCAACATAGTGAAACAGCACATCAATGCGAATATGGGCGCGGTCCCGGACC
>JBELLC010000031.1:6641-27664 GCA_042088965.1 Nisaea sp. | reverse complement strand
AACCAAGGCGGCCAATGGGGTGATCTGCTAAGGCGACTTTTTCAGCATCAGCAAGGTCAATGGTGCCATTTTGCTCCGAGCGGGCGACAAAGGTTTGGGTGCCCATATCCGTTTTGATAACCCCTGGATGCACGGAATTCACCCGAATACGATAGCCTTTGCGGCCAAAATTTAGGGCTGTTGATTTGGTAAACAGCGTCACCCCGCCCTTGGTCATAGAGTAAAGCGGGTCTAAGCTTGAGCCCACCAAGCCAGCGACAGACGCCAAATTCACAATCGCGCTGCCATGAGCGCTGTTTTCGCCGCGCGCCCTCAACGCTGGCACGACTTTTTTGGTACCCAACCAGACGCCCGTCAAATTCACAGCCGCTAATTGGTTCCATTCCTCGAGCGAGACCTCCTCAAAATCCCGGCCCAGAAAAAGTCCAGCGTTATTGACCAGAATATCCAGCCCACCAAAACGACTTTCCGCCAATGTAATTGCCGCATCCCAAGCCGCCTCATCGGTCACATCGAGGCGAATGAATGCAGCCGCATCACCCAATTCAGTAGCGGTGGCGCGGCCTGCCGCCTCAAGTACGTCACCAATAACCACTTTTGCGCCAGCGGCAACCATTTGCCGGGCACTCTCAGCGCCAATGCCGCGGGCGCCGCCTGAAATCAAGGCGACCTTACCTGCCAAATTGTTCATTTCCTGTCCCTCTCCCCTTATTTTGCGATTCATATCGCTTTATCATTTGCTGCCGCTCAGCATTCGCACTCTCTTGCATAAGGTCAATGGTTTCTGAAAAACTTTATAGGTTTTTGCATTTTGTCATCACCCTAGCCAACGGCTGGCATTATCCACTAGAATTGATCTCTTGCCCGTGGCGGCGCGGCCACAACCGAGCCAACCGGCACATGGGAAACCACCTTTAAACTTTGATAGAGTTGAGCTTGTGATGCTTTTTGATGCCCTGCAATTTTCCTCCGGCCCGTCGATGGCAAACCGTTTCATGCTGGCACCGCTGACCAATCAGCAGAGCCATGACGACGGCACCTTATCTGATGACGAATTTCATTGGCTGACCATGCGCGCCAAAGGCGGTTTTGGCATGACCATGACCTGTGGGGTTTATGTGCGCGACGAGGGCAAGGGCTTTGACGGTCAATTAGGGCTCACCAAAAACGCCCATTTAGACGGCCAGCGGCGCTTTGCCAAAGGTATTAAAGACGCCGGCAGCATGGCCATCATGCAATTGATCCATGGCGGTTTACGCGCCTTACAGCCGGTTGCAGGCGGCCAGGCTCTGGCGCCCAGTGATGATGACCGCAAGGGCGCGCGGGCGATGACATTAGACGACGTTCATAAGACCCGAGAAGGCTTTATTCAAGCCGCCCTCTGGGCCGAAGAAGCAGGCTATGATGGGGTTGAATTACACGGTGCCCATGGCTATCTGCTGTGCCAGTTCCTTAGCCCGACCATCAACCAGCGTGACGATGAATATGGTGGCTCACTGGAAAATCGCAGCCGCTTACTGGGCGAGATTATTGACGGTATTCGCGCCCGTTGCCGGCCTGATTTTGTGCTTGGGGTGCGCCTATCGCCAGAACGGTTTGGGATGAAATTGGCAGAAATTAAAAGCCTTTACACTGACTTATGCGCCAGCGGCAAAATTGACTTTATGGATATGTCGCTATGGGATGTGTTCAAGGAACCTGAAGAGGACGCGTTTAAAGGTAAAACACTGCTCGCACATTTCGCCGAGATTGCGCGCCATGACACAAAGCTGACGGTCGCCGGCAAAATCACCAGCGGCGCTGATGTCGCCGCAGTCATGGCCGCTGGCGTTGATTTTGTCGCCATTGGTCGGGCGGCCATTCTGCATCACGACCTGCCAAAACAGATCGCCGCCAATCCCCAGTTTGAACCAATCCCCCTGCCAGCCTCGCGGGCGCATCTGGCTGCTGAAGGATTGAGCCCGAAATTCATCACCTATATGGGCAATTGGAAAGGTTTTGTCGACGGTGACGGAGCGTGACGGAGCGGGATCAATGACACACAGCCCTGATGATCTGTTCGGCACCTGGGCGCTTGTGCGCACCGAAGCCTTTAGCGCTGACGGCACACCACTTGACGCCCCTTATGGCGGCGACGCGGCGATGGGTCGGGTCACCCTGGGGGTCAATGGCCGGATGATTGCTGTGATCTGCGATGGTCGCGCCGAGATTCCCACCGGCACCGCGCGCGACTACATCTCCTATTGCGGGGCTTATCATTTTGACGGCAATAAATTGATCACGCGGGTTGATGCCGCCGCTGATCCTGCCCGGCTGGGCAGCGATCAGATCCGGCAGGTCAGCTTTGAAGACGATTTAATGGTGCTGCGCCCGCCGCTGAAACCCTATGGCGAGCGGCCAGAACAGCGGGTGCTGTATTGGCGGCGAATTGCCGATTAGCCCCAGGTTCTGGCGCTAAAGATTGCGGCGATACAACGACAGTAAGCGGTGCCAATGACGCTCTGCGGCCAGTGCGTCGTAACACCACCGCTCTGGAAACGCGAAGCCATGGTGCACCCCGGGGTAGATTTCCAGTTCACCCTTGGCCCCTGAGGCAACAAAGTGCTGCTGCAATTCAGCAACCATTTCAGGCGGTGCCAGATCATCAAACTCGGCACAGGCGATATACAATTCAGCGGTTGATTGTGCCAAGGTCAGATGCGGGCTTTCCACGGCCTCACTGACCAACCAGGTGCCATAGAATGATGCTGCAGCGCCAATTTGATCGCCAAATCGGGCCGCCGCCGCTAAGGCATAAGGGCCGCTCATGCAATAGCCATGACAGCCAGCAGGCCCTGGGCGAACATCATCGCGGGTTTGCAAATATCCCAGCATATCAGCGATATCATTCATCACCGGCGGGATGGTCATTTTGGTGCGTACCGCCCGCATCCGGGCATGTTCTGCACTGCCTGCCTGCAGCACGTCTGGCCCATAGGTCGTATCGGGTCCAGCCCGATAATACAGATTGGGCAGCATCACCAGATAGCCCGCACTTGCCAGTCGCCGGGCCATGGCCCGCAGCTCTTCGCGGATACCTGGCGCATCCATCAACAGCAAAATCGGCGCCAAGGACTCACCCCGATCTGGCCGACAAAGATAGGTCTGCATGACGCCATCCCGGGTCGGCAAATCAAATGTATCTGCAAGCATTATGGTCTCCCTTATGGCAGAGTGTGTGCGCCACCAAAGATTTGGTCAATACAGGTAAACAAATTCGATGGCCGCCTGCCCACACCAGGTGTAACACTCTCAACGTCGTCAATGGACGGCCCCTGTTTGCAGGGCTGGTTTTTCAAAGGTCTGCTTTGTGCACAAAAAATTGTTGGCTGTAGGACCCTTTGTGACAGGGACACTGTTTTTGATCCTGGCCATTTTTCTGTTTGATGTGATGGGGGCCATCGTCAAGTTTTTAAGCACCAGCTATTCCGCCCAACAACTTTCCTTTTTTCGAAATCTGTTTGGTCTTGCCCCCAGTATTTTGGTCTTGGTCTTGGCCCGTGATTGGCATGCTGCCGGGCGGCCTTTAAAAATTCGCCAATGGCGTTTAGGGCTTTTACGCGGCGGCTTTGTCACCGTTGCGCAGTTTTGTTTCTATACCGCCCTTGGCAGCATGGCCTTTGCCACCGCGACAACCCTTGCCTTTGCCGGCCCCTTACTGATCACCGCCTTATCAGTGCCGATTTTGCGCCATAAAGTTGGAATCTGGCGGTGGTCAGCGGTCGCTATCGGCTTTGCAGGGGTTGTGATGGTCATGCGTCCTGGCAGTGATATTTTCACCAGCACAGCTGTTTTGCCTGTGATTGCAGCACTCGGATATGCCCTGACAAGTGTTACCGTTAATCTGTTTGATAAATCGGTGCCAAGTGCGCTGGTGAACCTCTATGGCACGGGCGGCGCCCTACTTGGGTCAAGTGCGGTCTTGGTGGCAAGCGCGACGTTTGTGCCGGTGGTATCGGCGCATGACTGGTTTTGGCTGATTACCATGGGATTGGTTGGCGGCAGCGCCGTCCTGGCGCTGATCACAGCCTATCGGATGACTGCGCCCAGCAATCTGGCACCGTTCGAATATGTCGGCATCCCCATCTCATTCACCATCGGTTGGGTGATTTTCAACGAGGCCCCTTTTGCGCGGCTGTGGCCAGGTGCGCTATTCATTGTTGCCGCTGGCTTCTTGATCATTTGGCGGCAACGCTCCCTTGCCCGCCACAAAACGGGGCCCTGACCAAAGCGCCTGTTTGCGCACGCCCCTTCTTTTTCATTGCACCAGAGCCCCTGCGCCATAAACTATTATCTATGATTGATCTTAAAATTATTGATGCACATTTCCATTTCTGGGATCTCGCCGCCCGCCGACATCCCTGGCTCTGCGGTGATTATGCTCAGGATTTTTTCCTGGGTGATTATACCGGCTTAATGCGCGATTACCTGCCAGCTGATTACCGCCGTGACAGTGTCGGCCTGGAGGTTGTCAAACTGGTACATTGCGAGGCTGAATGGGACCGCGACGACCAAGTTGGGGAAACCACCTGGTTGACCCAGCTTAATGCTGACACCGGTTGGCCAACAGCCTTAGTGGGGCATGCCTGGTTAGACGACCCCGCACTAGAAGATAAACTGGCCGGGCATTGCCGCTCACCCCTGATGCGGGGGATCCGCTCCAAACCTGTGACCGCTGCAACCCCAGCTGCCCCGGCGATTGATGGCCCCCGCAGCTTGCAAGACCCTGCCTGGCAACGGGGCTATGGGGCTTTGGCAAAATTTGGCCTGAGTTATGATTTACGGGTGCCTTGTTGGCATTTAGCCGAAGCGGCGACAGTGATTGAGAAACATCCAGAAATTCCCGTGGTGGTGAACCATCTGGGCTTTCCCTGGGACCGATCAGCAGAAGGTTTAGCACTATGGCGCGGGCAAATGAAAGCCATTGCGCGGCTGCCCTGGGTGTATTTGAAAGTGTCCGAATTAGGCCTGAAGGATCAACCTTGGGAGATCGACAGCAACCGGCAGGTGGTGTTAGAGGCGCTGGAGATTTTTGGTGTTGAACGCTGCATGTGGGCGTCAAATTTCCCCGTCTCCCGCCTGCGCATTCGCTACCGCGATCTGGTTGATGCCATGCTGCGTATATTTTCAGACCTCTGCGAGGCGGAAATCCGCGCTATTTTCCATGACAACGCCAACCGTTTCTATCGCCTTAACGGGTTTGCACCATCTCATTAGGCGCGGATACGGGTCAGTTTTGTCAGTCGCGCAGGCGGCAATTCGGATAAATACAAATCACCGCCAGGGCTGCCATAAAGACCATGGGCACCATTAATTGCACCTCGGCAGCGGCCAAGAATCTTGCCATCTGGCGCATATTTGACAATTCGCGGGGTTTGATCGCTGACAAAGACAAAGCCATCGCCATCAACATAAATGGCCATCGGGTGATATAAACCACCCCAATCCATCATATGCTGGCCGTCACGATCAAATACTTGCACCCGGTTATTCTCGCGATCCGCAACCAACACCCGATCCGCCAAGGCCCAGGTCGCATGCGGTGTTGAAAAGGCCCCCGGGCCCTCACCGGCATTGTTAATGCTCGACAGCAGGTCGCCTGCGGCATTAAAGCGATGCAAACAAGTCCCGCCATAACCATCGGAAACATAAATATCGCCGTCCGCTGCCTGACTGGCATGGGTCGGATGGTTAAACGGCGCGCCTTCGGCAGGCTGGTGGCGCTGTCCAAGCCGTTGCAGGACAGCCCCCTCTAAATCCGTCACAATGATTTCATGGGCGTCTCGGTCGGCGATGAATAAACGACCATCAGCGGTTGCCCAAATACCATGACCATCCGCGATAACATCATCTCCCCAGGCGGCCTGAAAGCTGCCGTCCGGGTTAAACACGACGACCGGCGTTGCGCCGCGCTGCAAAACATAAATACGATCATCAGCAGCCACGGCCAAGGCGCTTAAAAACCCGCGATCAATATGCGCGGGCCATTTCGCCCATTCACGGTCAACTGTATAGACATCATCTGCCAACCGCACCTGTTGCGGCTCTGTGCGCGCACTCATGATCGTGATCTCCCTCAGCTCTGGTGAATAGGGTCGCGTATCACCGCCGCCACTGTCAAGCAGACAAGGTCATAAAAAACGGCCCAACACTTGGCTGGGCCGTTATCCACATTCGTCTTCTAAAACAGCCTAGCGCCGCTCCACCATCAACTTTTTAATTTCCGAAATTGCCTTGGCTGGGTTCAGGCCTTTCGGGCAGGTCTTGGTGCAGTTCATAATCGTGTGGCAGCGATACAAGCGGAAGGGATCTTCCAACTCATCGAGCCGCTCACCGGTCATCTCATCCCGGGAATCGGCAATCCACCGATAGGCTTGCAACAAAATTGCTGGCCCAAGATAACGATCACCATTCCACCAATAGCTTGGGCAGGACGTTGAGCAGCAAAAGCACAAAACGCATTCCCACAAACCATCAATCTTGGCGCGTTCTTCGGGGCTTTGCAGACGCTCAGAATCGGGTGGCGGCGGCGTTTTTGTCTTTAACCACGGCTCGACTGACGCCAATTGGGCATATAATTGGGTGACATCTGGCACCAAATCTTTGACCACCGGACGGTGCGGCAAGGGGTAGATATGCACTTCACCATCGACATCCTCAATCGGCTTCAAACACGCCAATGTATTGGTGCCGTCAATGTTCATGGCGCAGGAGCCACAAATCCCTTCGCGGCATGACCGCCGAAAGGTCAAGGTGCTATCGACTTCGTTTTTGATTTTCATCAACGAGTCGAGCACCATTGGACCGCAGCTATCCAGGTCGATCTCGTAACTGTCCATCCGCGGGTTATCCCCGGTGTCTGGATCGTAACGATAGATCTTAAAAGTTTTAACCCGTTTGGCACCTTCAACTGCGGGATAGGTGGTGCCTTTTTTAACCTTCGAATTGGTCGGCAGCGAAAATTCAGCCATGATCGCTCTCTTTCTACAAATACATTTTTACGCCGAAATGAGGTGTCTTAATAAACCCGTGCTTTTGGCGGAAAGCTTTCAACTTCATCGGTCAGCGTATTCATTTGCACATCACGATATTGCACACGGTTTTGATAGTTTTCATCAAGCCACATACAGCTATGCTTCATCCATTTCTCATCATCACGCTCGGTAAAATCCTCACGGGCATGCGCGCCGCGGCTTTCCTGGCGGAGATGCGCTGAATTGATGGTCACCATGGCTTGCCCAACCAGGTTTTCCAGCTCCATGCCTTCGACCAAGTCAGTGTTCCAGATCAATGACCGGTCGTTAATGCCGATATCGCTCATCGAGTCAGCGATTTCCGCCATCACTTTGACGCCCTCGGATAAGATCTCTTCGTCCCGGAAAACAGCCGCATGTTTCTGCATGCCACGTTGTAGACGGTCACGCACGTCAGCAACTTTCATCGCGCCTTTGGCGTGGCGCATGGCGTCCAAACGGGCAATCGAGTTTTCACCGGCGTCTTTTGGCAGGGGCTTATGTGGGGCCCCAGGGGTGATCTTCTCTGCCGCCCGCAAGGCCGCCGCCCGACCAAAGACGACAATATCCAGAAGTGAATTTGTGCCCAAACGGTTGGCCCCATGAACAGACACACAGGCCGCTTCACCAATGGCCATGAGACCTGGGCAAACCCGATCGGGATCATCGGCAGTTGGCGCCAAAACCTCTGCATGATAATTGGTGGGAATCCCCCCCATATTGTAATGCACGGTTGGCAAGATCGGAATGGGTTGCTTGGTCACATCGACGCCAGCGAACACTTTCGCGGTCTCGGAAATACCTGGCAACCGCTGATGCAGAACGGCAGGGTCCAGATGTTCCAAGTGCAGGAAAATATGATCTGCATCAGGACCAACACCGCGTCCTTCATTAATTTCGATAGTCATTGCCCGGCTCACAACATCCCGGGATGCCAAATCTTTAGCCGTTGGCGCATACCGCTCCATAAAGCGCTCACCCTCAGAATTGGTGACATAGCCGCCTTCGCCGCGCGCGCCCTCTGTAATCAAACAGCCGGCGCCATAAACACCTGTTGGATGGAATTGCACGAATTCCATATCCTGCAGCGGCAAGCCCGCACGTAGGGCCATCGCATTCCCATCGCCGGTGCAGGTATGTGCCGAGGTGCACGAGAAATATGCTCGGCCATAGCCGCCTGTGGCCAAGACAACCGTGTGTGCTCGAAATTTGTGGATGACACCATCTTCTAAGTCGATGGCCATCACGCCCCGGCAGGCCCCTTCTTCGTCCATAATCAGGTCGATGCCGAAATACTCGATAAAGAACTCTGCACCGCCGCGCAGAGATTGCTGATATAGGGTATGCAAGATCGCATGCCCGGTCCGGTCAGCAGCAGCGCACGCCCGCTTGGCGGGTGCTTCGCCAAAGTTGAGCATATGGCCGCCAAAAGGACGCTGGTAAATCCGGCCTTCTTCAGTACGGCTGAACGGCACGCCGTAATGTTCCAGCTCAATCACCGCCGGGATAGCGTTCCGGCACATATATTCAATCGCATCCTGGTCGCCCAACCAATCGGCGCCCTTAACGGTGTCATACATGTGATATTTCCAGTTGTCGTCTTCCCCCATATTGTCGAGGGCGGCACCGATGCCCCCTTGGGCGGCCACAGTATGGCTACGGGTGGGGAAAACTTTTGTCACACAGGCGGTTTTCAAACCAGCCATTGTCATGCCCAGTGTGGCACGCAGACCAGCACCACCCGCGCCGACAACAACAGCGTCATAAGTATGCTCAACAACTTTATAGGATTCCATAATCCCCTACCCTCCAAAAGCAATCTTTAAGACCGAAAATATTGTCGCTGTTCCCAACAAGATCAGCGCAAATTTAACGGCTGTGAGAATAATTACTTTGCGACTTTCTGAACCAATATAGTCTTCAATCACCACCTGCAAACCGAGCTTGGCGTGAAAATATAAAGAAAAGACCAACAAAATCGTCAGCACCGCGACATGAGTTTGCTCTAGCCAAGCAATGATGCTGGCGTGATCGGCACCGGAAATACCTGCCAATGAAATCACAAACCAAATCATTAGAGGGATCTGTGCAACGGCCGTCAGCCGCTGCATCCACCAATGGTTGACCCCTTCTTTCGCCGATCCAAGGCCACGAACACGTCCTAATGCCGTTTGCATACGCTGCTCATTCATCAGCTTTCTCCCTTTACTTTAGCGGCTTTAGACCAGGATTAATGCCCAGATTAAGACGGTCAAAATGACTGTTGAGGCCAACACAGCATAGCCGCTGCGTTCCACTGTCTCAATTGACAAACCTCGGCCAGCATCCCAAAACAAATGTCTGATACCATTGCTAAAATGATAGCACAGCCCAATCGTGGCGGCGAAAATCACCAGATAGCCAAACCATGATCCAGCCAGCATTTGCACAAAGCCAAAATATTCTGCATCCATCGCCGCAGCGATAAGCCACCAGGATAACCCGATCAATACAAAGACCATCGCCACGCCAGTGATCCGGTGCATGATCGATAAAACTGAGGTAATTTGCGGTTTATAGATTTGCAGATGTGGTGATAGCGGACGACCCTTAGCAGCCATGACCCAACCTTTCGCCAGAACAGCCAAATGAAAATTAGACGCCCGATATACCACGAAATAGGCATGGTGAAAGGGTCTTTACGCCGCAGCCATGCCGCTGTGTATCATTTTTACCGATAAATGGACTAAAAGCTGCGGGCCACATCCGCTAGCCTGGAGCAGATTCCGCCGCCTTTATGCGATCTGCCAAGGCAACAATCTTCCGCGCCTCATTGACATGCAGATTTTCAATGAGATGGCCGTCAACAACCGCCATGCCTTGACCCCTGGCGAGCGCCTCTGCATGGGCCAGGATAATCCGCCGCGACCAAGCCACCGTTTCATCGCTCGGCCCAAAAACCTGATTGGCAACAGGTATGGTTTTGGGGTGGATCAGGGTTTTACCATCAAAACCAAAGTCACGTCCTTGGCGGCATTGCGCAGCAAAGCCCGCGCTATCCTCAAGGTCCAGATGAACCCCATCCAAAATGCCTAACCCATGCGCCCGGGCCGCCAACAGGCACAAGCCCAGCCCCGTCACCAACCCCAAGCGGTCTGGTTGCGGCCTGCCGCGTAAATCAGCGATTAAATCTGATGTGCCCATGACCAATATCTGCAAGCGCCCACCACTGGCGGCAATTTCAGCCGCCTGCAGCATCGCCATTGGGGTTTCCATCATCGCCCAAAGCGACAGCTCAGGCGGCGCACCTGCCGCGTCCAGCACCGCTGACGCCCGCCGCAAACCATCCGGGCTTTCAACCTTTGGGATCACCACGGCATCAGCGCCAGCGGTGGCCGCGAACATCAGGTCATCATATCCCCAAGCGGTCTCCAACGCATTGACACGAATTGCCAGCTCTCGATGACCATAGCCCCCTATTGCCAAGGCTTCTGCGATATTCTGACGCGCCGCCCTTTTGGCATCCGGTGCGACAGCATCTTCAAGGTCCATGATAATGCCATCGACAGGCAATTGTCGGGCCTTTTGCAGTGCCCGCTGATTAGACGCTGGCATATACAATACCGAACGGCGGGGGCGAAAATCATCAACCATGGGCATTCCTTTGCATGAAAACAGCCTGACGTTTATATACAGATCGCAAGCGACTGGTCACAGACTGTATCCTATGGGACATACTGGGGTGGATCACCCCTTATGGTTAAAATTAAATGGCGATTCTGTCGATTTCATCACGCGTTGTGCAAGGTTATGTGGGCAATTCGGCCATCGTGCCAGGCCTGCAAAGCCTTGGGTTCACTGTTTGGCCGATCGATACGGTGCATTTCTCCAACCATCCCGGCCATGGGCAGTTTCGCGGTACGGTTACTGACCCCGCCCATCTCATGGCCTTGCTGGAAGGATTACGTGATCTGGGCGTGCTGGCTGATTGCCAAGCTGTGATGAGCGGTTATCTGGGGCATGTTGAGACCGCCAGCGTGGTCGCTGCGGCCATTGATATGGCACAAGCGGCAAACCCCGAGGCCCTGTATTGTTGCGATCCGGTCATGGGCGATGATGGCCGCACCTATGTTGACCAGGCGATCGTGACGGCAATCACAAAAACCCTCATGCCCCGGGCTGATCTGATCACCCCGAATCACTATGAACTGGGGATTTTAAGTGGCCATCCACGGTTTCATGAAACCCTTGTTGACAGCGCCCGCAGCCTGCCCTTGGTGGGATATAAAACGGTTGTGATCAGCGGTGACAGGCGCGGCCAGAAGGTCCGCACCTGGGCCATCACTCCAAGCGGCGAATGCTGGCGTGAACGGCCATGGCGGACGCGACCGATCAATGGCGCGGGTGATTTGCTGGCCGCCCTTTTTCTGGGGTATTGGCTGGCCAACAAGGACAGCAAGACAGCCCTCGAGCGGGCAGTCAGCCGTCTGAGCGGGGTTATTGATACCCCCAGCGGCACCCGCGACTTAGATGTGATTGCCGGCCTTGCCGCTGCCCCTGATGCGGGGCCGCATTAGATCAACGCCTTAACTCAGGTGATTTTCTACCAAGGCTTCAGCAATCTGCACAGCGTTCAGCGCCGCCCCCTTGCGCAAATTATCGGCAACACACCAAAACACCAGGCCATGATCAACGGTAGGGTCAACACGCATCCGGCTAACGTAAACAGCATCTTCACCGGCGCTTTCTTTCGGCGTGACATAGCCATCATCTAAGCGATGGTCGATGACGATCAGACCTGGAAAATCCTCCATTGCGGCACGCGCGGCGGCCTCATCGATGGGGGCGACGGTTTCAATGAAAACTGCTTCGGCATGGCCGATAAACACCGGCACCCGCACACAATGGGCAACGACTTCAATTGACGGGTCGAGGATTTTTTGCGTCTCAACCGTCATTTTCCATTCTTCTTTGGTAAAGCCATCATCCATAAAGCTATCGATGTGTGGAATGCAATTGAAGGCGATTTCCTTGGTGAACTCCTCACGGGTTAACGGGTCATTCACGAACACCGCACGGGTTTGGTTGAATAACTCATCCATCCCCGGGCGGCCTGCCCCTGACACCGATTGATAGGTCGACACAATCACCCGTTTGATCGTGAAACGGTCATGCAGCGGCTTTAGGGCCATGACCATTTGCGCCGTTGAACAGTTTGGATTGGCAATGATATTGCGCGCACTGTAGCCTGCCAATGCATCCGCATTGACCTCTGGCACCACCAGGGGGACATCCTCATCCATCCGGAAATGCGAGCTGTTGTCGATGACCACACAGCCAGCAGCGGCGGCTTTAGGAGCGAATTCAGCGGAGATTTTACCGCCTGCCGAAAACAGCGCGATATCTGTGCCGGTGAAATCATACTCACTCAGGTTTTGAACCTTGAGGACGCCGTCATCGCCATATGAAACCTCAACGCCAATTGAATTTGACGATGCCAAAGCGATCACTTCATCAGCCGGAAAATCCCGTTCAGCCAGGGTTGTGAGCATCTCGCGACCGACCGCCCCAGTGGCACCAACTACCGCTACTCGTATACCCATAATCCCAGTCCTTTTCTATATTTAGCACGTCATAGGCCGCGCATAAAAACGGCAGGAGGTGTAAGCCCCCTGCCGCCAAATTTCAAGCTCAAAGGGGGTCTTTAAACGCCCGCAAGTTTATTAAGTTCCTTGAGGACGCTGTCCATCATCACTGTGCTGGAGACCCGTGCCATGCCGTCCTGCATGATATCCGCTGTGCGGATACCAGAATTCAGGACATTCTGCACTGCCTGTTCGATCAGATCGGCATCTTCATGCATATCAAAAGAATAGCGCAGCAACATGGTATAGCTCAGCAATTCAGCCAATGGATTGGCCATTCCTTGACCTGCAATATCTGGCGCTGAGCCATGCACTGGCTCATACAGCGCGTGGCGCTTGCCGGTAGCGGGGTCAACCGCGCCCAAGGAGGCTGACGGCAACATGCCTAAAGAGCCGGTAAGCATGGCGGCACAATCTGACAGAATATCGCCAAACAAATTATCGGTCACAATGACGTCAAATTGCTTGGGATTGCGCACCAATTGCATGGCACAATTATCAGCATACATGTGAGTCATCTCGACGCCGTCACCCTCAGCGGCATGCAGCGCCGTCATGGTTTCCCGCCAGAGTACGCCTGACATCATGACATTGGCTTTTTCAACCGAGGTCAACCGCCCCTGACGTTTGCGTGCCAGATCAAAAGCAACCCTGCCAACACGCTCAATCTCGGGCGTGGTGTACATGTTGGTATCATAGCCTTTACGGGTGCCATCAGGCATGTCTTCAATGCCGCGCGGCTGGGCAAAATAAATCCCCCCTGTCAGCTCGCGCAGGATCAAGATATCCAAACCAGCGACCAGATCGCGCTTTAGCGACGAGGAATCTGCCATTGCATCGAAAACCAAGGCAGGCCGCAAATTGGCAAACAGGTCCATTTCTTTGCGTAATTGCAAAAGCCCGCGCTCTGGCTTTTTCTCAAACGGCAGGGCGTCATATTGCGGGCCACCAACAGCGCCAAATAGCACCGCGTCCGCAGCGGCAGCATCGGCCATGGTTTCATCAGTTAACGGCGTGCCATGCGCATCAAAGGCGGCCCCGCCAACAAGACCTTCTTGCAGGTCGAAGCCAATCGCCCGATGCTTGGCCATCCAATCGACGACTCGCAGCACTTCGCGCATTACTTCAGGGCCAATACCGTCACCCGGAAGCACCATGAGTTTTTTATTCGCTGCCATTCTTTTTATCCAATCCTTATCCTAAATCAGCGGCGCTTTTAGCCCCAAAAAGATGCCCAAAGATGCCCAACTATGCCCAAGGCTGGGCTGCTGCCAATTTCTCTTCATAATCGGTGATCTTGGTCTCCCGTTTCATGGTCAGGCCAATATCATCAAGACCGTTGATCAGGCAATCCCGGCGATGCGCGTCAATGGTGAAACGGATATGCTCACCATTGGGCCGCTGAATTTGTTGTGCTTCCAAGTCAATGTCCAAAACCGCATTCGCGCCTTTGCCGGCATCATCCATCAGCGCTTCAAGCTGTTCTTTCGTCACCCGAATGGGCAAGATGCCGTTTTTGAAGCAGTTGTTGTAAAAAATATCGGCGAAGCTGGTCGAAATGACACAGCGGATACCAAAATCTTTCAACGCCCAAGGCGCATGCTCACGGCTTGAACCACAGCCAAAATTATCGCCCGCAACCAGAACCGACGCATCCCGGTAAGCTGATTTATTCAACACAAAATCAGGTTTCTCAGAGCCATCATCTTGGAAACGCATCTCTTGGAAAAGATGCTTGCCAAGCCCCGAACGCTTAATGGTTTTCAAAAAGTTCTTGGGAATGATCATATCTGTGTCGATGTTGATCATATCCATGGGCGCGGCCACGCCGCGATGCTGTGTGAACTTATCCATGATCACTCTCCTTCAGCGCTGAATTGACGGACATCGGCAAGATGGCCACTGATGGCGGCGGCGGCGGCCATTGCCGGGCCAACCAAATGGGTGCGGCCACCGCGGCCCTGGCGGCCTTCAAAATTGCGGTTAGAGGTCGAGGCGGAACGCTCACCTGGCTCCAATTTATCCGCGTTCATGGCCAGACACATGGAGCAGCCAGCCTCGCGCCATTCAAAACCAGCTTCGGTGAAGACTTTATCCAAACCTTCGCTTTCCGCTTGTTCTTTGACCAGCCCAGAGCCTGGTACCACCAAGGCCATCACATTGGCCGAAACCTTGCGGCCTTTGGCAACCGCTGCTGCCGCCCGCAAATCCTCAATCCGGCTGTTGGTGCAAGAGCCAATAAATACCTTGTCGACAGCCACTTCGTTAATGGGTGTGCCTGCGGTCAGGCCCATATAGGCCAGAGAGCGTTCGATTGCCGCCCGCTTACCTTCGTCCGCCTCTGCAGCCGGGTCCGGGATCCGGCCATCAATCGGCACAACATCCTGTGGGCTGGTGCCCCAGGTGACCTGTGGTGCAATGTCAGCAACATCGATTTCAATTTCAGTATCATAGACCGCGTCAGCATCCGATGGCAGGGTCCGCCAATAAGCGACGGCCTGCTCCCATAGGCCGGCTTTCGGTGCCATTGGTAAGCCTTTGAGGTAGTCAAAAGTGGTCTCATCAGGGGCCACCATGCCTGCCCGTGCGCCCGCTTCGATGGCCATATTACACATGGTCATACGGCCTTCCATCGACAGGCTGCGCACCGCCTCACCGGCAAATTCAATCACATGACCAGTGCCGCCCGCGGTGCCAATGGTCCCAATAATATGCAAGATCAAGTCTTTGGCAGTGACGGCTGCGGGCAGCGCGCCTTTGACCATGATACGCATATTTTTTGCCGGCGCTTGGATCAAGGTTTGCGTGGCCATCACATGTTCAACTTCTGAGGTGCCAATGCCAAAGGCCAGCGCCCCAAAGGCACCATGAGTGGCGGTATGGCTGTCACCACAGACAATGGTCATCCCCGGCAAGGTAAACCCTTGCTCTGGGCCAATCACATGGACAATACCTTGGCGAATGTCGTCGACATCAAAAATAGGCACATCAAAATCAGCACAATTGACACGCAGGGTTTCAACCTGAAGGCGTGATTCCGCGTCATCAATGCCTTTAGAGCGATCGGTTGTGGGGACATTATGATCTGGCACCGCCAAAGTCTTTTCAGGTGCCCGTAATTTCCGGCCTGCATTGCGCAGCCCCTCAAATGCCTGTGGGCTTGTCACCTCATGAACCAAATGGCGATCAATATAAATCAAGCATGTGCCATCATCTTGGCGATCGACAACATGTGCCGCCCAAATCTTATCAAATAGCGTCTTTTGTTCGGCCATTTTCACTCCCCTTCACCATCCCAGAATAAACCTCAAGCGGCCGTGAGCATAGCGAAGCCTGCTGCTGATACAAAATGCAAAATGTAACTCTGCCCACCCTATCGCCCTGCCTGGTCTTTTTTTATGTCATTTGGCTGATCGCAAATAAAAACGCCGTCGCAAATGCAACGGCGTTCATTGGCAGCCCAGCACACAGGGTGCCCGTGCTTCTTATGCCTCAGATGAAGCCGCTGACTTTTTTTCTGTCTTGCCACGTGTCGTGACTTTTTCGGCAATGCGCGCTGATCGGCCACGACGGCTGCGCAAGTAATACAGTTTCGCGCGCCGCACCCGGCCACGACGAATAACCGTCAGGCCTGCGATCCGAGGGGAATATAAGGGGAAGACCCGCTCCACACCCTCACCATAGGAAATCTTCCGGATCGTGAAAGATGAGCTGATACCGTCATTATTACGGGCGATGCAAACGCCTTCAAAAGCCTGGATCCGCTCACGTGAGCCCTCAACCACTTTAACGTCGACGCGCACGGTGTCACCTGGACCAAATTCAGGAATATCGTGATCGGCGCTGAGTTTTTCGATCTGTTCTTGGTTAATTTGCTCAACGATGTTCATTTTCATTCTCCAACCAGCCCCCAATGACACCTTGGGACAGCTTGCCATCGTCGGCGCTTCGACATGCGATCTCGAAAGCCCACAATGATTTAATCACTCCATAACGGTGATGGATAAACCAACGTCATGATTGAGGCGGGGTTATGGCGCGAAGGCTGTCGCTTGTCTAGCCCTTTTGCACAATTGAACGCTTAAAATCATGTTTTGCCGCGCGCAAACCCCCGTAATGATATAATTTACGAAAAAACAACACGCCTGCGTGCTGCGCTTTGGCCCTTTAATCACGAGAGATGACATGACCACACCTGCCCTGAGCTTGCCACAATTACACGACGCGGTTAGCGCTGGAAACATCGACACGGTTTTAGTGGCCTTTGTCGACATGCAAGGCCGCTTAATTGGCAAGCGCTTTCAAGCCGAATTCTTTCTGGATACAGCGCATTCTGAAACCCATGGCTGCGATTATCTTTTGGCCAATGACATCGACATGGAACCGGTGCCTGGCTATGACGCCGCCAATTGGCAGCGCGGCTATGGTGATTTTGTCATCAAACCGGACCTATCAACCCTGTGCTTAACACCCTGGTTGCCCGGCACCGCCTTGGTCATCGCTGATGTGCTTGACCACCACGACCACAGCCCACTTGGCCATAGCCCACGGGCCATATTGAAAGCACAGATCGCCCGCCTTGAGGCCATGGATATGCAGGCCATGATGGCGTCTGAGTTGGAATTCTATCTGTTTGATGACAGCTATCGCGGCGCCCATGAAAAGCATTTTTATGATCTCAATACAGCTGGCAATTACATCCAAGATTACCACATCTTCCAGACCACCAAGGAAGAGCCTGTGATGCGCGAAATCCGCAAACAATTGCAGGCCGCAGGTATCCCCGTGGAAAACTCCAAAGGGGAATGGGGGCCGGGACAAGAAGAAATCAATGTCCGTTACGCCGACGCCCTGACCATGGCGGACCGCCACGTGGTAATGAAAAACGCCATTAAGGAGATTGCCTACCTGCAAGACCGCTCTGTCACCTTCATGGCAAAATGGCGGTATGACTTGGCAGGCAGTTCGTGTCATATCCACCAATCCCTGTGGGATCAAAAAGGCAGATCGCTGTTTCATGACCCCGAGGGCAGCTATGGCATGTCAAAAATGATGCGGCATTTCATTGCCGGCCAATTGCATCATGCCCGCGAGCTCACCTATTTTCTCGCGCCTTACATCAACTCCTATAAACGCTTTCAACAGGTGGGGACATTCGCACCCACGCGGGCCGTATGGAGCCGTGATAACCGCACAGCAGGTTTTCGTCTCTGCGGTGAAGCCTCGTCCGCGGTGCGCATAGAATGCCGGATTGGCGGTGCTGATTTAACCCCACATTTAGCCTATGGCGCGCTCTTAGCAGCCGGACTTGCAGGCATTCACGATGAACGCGAACTTGATCCACCATTTGCCGGGGATGCCTATGGCGACGCTGACCTACAAGAAATTCCCCCGACCCTGCGCGCGGCGATTGATTGTCTTGATAATTCATCAATGCTACGTCAAGCCTTCGGCGAGGCTGTGATCGACCATTATGTGCATACCGCCCGCTGGGAGCAGGCTGAATATGATCGCCGGATCACCGATTGGGAATTACAACGCGGCTTTGAGCGTTCATAGCAGCACGACCTTGGGAGATACAAAATGACTCACGCGACCTGCATCTCGCCAATAGACGGACAGATTTATGCTGAACGGCCCTATACCAGCGACAATGATCTCGCCGACCAACTTGCGCGCGCCAAGACCGCGCAACGCGACTGGCGGCAACGGTCAATCGCAGAGCGGGCTGTTTTGTGCACGGCGATGGTTGATGCCATGCTCGACATGCGGTGCGATATTATTCCTGAACTGGCGTGGCAAATGGGCCGACCTGTGCGTTTTGGCGGCGGCGAGCTTGGCGGTTTTGAGGAACGCGCCCGGCATATGATCGCGATTGCCGAAACATCCTTGGCAGCGATTCACCCGACGCCAATGGATGGCTTTAGCCGCTATATCAGCCGCCAGCCCCTGGGCTTGATTCTGGTGGTCGCCCCCTGGAATTATCCCTATCTAACAGCCGTTAATTCAATCATTCCAGCGTTGATGGCCGGCAATGCTGTTATCTTGAAACATGCCGCTCAAACCCCTTTAGTGGCAGAGCGCTTTCAGATGGCCAGTGATAAAGCCGGCCTGCCAACAGGGCTCTTTCAACATCTGTTCCTCGGCCATGAGGGGACCGCGAAATTGATCGCGTCTGGGGCGCTTAATCAGGTTAATTTCACCGGCTCTGTTGGCGGTGGCCGTGCCATGGAACAGGCTGCCGCTGGCACCTTTGCGGGGCTTGGTCTGGAGCTTGGCGGCAAAGACCCTGCCTATGTGCGCGCAGATGCAGATTTGGACCATGCCATCGAAAACCTTGCCGATGGGGCGTTTTTTAACTCCGGGCAATCGTGCTGCGGGATCGAACGGATTTATGTGGCAGAAACGCTTTATGATGATTTTGTCGCTGGCGTTGTTGATGTGGCCCGCAGCTTCACCCTCGACAATCCCCTCGATGCGGCCACAACCCTTGGCCCCATGGTGCGGCCTGCCGCTGCTGAATTTGTCCGCGGGCAAATTAACGCCGCTGTCCGTAATGGCGCCCGCGCTTTGGTCACCGCCAACGATTTCCGCCGTGACGCCCCCGGCAGTGCCTATCTTGCCCCGCAAGTTTTGGTCGATGTGGATCACACCATGGATGTGATGGTCGAAGAGAGCTTTGGCCCGGTGGTGGGCATCATGAAAGTCAGCGATGACGCCGAAGCGGTTAGCCTCATGAACGATAGCCGTTTTGGCTTGAGCGCGGCAATTTGGACCAGCGATATCGACGCCGCTGCCAGCCTGGGTGAACAGCTTGAAACCGGCACTGTTTTCATGAACCGTTGCGATTATCTCGATCCTAGCCTGACATGGACAGGCGTTAAAGAAACAGGCCGGGGCGCAACCTTGTCACAAATTGGCTATGAGGCGATGACTCGGCCAAAATCTTATCATTTGCGCCAACTTTAATGCGCCGCTTTGATCAGCTCTTTTGATCGTCACCGTGTTCCCGCAAGTATCGCTGCCATAAATCAGGACGGCGCGCCTGGGTAATCGCCGCGCTTTGGCTGTTCCGCCAAGCCTCAATCTTGGCGTGGTGGCCGGACAGTAAAATCTCTGGCACGGCACGCGCTTCCCACAGCCGGGGCTGGGTGTACAGCGGGTATTCAAGCAGGCCATTTTCAAAACTATCTTCTGCGGCCCCCTCGGCGGCCCCCATGACCCCTGGCAGCAAACGAATGCACGCATCTAACAGCGCTAAGGCCGCCGGTTCACCCCCCGAGAGAACAAAATCTCCAAGGCTGACTTCCAATAGATCACGGCCTTCAATACAGCGCTCATCCAGACCTTCATAGCGCCCACACAGCAGCACCACACCAGGACCTGCGGCCCAGTCACGGACCATGGATTGCTCTACCCTGCGGCCCCGGGGTGACAAGTAAATGCGCGGCCCTGGATGATCTGCAACCGCATCAATGGCACCAGCGACCACATCAGGGCGCATCACCATGCCACTACCACCGCCAAAGGCTGTATCATCCACACTGCGATGACGGTTCAACGCATGGTCACGAATGTTCACTGTATCGAGACGCCAGCGTGCGGCAGCAAGGGCTTTGCCCGCCAGCGACAGCCCTAAGGGCCCCGGAAACATTTCTGGAAATAAGGTTAAGACGGTTGCCTGCCATGGTGGTTGGCGGGCCGGGGTGTTGTCGACAGCCGCCGTCATGGTGCCTCCGGGTCGCCTGGCAGTAGCCCTCGTGGAGGATCAACCGTTACCTGGCCAGCGGCAAGGTCAACCGTTGGCACCGCCTGTTTATTGAAGGGCAATAAAGCACTGTCATGGTCACCGCCAAGGGCGACCTCAATCAAATCACCGGCACCATGATTATGCACCGCAACCAGGTTACCGAGGTGACGGCCATCCACATGAACGACCGTCAAATTGATCAAGTCGGTATGGTAGAATTCATCTTCAGCAGGCGGCGGCAACGCGGCCCTGTCAACATAAAGCTCGGTGCCTTTCAGGCGCGCCGCGGCATCACGATCGTTCACGCCTTTCAGCTTGCCAAGCAGCATGCCTTTGGCGCGGCCAATCACCTCTAATTCAAAAACCTGGCCACCACTGCGATCACTGAGCGGTCCATAAGCAGCCACATCACCGTCATTTTCGGTAAAGGCCTTGATGCGCACCAAGCCCTTTACGCCGTGGACGCCCGCAATGGCGCCCACGCAAACCCGATCATTTTGTGCGCCATCTTGTTTGGGCACATGATCCCCCGTTTTCTTATTCTTTGTCAGCAGAGTCTTCTGCCGGTACGTCCTCGGCCGGAGCTTCCTCAGCGGG
>JBELLC010000031.1:0-6541 GCA_042088965.1 Nisaea sp. | reverse complement strand
GCTTCCTCAGCAGGGGCTTCCGCAGCAACAGCGGCTTCGGCAGCAGCAGCTTCAGCGGCGGCGGCGGCTTCCGCAGCAGCGGCTTCAGCAGCAGCAGCAGCTTCAGCGGCAGCAGCTTCGGCGGCGGCAGCGGCTTCCGCCTCACGCTCTAAACGCTTGGCTCCTGGAGCTGATTTCTTTGGCTGATCGCGATAGGCGTAGGCAGGCATCAAATCGACACTGGCGAGCATTTTATGGACCCGCTCGGTCGGCAGTGCGCCTTTACTGAGCCAATACTTGATCCGCTCTTCTTTGATGACCAAACGATCATCATGCTCTTTTGGCAACATCGGGTTATAGGTGCCAACACGCTCAACAAAACGGCCATCACGGGGCATTGAGGATTCGGCAACCACAATACGATAAAACGGACGTTTCTTGGCGCCACCACGGGCCAAACGAATTTTCAAAGACATTTTAAACCTACTCCTTAGGACAAATAATCGTTAATTCAGGTGCGCCTCTAGCGCTTTCCAGGAAAACCGGGCGGAAGACCGCCGCTGCCAAGCCCTGGCAGACCTCCGCCGCCACCAAGCCCCGGAATTCCACCACCGAGACCGCCAGCACCGCCCATCGGCGGCATGCCACCACCAGACCCACCGCCAAACAGCGACCCGAGGCCACCGCGCTTACCAAGTTTTTTCATCGCTCTGGCCATTTCCATATATTGCTTCACCAGGCGGTTGATCTCCGGCACACTGGTGCCTGACCCGGCGGCAACACGACGTTTGCGCGAGGCGTTTAAAAGTTTCACATTGCGCCGTTCAGCGCGCGTCATTGACAGGATGATCGCTTCTTGGCGGTTAATCATGCTGTCGTCAACATTGGCAGCGTTCATTTGCTTTTGGATTTTGCCAATCCCCGGCAACATTCCCATAACACCCCCAAGACCCCCCATTTTTTTCAGCTGGCGCAATTGCGAGAGCATATCATCAAGGTCGAATTGACCTTTCTGCATCCGCTTGGCAAGGCGTTCGGCCTCGTCTTGCTCGATGTTTTCGACAGCCTTTTCAACAAGGCTCACAACATCGCCCATGCCGAGAATACGGTTGGCGACCCGTTCCGGGTGAAAATCCTCAATCTCGTCGATCTTTTCGCCGGTGCCGAGGGCTTTAATGGGCCGCCCTGTCACCGCCCGCATCGACAGTGCCGCGCCGCCGCGCGCATCACCATCAACCCGGGTCAAGACAATCCCTGTCAGACCAACGCGGTCATTAAAATTGCGCGCCGTATTGACAGCATCTTGCCCGGTCATGGCATCCGCGACCAACAGCGTTTCAACAGGCTGAACCACATCACGGACCGCGACAGCCTCCGCCATCATGGCTTCGTCAATCGAGGTGCGACCAGCGGTATCCAGGAAAACCACGTCAAAGCCTTGCAGGCGGGCCGCTGTCATCGCCCGTTTGGCAATGCTTGCCGGCGCTTCACCGTCATTAATTGGCAAGGTTTGAATGTCGTTCTGCTCACCAAGGATGCGCAATTGCTCGCGGGCGGCAGGACGGTATATGTCCAGCGACGCCATCATGACTTTTTTACGCTCCCGGCTCACCAGGCGGCGCGCAAGCTTGGCCGTGGTGGTGGTTTTACCACCGCCCTGTAGGCCCACCATTAAGATCGCCACAGGCGGCGTCGCCGATAAATTCAAGCCTTCAGGTTCTGCCCCCAGCATATCAACCAAGCTGTCATGAACAACTTTTACAACCTGTTGACCGGGCGTGACCGACCGCAGCACGTCTTGACCAATGGCCCGCTCACGCACTTTATCAATAAAGGATTTAACCACATCCAGCGCGACATCAGCTTCCAGCAAGGCCACGCGCACTTCGCGCAAAGCAGCGTTAACATCGCTTTCCTTCAGCGCGCCGCGGCGTTTTAAGCGATCGAAAACATCGCCAAGCTTGCCTGTTAATCCGTCGAACATGCCCGCTCCCGCTGGTTCATGCGTTTCATCCATACGAATTTACGCCCGTGCTCGAACCCTCGAGGACGGACGGAACCCGCTAAGGTCTCTTGGCTAAAATGGCCAGGAGGTGGCGGACAAGTAATCGAAACTGCGCTTTTGGTCAAGCCTGCCGATACAGACGGGACATTCGCCGCCCGATCAGGCGTCACTCACTGCCATCAAATTGCGGGCGAACTCATCTGCGGTAAAGGCATCGAGATCTGCAATACCCTCACCAACGCCAATGGCATGAATGGGCAGCCCAAAGCGCTCTGTCAGGGATACCACCACCCCACCACGGGCGGAGCCATCAAGTTTGGTGACCACCAAACCGGTAATGTCGGTCAGCGCGCTGAACGCCTGCACCTGCGAATGGGCGTTTTGACCAACGGTCCCATCCAGAACCAGAATCCTATTATGTGGCGCGCTCTGATCCTGCTTGCCAACCACCCGCACCACTTTGGCAAGCTCATCCATTAACTCTGTTTTGTTTTGCAAACGGCCTGCCGTGTCGATCAATAAAACATCAATCCCCTCGGCTTTGGCACGGGCCAAAGCCTCATAGGCGACAGCCGCAGAATCGGCCCCCTGGGCACGGGCGACAACAGGCACCCCAACCCGATCACCCCAGATCTGCAATTGGTCAATGGCCGCTGCCCGAAACGTATCCGCTGCTGCCAACATCACGCGGAGCCCTTGATCGTGATATTGCTGTGCCATCTTGCCAATGGTGGTGGTTTTACCGCTACCATTCACCCCCACAAACATCACCACCTGGGGCTGATGGCTCTGGTCAATCGTCAGTGGCTGGGCGACAGGTTCAAGAATTTCTGCGATGTTATTGGCCAGGGCCTGGCGCACCTCATCATCGCTGATATCTTTATCAAAGCGGTCACGGGCAAGATTGGCGGTTAGCAGCGCAGCGGTGGAAACCCCCATATCGGCAGTGATCAGCAGATCTTCGAGCTCTTCCAATGCGGCGGCGTCTAATTTACGGCGGCTGAAAATGGCGGTTATGCCACCTGTTAATTTACCAGAAGACCTGCTGAGACCCGCTTTCAGGCGGCCAAACCAGCTTTGCTTTGGCGCCTCTTGCTGTTTGGGACCGTCACCACTCATGCGGCCACCCGCCCAGGCACTATTTCTGCTTGGAGATGACGCCCCTCAAGGCCAATCACGCGGGCTGTCACAATACTGCCGGGGGCAGCCTCGCGGGCGAGATCGCCGCCCTGACGCACAAGCGCTTGAAGGTTTACAGGGGCATAATTATCAGCGTGCCCAAAGCCGGGTCGTTCCACTAAAACCGACACCACATGACCAATCTGATTGCTGAAAAAACGCTCCCGAATTCTATCCCCAACGGCCCGCAAATCTGCTGCCCGCTGACGGCGGGTTTCGCCGGCGACTTGTGGCATACGCGCCGCCGGTGTTCCCGGGCGCGGCGAATAGGGGAAAATATGCAAGAACGGAATTTCCCAAGCCGCAATATTGGCCAAGGTGGTTGCATGCATCGCGTCGCTTTCGGTTGGAAAGCCTGCAATGATATCCGCACCCAAGGCCAAATCCGGTCGCGATTGCCGCAAACGGTCGATTAACCGGTCAACATCAGCGGTTAAATGGCGGCGCTTCATACGCTTTAATACCATATCCTGGCCAGCTTGCAGGCTGAGATGAATATGCGGCATCACCCGTGGCTCATGGGCGATCAACGTCAGTAATGTGTCATCAATGCCGACAGGATCGAGCGAAGAGAACCGCAGCCGCTGGAGTTCTGGGACCAAATGCAGGAGGCGGCGGGCGAGGTTACCGAGCCGGGGTCGCCCAGGCAGATCATCGCCATAAGAAGTGATATCCACACCTGTCAGGACCACTTCTTGCAAGCCACCGGCGACCAGCTGGCGAACCTGATCGACAATCGCGCCGAGGGGCAGGGAACGGTTATTGCCGCGCCCAAAGGGAATGATGCAAAAGGTACAACGGTGATCACAGCCCTGCTGAACCTGCACAAAGGCCCGGCTGCGGCCATCAAAACCCTCAATCAAATGCGGTGCGGTTTCGCGCACTGTCATGATATCGGCAACCGCCAGCGGTTCATGGGCGTTTTCCGGCAACCATGTCTCTCTGCGCATTTTCTCTTCATTGCCGACAACCCGGTCCACCTCCGGCATCGCTTGAAAGCGGGCCGGGTCAATCTGCGCCGCACAGCCTGTCACAACAATCTCAGCGTCTGGATTTTCCCGGCGCGCCCGGCGGATGGCTTGGCGTGCTTGCCGTTCGGCTTCGGTGGTCACGGCGCAGGTATTAAAGACGATCGTGTTGTCCAGATTGGCATCAACGCCATGGGCGCGCACAACTTCCGATTCGAAGGCGTTCAACCGGCACCCAAAGGTCCGCACATCAATTGATTTTGGCCGTTTGCTCATAACGCCAAGAAATGGCGGCAAACGCGCTCGATTGCAAGGCCTACATGATCGCAAAAGCCTAGCGTCAACGTCAGCTAGCCATCCCGCGCAGGTCAAGCTGACCGGTAAAACTGATCGCCGTTGGCCCGCGCATCATCACATGGCCATCATCACGCCACGTAATGCCCAAGGTGCCGCCGTCTAAATCAACGCTGACCTGACGGCCGGTCAACCCCCGGCGGACAGCAGCAACCGCACTGGCACAGGCCCCTGATCCGCAGGCCTGGGTAATCCCAGCGGCCCGCTCCCAAACCCGCATCCGCAGTCGGTCGGGGCCGGTCACAGAAACAAACTCGATATTCGCCCGTGCAGGAAACATCGGGTGGGTTTCCAGGGCCGGGCCAACAATGGCCAAATCAACCGCTTCTGCATCAGCCACAAAAAATACCGCATGCGGATTGCCGATGGCCACACAGCACGCATCACTGAAGGGCGCGTCTGGCAGATCCACATGCAGGCTATCCGTCGCTAATGCCAATGGAATGGCGGCCCAATCAAGAACAGCTGGGCCCATATCCACAGCGATTTGCCCACCGACATCACGGGTACATGTCAAAACGCCTGCAAGCGTTTCAAGCGACAGCGTGTCCTGTCCACTTTCCGCCATCAACAACGCCGCAACGCAACGTGTCCCATTACCGCAGGCCTCGGCCTCGCTGCCATCAGGATTGTGAATGCGCATAAAAGCGTCAGCATCACCCAGCGCAGTTTCAATGGTCAAAAACTGATCAAAACCGACACCACGGCGGCGATCTGCAATCCAGCGTAAGCTGTCGCCGTCCGGCACAACGCCGCCCGTTCGGCAATCAATGACGACAAAATCATTGCCCAGACCATGCATTTTTATGAATTCGATTCTGTTCATGGGCGGCAAGATAGTTATGCTCAGGCAAACTGTCCAAGAATTGTTCATAAAAATTGAGGGAGATGATCCGTGCCCGTTGTAAATGCAGGCCCCTTGACCGATCTGGTCGAAGCCATGATTGCCGCCACCGGCAGCCACCAATCAGAAGCCCGTGCCGTCGCTGAAAACCTTGTCGAAGCCAATCTGATGGGCCATGACAGCCACGGTGTTGGTCTGGCACCGCGTTATATGACGCACGCCAATAGCGGCACATTAACCCCCGGCGGCAGTGTGCGTGTTGTCAGTGACAATGGCGCATATCTGTTGCTCGAAGGGCAGATGGGCTATGGCCAGGTTATTGGCCGTGAAGCCATGCAGCTTGGCCTTGAGAAAGCCCGCAGCCAAGGTGTGGCAATCGTTGGGCTGCGCAATGTGCATCATCTCGGCCGGATTGGTGCCTGGGGGGAGATTTGCGCCGAAGCCGGCTTTATTTCAATTCACTATGTAAACGGCACAGGCCATGCGCCGATGGTTGCGACCCATGGCGGCTATGAAGCACGGTATTCAACCAACCCCTATTGTACCGCCATCCCAGCGACCGCCAATAACCCCATGGTGGTCGCCGATTTTGCGACGTCAATGATGGCCCAAGGCAAAGTCCGTGTGGCCCATTACGCCGGCAAAACCCTGCCCGATGGCGCGGTTGTTGGGCCAGATGGCTACCCCAGCAATGACCCCGGTGTCATGTTCAGTGACCCACAAGGCGCAATGCTGCCAATGTCCGGGCATAAGGGCACCTGTCTGGCGGTTTTATGCGAGGTATTGGCAGGCGGCTTGACAGGCGGCGGCACCGCCCAGCCATCGCGCCAAGACGATCACACCATCCGCAATAACATGCTAACAATCATCGTTGACCCAAAGGGATTTGGAGCCGATATCCCCTTTGCCGATGACATTGACGGCTTGATTGACTTTGCCAAGTCATCGAAACCTGCCGCTGGCTTTGAGGAAATCTTGTATCCCGGCGACCCGGAGCGGCAGCGCCAGCAAGAACGCACCGAAAACGGCATCCCGATTGATGATAATACCTGGGCAGAAATGCGCCGCATGGGGATTGAGGCCGGGATGAGTTCTGCTGCCTTCGACAGTATCACGCTGTGATCTCAACAGCATGGTACCGAATATCAGGGGGGTCTGCGTTGGTTTACAGCGGGCCCACCTTGTTGCGACCGCAAGGCTTTTGAGGGCCGC
>JBELLC010000029.1:0-25410 GCA_042088965.1 Nisaea sp. | reverse complement strand
ACGCCACGACGGGTTGGTCAGCTGCACGGATTGCGGCAACTGAGGTAATCCCGCCATGCTGCAAACGATGCCGGGTTTCAGATAGCAGATCCGTCACCATGCGGCCAATCAGACGGCGTACCAGCTCACGTATTTGCCGACTTTCATCTAAATTTGGGAGCTCGCGTTCAATTTCTGCCAACGCGTCGCCAACCAATTCAACCTCACGCAGGTCATCCAGACGCAGGAGACCTGCACGCAAAGCATCGTCAATATCGTGGTTGTTATAGGCGATATCATCGGCAATGGCCGCGACCTGTGCCTCGCCACTTGCAAAACTATCCAGACCCAACGACCAGGCCTGATCAATGCCATCTGTGAACGGTCGGACCTGACCGCGATCCCCATCAGCAGCCACCAAAGGGCCATTATGCTTGACCACACCTTCGATGGTTTCCCAGGTCAGGTTAAGACCATCAAAGTCTGGATAAACTTTTTCCAATGACGTCAAAATGCGGAGTGTTTGCTCGTTATGATCAAAGCCGCCAAGATCGGCCATGGCTGTATTCAGCGCCCGCTCACCAGCATGCCCAAAGGGCGTATGGCCAAGATCATGTGCCAGGGCCAAGGCCTCTGTCAGATCCTCATTTAACCCAAGCGAACGAGCGATTGAGCGCGCAATCTGCGCCACCTCGAGGCTGTGGGTGAGCCGGTTCCGGAAGTAATCGCCCTCGTGGTAAACAAAGACTTGGGTTTTATAGGCCAGTTTACGAAATGCGCCTGCATGCAAGATGCGGTCGCGGTCGCGCTGAAAGCAGTCGCGTTCGGTTGCCCCAGATTCGGCCCATAGGCGGCCATGGCTCTGCTCTGGATCACAGGCGTAATTAGCTAGCGTCATCAATAAAGTCCCAAGCGCGTGAGGTTCCCGACAGTACCGTGGTTTGCCGCAATTGTCATCACAGAGGCCATTTTGCCGTGGTCTTTTTGGCGGTTGCAATCGTCCCACGAGCGATTAAGATGATCGCTCCGGATTGTTCATACGAAAGGTCGTCCATGGACCGCCAGTTCAGTGTCACCAGTAACGCAGCCCGCCGCATTGAAACCCTGATCGCAGCGGAAGATCGAAGCGGTCTGCGCATGCGCGTCGAAGTGCAAGGCGGTGGCTGTTCTGGATTTCAATATCAGTTCAAATTTGATGATATCCTCAGCGATGATGACCATATTTTCGAGGCAAACGGCATCGATGTGGTTGTCGACGACACCTCGCTTGACCTGCTGGATGGCGCTGAACTTGATTATGTCGAAGAGCTGATCGGGGCGTTTTTCCAAGTGAATAACCCCAATGCAGCCTCCTCATGCGGTTGCGGCACCTCTTTTTCTGTCTGATCCAGTAACCGCTAACAACACTGCGCGCCTAACCAATGGTGAGGGTTTTCAGATCAATAAAATCATGAAACCCAAAAGCCCCATTTTCACGACCGTTCCCTGATTGCTTAAAGCCACCAAATGGCGCGTCGACATCTGGATAACCGCCGTTGACGGAGATTAACCCCGCCCGCAATTGGCGGGCGACACGGCCCGCACGCTGAAGATCTTTGGTTTGAATGTAGGCCGCCAGACCATAAGGTGTATCATTCGCCAGCCGCACCGCTTCGGCCTCATCATCAACAGCTGTGATGCATAAAACGGGGCCAAAAATTTCTTCGCGACTGATCGTCATATCGGGGCTGACATTGGCAAACACCGTTGGCTTAACAAAATACCCTTTGGCCATGCCATCTGGGCGACCAACCCCACCCGCGACCAGCTGCGCGCCCTCCTCAACGCCGGTTTTGATCATGGCTTGAACCTTGTCAAATTGCACCGCGCTGACCAATGGGCCAAGATGGTCACCCTCCATCCCAGGGTCACCGACCTGGGTTGTGCGCGCCGCCTCAGAGGCGATCTCAACCACTTGGTCGTAGACGCTGCGTTCAACCAGTAAACGGGTTGGCGCATCACAGGTCTGGCCTGTATTACCGAAACAACTGGCGACACTCCAACGCGTGGCCTGCTCGAGATCCGCATCTGCAAATAATAGATTTGGTGATTTACCGCCCAGCTCTAGGGTCACACGTTTGACTGTCGGGGCCGCCGCCTGACTGATGGCAGTGCCAGCACGGGTTGACCCTGTGAAGGAGACAAGATCCACATCTGGATGACAGGACAATAGGCTACCAACGCCCACACCATCCCCATTCACCAAATTAAATACCCCAGCTGGCAGCCCGGCCTCATCAAGTATTTCTGCAAAAATCAACGCTGATAGGGGGGCGATTTCACTCGGTTTCAAAACACAGGTACAGCCGGTAGCCAAGGTGGGCATAACTTTGGCGACAATCTGGTTAATCGGCCAATTCCACGGAGTGATCAGGGCAGCAACGCCAACAGGCTCTGCGAACACTTCACTGCCGCCGCGCGGTGATGGGCGTTGAAAGACAAACTGCGCCAACGCTTCAAGCGTGGTTTCAATATGCGATAAGCCACTCGGGGTTTGTTGACTGCGCGAAAAACTGATCGGCGACCCCATTTCCAATGTCATCGCTTGTGACAACTCTTCCGACCGGCGCTTATAAATGGCTAAAATTCTGCGCAGCACATCCTGGCGTTCGCTGATGGTTGATTGGCTCCAATTAGCAAAGGCCCGCCGCGCCGCAGCGACCGCCTTATCAACATCGACTTTACCACCAAGGGATATCACGGCTGCGGGCGTTTCGGTGGCAGGATTGATGACGTCAAAATCACAGGCCTGATGCGGTGATACCCAGGCACCATCGATGTAAAACTGCTTGTTATGCATTGCTTTGCCTCCCCCGCGGCCGAACCTCATAGCCTGGCTCCTCCGGCTCATCATCGACCATGTCAGCGGGAAACCCAGCCGCTCGAATATCTAAACCTGTGGCCTCTTCAAGGCGACGAATAATGCTTGGTGAAAAGGCGCGTTCACCATAACGGGCGCGGCCATCGTTAAAAATCTCAATCAACAACGGGCTAATTTCCAGTGGCACACCCGCACGGTCCGCCACGGTTTGAAACAGGCCGATATCTTTGGCCACCAAATCCATGGTGAAGTTGATATCACGCGAGCCATTGAGGATGACTTGGCTTTCGGTCTCATGCACAAACGAGGTACCCGAAGAAATGCGAATCGCTTCATACGCGGTGGCAAGGTCCATACCTGCGGCTTTAGAGGTGACCAAAGCCTCACAGACACTCAGCAAATTAGCGGTCGCAAGATAGTTTGTGACGACCTTCAAAACCGAGGCAGAGCCGATCGGACCAGTATGCAAAACCCGCCGCCCCAGGGTTGTCAGAACAGGCAACAAGCGCTCAAAAGTGGCCCGATCCGTCCCTGCGAAAATCGAAATATTGCCCGTGGCGGCGCGGTGGCAACCGCCAGATACAGGGCAATCAACCGCCTGCCCACCGGCATCTATAACCCGCTGGCCCAAGCGCTTCACCTCGGCTTCATCAGTGGTTGACATCTCTGCCCAAATTTTGCCGTTTGACCAACCTGCAAGCAGTCCATCCGGCCCCTCCAAGACCGCTGCCGATGCCGCTGGTGATGGCAAACACGTGATCACAACGTCGCTGTCACGGGCCATTGCAGCAGGGGTTTCTGCCCACGACGCGCCGCCAGATAAAACGCCAGCGGCGGCGGCACGGTCAAGGTCGTGCACCATCACCTGCCATTTGTTCCGCAATAACGAGGCCGCTAATTTACCGCCCACATTACCAAGTCCAATAAACCCAATTTTCATCTATCACCTCTGTTATCAGCCGTGATCATCGATATCAGATCACGGGGCTCTTTACGGCGCCTGTTCAGGCGTTCTTATGACTGTCATTTGCCGCGGTTGGCGCTGTCTTTATGAAAAGCGTCGATGACCGCTTGCCGGGCCGCTGGGTCGGTCACACCGCTGGGGTTGGCGCGTGACGGCATAGTGGCGAGCCCTGGCAATCGCTGGGCGTTGTAAACATCGAATAACCGCCGCAATTCAACAATCGGATCTGGATGATCGTCGACCCTCAGATCAATCTCTGCATGCGCTTCGCCGCCAATGACAATCAGTGCAGCTGACTGTTTGCCGCGTTTATCACCGCCAGCAGCTTGCCCTGCGTCTAAAGCTGTTAGCAAGCGCGCCGCGAAGGGCAGGCGCTCGTTGGCCATCCAAGTCGCTGCCGTTTTTGCAACCACAGCCGCCCCCGCCAGCATATTGCCAGCAACCGAAACCCCTTTGTCCTGCCAGCTGCCGCACCATTCAACACAGTTGCTGCCGGTATAGGAAAACCCATTTCCCTGCGCGTCAACACCATGGATTTGCCGCCAAGTACGGCCCTCATCATCATCTAACGCTGCGCTGATGGCCGCCTCAGCTGAAAGTCCTTGCGCCAATCCGTCAAGCAATCGGGCGCCTGCCAGGGGGCTGCTATAGGATTGCGACGACAATGCGCCGACACCCCAACGCAAATTTGGGCAAATCGCGCCAACTGCAAAATGACAGGTGGAAATGGCCACCCCCAAAAGACCCGTGTGTGGATCACGGGCAACGATTGACCATGTCATGGCAGCTCCCTTTAAGCTGGTTTATTCCGAAATTAAATGGTTTCAGCATCAAAATAACGTATCTCGATCACTTCCAAAGCTTCATTGCCGCCGGGCACACGCAATTGGACGATATCGCCTTCCTCGGCCTTCATCAAAGCCCTGGCAATTGGCGCGACCCAACTGATTTCGCCCTTCTCATGACGCACTTCGTCGATCCCAACGATTCGCACTGTATGTGCTTCCTGGCGGCTGTTACGATAGTAAACTGTCGCACCGAAAAATACTTTGTCATGATTGCGTTGCAGTCTGGGGTCGACCACTTCAGCAATATCAATCCGTTTCATCAAATGTCGCATCCGGCGATCAATTTCTCGCAACCGCTTTTTGCCGTAAATATAGTCACCATTTTCTGACCGATCGCCATTGCCTGCCGCCCAAGAAACAATTTCAACAACTTTTGGACGCTCAACGGATCGCAGTTGTTTGAGCTCTTGATGCAACCGACGCAATCCTTGCGGTGTGATATAATTTCGGGCACCAGCTGGCAGAGCATCGGCCACCTCGACCTCTACGTCAGGGGCGTCGGTTTCTTTGGTAAAGGCCTTGCTCATAAAATCACCTAAGAATTTTTACGGGTGTTTTTTCAATTTTACGTTGTCCGCGATCATCAGGAACGAATATCATTGCGGCAAAGCTGTTATGGCGCAAGCGCGCCTTATGCGATGGAAGCATGCAATATGACAACAAAGGGCCACTGTCTTTGCGGTCGCGTGACCTTCGCCTTTGCGGGTACTGCAGGACCCCAATGGCCGATGAACATGACAATCTAGATCATGAAATCCACCTATACGCCACAACCTTGGATGACCCATTGCAATACACGCCAGAGCGCCATGTATTTGTGGCGGAAAAACTCCCCTGGTTGACTGTGGAAGATGACTTGCCGCGGCATTTATCATCCTGGGAAGTCTAGGCCAGCAATTTGCCAAAGGCGCCGGCGGCGGCGCTGCGCGAGCAATCTGCAATTCGTTTAACGGCAGGCGGTGAGACATACAACTGCGGGACCTGCAAAAAATTAATGCATTTGCGCTATAGGCTTGCCTGCTTTTTGGGCAAGGCTTGCAGCGTTTTTTTTAACAATACGACGTATCGCCATATTTTTTGGGGGACCACGGTAGGATTTATGCGTATTGTCTGAGAGTTTTAATCATTCTCCGATTTGTAACCAAACAGGCATGCAAATTGCGGTTGCCGAAGAATGTCGGTACGGGAATGAATGGGATCCGCGTGTGGTGTCGATGCCATCTTTGAGGTTGGTCTGGATCAAATGAAAACGCCGATCTTGATCAGACGAAACCGAAGACGCCATGATCCGCACTTACGGAAAGACGCCAGGGGACTGGCACACGGAATTTCCGCCCTACGTAGGGCAGACCGAAAACCTCATTGGGAGTCAATCGAATGGAAAGAAGATCCTTTATCAAAAAAGCGGGAGCCGTCGCTGTTGGCGGTGCCGCAGCAACGACACTTGCCGCGCCAGCGATCGCACAGCAACGCATTGAAATGGCGATCGTTGCAAGCTGGGGCCGCGATTTTCCTGGTCTCGGCACAGGCGCACAGCGGCTCGCTCAGAAAATTCAAGACACCTCGGATGGCCGTATCCAGGTTAAGTATTTTGCCGCCAACGAACGTGTTGGGGCTTTTGACGCCTTTGACGAGGTCGCTTCCGGCAACGCCCAAGCCTACCACTCGGCGGATTACTACTGGAAAGGCAAGCATCCTGCATGGGCCTACTTCACCTCGGTACCCTTTGGCCTGACATGCAACGAAATGGCTGCCTGGATCCATCACATGGGTGGTCAGCAGTTGTGGGATAAATTGGCTGGCGAATATGGCTTGAAGTGCTTGCCCTCGGGTAACACAGGCGTGCAGATGGGCGGTTGGTTCAACAAAGAAATCAACACCGGCGACGACCTCAAAGGCCTGAAAATGCGTATTCCTGGTCTTGGTGGTGACGTGATGGCGAAATTAGGCGCGTCACCTGTTTCTCTGCCTGGCGGTCAAATCTATGAAAACCTGGTATCTGGCGCGATTGACGCAACCGAGTGGGTTGGCCCATGGAACGATTATGCCATGAAGTTCTACGAAGCTGCGAAGTACTACTACTATCCAGGTTTCCATGAGCCCGGCGGGTACAACTCATTGGGCATGAATGCCGAATGGTGGGGCAGCCTGTCACGCTCTGATCAGATGATCATCGAAGCCTGCTGTAGCCAAGCCAACGACCTGTCGTACTCGGAGTACAACGCCAACAATGGTAAGTATCTTGCCAAGTTGGTCAATGAGCATGGCGTGGTTGTTAAGGAATTCGGTGATGAGGTTTATGACGCCTTTGGCGATGCCTCAGCTGAAGTCTTTGAAGAGACCCGCGCGCACAGCGCGCTCGCCGCTGAGGTGCATGACAGCTTTGCCGCTGCCCGGGCCGAAGTTGGTGGCTGGATGAAACTTTCCGAAAGCGCCTATTACGCTCAGCGTAACCGCGTATTGGGTCTGTAAAAGTCCGCGTGTTACCGGGATCGGCGCGCAAGCGCCGATCCCACTACGGCCAGCACAGGACCGCTAAGCAGGCCGATTGTAGATCATAAATTTGGATCTTTACGATGTCTTATGCGTCTGCCGCAGGCTCAAACCCTGAATTGAATACCCGTATTATTCTGACAGCCAGAAGCTTTGGCTGGGTGATGGTCGCGCTGACGGGTGCCTTCATCATTTCAAACTATTTGATCATTTGGCATGACTGGTCCGGGATCGCTGATTTATTCGGATCCCTCGGGCTGCTTGGACTTGCTGCGCCAAAAGCTGCGTTTTCAGCGGCACAATCATGGTTTCAATTGATCGTCTATGGGGCGGCGATTGTACTGCCCATTGTCTGGGCAAAAATGTCCCCCCTGCGCACCTTGCGCCATGACGCCAGCGCCATCATGGTCATTGCTGTTTACCTCATCCGAGCGGCGTTTTGGTCAATATTGCTCATTGGCCTGGTTGATATGGTGATTTCGTTTTTGCGGGTTGAAGGGGTTTTGGCCACCACTGTTGGCCAAGATTTAGCACAAGCCCTTGGAAGATCGCGTTTTCGGGGGGCAAATATTCATATGCCGCTGATCGTTGTCGGCCTTGTGATTGCCGCTTTTGCGCGCCGCTCACTTGGCTTTCACTGGCTGGCAATGTTAGTGGTTGTCGCCGAGCTTTTCATTGTTATCAGCCGATTTGTCTTTTCCTATGAACAAGCCTTTCAAGGCGATTTGGTGCGCTTTTGGTATGCCGGCCTGTTTCTGTTTGCCAGCGCCCATACATTATTCGAAGACGGCCATGTCCGCGTCGATGTCCTCTACGCGCAATTTTCATCGCGCACCAAAGGTCTCGTTAACGCCATTGGGTGCGTCATCCTCGGCATGCCAATGTGTTGGCTTATTTTAATTATTGGGTTCTTGGGCAGCTCCAGCATCATTAGCGGCCCGTTGGTCAATTATGAAATCTCGCAATCTGGCTTTGGCATGTATGTCAAATACTTGATGGCCGGGTTTTTAGGGCTTTTCGCCATCACAATGATGATCCAGTTCGTAAGTTTCTTTCTGGAAAGCATTGCTGACTGGTTGGGCGAAGCTGGTGGTCGCGTGCGTCCTGAATCAACGCTGAATTAACCTTTAGGAAAAATCACAGCTATGGAACTTTTTTTCCTTTTAATCTTGATCGTGTTGATGGCCGGCGCCCTCGCCTCTGGCTTTCCAGTGGCCTTCGCGCTGCCTGGTTCGGCGATTATTGCGATTGGTCTGGCCGCCCTTACCGGTGAGGTGTTTGTCGGTAACCCGGACGCCTATTTTGCCCAAGGCAGTCCAATTAACTGGCTTACGGCCGGCACCACCAATCTGCGTGGGATATATTGGGAAGTCGAACGCGATACCTTGATCGCGATTCCCTTGTTTGTGTTCATGGGCATCATGTTGCAGCGGTCGAAAATTGCCGAAGACTTACTGGTTGCAATGGCACAGCTTTTTGGCCCAATTCGTGGTGGCCTGGGTATCTCTGTTGTGTTTGTTGGCGCGCTGCTTGCTGCTACCACTGGGATTGTTGGCGCAACGGTTGTTGCGATGGGTCTGATTTCCCTGCCAGCGATGCTTAGAAATAACTATTCACATTCCCTTGCCACGGGAACGATTGCTGCATCTGGCACGTTAGGGCAGATCATCCCACCATCGATTGTCCTCATCATCCTTGCCGACCAACTTGCCAATGCGGTTGACCAAGCTGGCATGGCCCGAACTGCCGATTATAAAGCTGCCACAGGAAATTTTGCGCTACCCAGCGAGTTTGGGGTTGTTTCGACCAGTGCCGGTGACATGTTCATGGGCGCGTTATTGCCCGGCCTGGTTTTGGTTGCCCTTTACATGGCCTATATTCTTGTCGTGTCATATCTGAACCCCAAAATAGCGCCAGCTGTCGCCTATGATGGGGCCTATGATCGGGCTTTCCTGGTCCGCGCCGTGCTTGCCCTGTTTCCGCCATTAGTGCTGATCTTTATTGTTCTCGGCTCTATCATCGCCGGCATTGCGACGGTTAATCAGGCCGGTGCCATTGGTGCAGCAGGGGCTTTGGTCATGGCCGGTTATCGACTTTACGATGGCCACCGTGGCGCCTTTTATCCCGCGATTATGGCCTTGCTTTCACTGATCGCAATATTGGTGATCATTAACGTCTATACGGTGAATGTAAAAGATATCAAGGACAGTACAGATGCCGCTGGCGTGACTTTAGCCGCGATTTCGGTGTTTTTCTTTACCATCGCCTTGCTCTGGAGTGGTTACCGCACCCTCAAAATTGAAAACACCATGCAAGAAGTCATGATGGAGACCGCGAAAACGTCTTCGCTGGTGTTCATTATTTTGCTTGGTGCAGCGATGCTGACCGCCGCCTTCCGGGCCTTTGGTGGTGAGGAATTGGTGCGTGATTTCTTGCTTGGCCTGCCCGGCGGCTTTTGGACTCAGTTCATCATTGTCATGGCCGTGATTTTCGTCTTGGGATTCTTTTTGGAATTCATTGAGATTGCCGTTGTTGTGGTGCCCATTGTCGCCCCAATCCTGCTCGCGGACCCGTCTGCAAATATCACGGCCGTCTGGCTCGGGGTAATGATTGGCTTAAACATCCAAACCTCATTTTTGACCCCACCTTTTGGTTTTGCGCTGTTCTATCTCCGTGGTGTCGCCCCTGCAATTGTGCGCACCATCTCCATGTACAAAGGTGTGATCCCGTTCATCGCCTTACAACTTTTGGCTCTGGTGATTGTCGGCAGCTTTCCGCAGCTGGTTAATTACCTGCCCACCCGCCTGTCGCTGACCGCAGAGACAGCACCGCCGCCGAAAAATCCGAAACTGCAAATGTGCATCGAGGAGTTTATCGCCACCGATTTTGCCGAAAATGGTGCCGTCATTCGCGCCGCCATTGCAAAGGCGCAGACGTGGGATCTGTCTATGGTCCCCCAGAAAGTGGCGACAAACCTGACCGCCAGCATTGCAAAGTCAGAGGCCAGTTTTGGCGCCTTGGCAGCCGCCCGCGATGCAACAGCAAATCTGCAGGCCGCAGCAGGCGATTACCGCCCGCTGCAACGGGTGGCCCGAAAAATTGAACGACAGATCAAGGAATTTGATGCCACGTTGAAGGTCAACATCAAAGAACTGGACCGATTGCGCCGACGCCAAGGGGAGGACGCAGCTGACGTGATCGCCTTGGCCGATAGGATCGCCGAATTGACTGCCGCCCGCGACGCTGCCGAAGCTGCTTTGCCAGAAGGTTGGGCCGCGACCGACAAGGCCTTTCAAAACCTCATTAAAGCGGAGAAAAAAGCCCGTATGATCTATCGCCGGACCGTCGATAGTGCCTATGAGCCTGTTGGAAAGTTCATTGCCACTCTGCAAAGCGCCGAAGGTCTTGAGGCACTGACACAGAAGATCACCGCCCTGCGGAACGTTCTGGACAGCGGCAATGCTGAAACCATCACAGAAGAGGTAAAAGCTGTTGAAAAATTGATTTCAGCCGTGCCTGAAAGCGGGGCTGTCCGCTCGGCCGTTTCTAAAATCCGCAGAGCCGTGCGCGGCAAAAAACCTGATTTTGAAAAGGCCGGAAAAGCCTATGACACGGCCATCACCGTCTTAACGGATGAGATTACCTGGCGGACAGCGGCGCGCAACACCTTACTGGCATCAGCCGAAAGCTATGACGCCGCGATTAAAAATACGATTGGGCTGCGATTACAGAACAAAATACCCAAAGAGGTTGCGCTTTATCTTTCAAAATGTACCGCAGGTCATCGAGATATCTCGCTCTATTTCTAACGGTGCGACCTAGATCCTACAGTTGCTGCCGCCTGCTCGTCCTGTTGAGCGGGCGGCCGCGGTTTGACGAAGAATAAGGCCGCAATACCGGCAGCAACTGCAAAGCCCGAAAAAACCGTTAATGATAGTTGATAGTTGCCTGTGAGATCCCAGAGAATGCCAGATAATAATGGCCCCATGGCTTGGCCACTAACCTGAACAGATAAAGCGACACCGCGAATGGCACCAAAGCTATGTCGGCCAAAAGCATCTGCCCAGGCAATCATCGGGACGGTCAATAACCCACCAATGCCAATGCCAAAAAGCGCGGCGGCAAAATAGGCCATCAACGGGGTCTCAATCTGATTCATGAAAAACGCGGCTGCGGCCAGAAAACCGGCTACCGCGCACAAAACCCAGCGCGCACCAATAGGCCGGACAATGGGCCCCACCAAAAACCCAACCACACCTGATACCGCTGAAAAGGTGCTGACCACCGTCGCGGCGATGGTCGGACTTAGGCCAAGTTCAATTAAATGCGGTGCTTGATGCAAGCTCACCCCGGCCTGCACGGGATAGGCCAGAAAAGTGAAGGTCAGCAAGGCCCAGAAAGACCGCGTCCGCAAAGCTTGCGCGCGGTTAAAATTCGGCTCTGCTTCCGCCGCCACAGCCGCCGCCTGATGGCTGGCATTATCTGTGCGACCATCAGGTCTAAGCCCGATATCCTCTGGCCGCCGTAGCAACAGCAAAACCGTGGGTAAAAAGCCCATTACCAAGACCGTTGCCGCAATCGCCACCCAGCCCCAGCGCCAATCACCACCAGCGCCAATCGCGAAATGACCAATCAGGGGCATCGCCGTCAGACCAATCATGAACCAAAGGGTAGACATGGAGGTGGCAATGGGACGAAAGCGGACAAACCAGCTGTTTAGCGCGCCATAAATGCCAAGATCAAAAGGTCCGGCAAAACTGGTACGGGCCAGACAGAAATACAGGTAAAACAGTGGCAGGCTTTCCGCTGTCGCCAGCAACAAACAACCAACAACCATTGCCAGAACCGCCCAAATCAGCAGTGTCCTTGGACCATGGCGGTCGACCAACGGGCCGAGCATTGGCGATGACAATGCCGCTAAAACGCCACTTAATGACACGGCCCCCGAAATCGCCGTGCGAGACCAGCCAAGCTCATGGCTCATCGGTTGAATAAAGATTGATAACGTCGCGACGGCTGCACCTTGGCGGGCAAAGCTGACACAACAAATGCAGGCCAAAATGACCCAACCATAAAAAAATGGCGTCCGTGCAGCCAAGAATTGCGGCACCCCAATCATATCAGTCGCTCCGTATTTTGATCCTGATGATGGCCAGAATACTGGGCGCGAACATCAGACTGGCGATGGGATCGTCTGGCAGCTTTAGCATTGTCGGGTGATCTGGCCAAGACGCCGCCAAGGTGTATAGTTGGTAAATCGTATTACAAAGAGGCTGAGATGACAGGGAAAGTCTTATTGAAACAGAACGGCGGCATTCTTACACTGACGCTGAATTGGCCGGAAACCCGCAACGCCCTGACCGATGAGGCCTTACTTGATCCGTTCGCTGATGCCTTAATGCAGATCGCCGGCGATGCATCTGTGCGGGTATTGATCATCACCGGCTCTGACCCGGCGTTTTCGTCTGGTGGAAACCTGAAAGATGTCCACCAGCGACGGGGCTCTTTTGCAGGTAATAGCAATGATATCCGCGAAGGCTACCGACGCGGTGTTCAGCGGATTCCGCGTTTATTATATGATTTAGATATACCAACGATTGCTGCTGTTAATGGCCCTGCAATGGGGGCAGGCTGTGATTTGGCAACGATGTGTGACCTGCGCATTGCCTCGGATAAGGCGGTTTTTTGTCAGACCTTTGTCAGCCTTGGTTTGATCCCAGGGGATGGCGGCGCATGGTTGTTACCACGCGCCATTGGCCAGGCGCGGGCCGCAGAAATGATGTTCACAGCAGACCCCATTGATGCCACCACGGCGGCTGAATGGGGATTGGTATCGCGGGTGGTTGCCCATGACCAATTACTGGCAACCGCAGAAAATTTGGCCGCCCGTATCGCCCGCCATGGCAGCCCGGGCTTGCGGCTGGCCAAACGCCTGTTACGCGAAGGTCAACGCTTAGACCTGCCCTCACTGCTGGAGATGTCCGCAGCCTTTCAAGCTGTCGCCCATGATACCCCGGAGCATGATCAGGCAATCGAGGATGCTGTTCGCCGTCTTGGCCAGAAAAAAGCCCCGCAAACGCCTTGAATTGATCAGCCGCGATAGCCGTCATTGATAACCAGGTGGAGGCTGAAAGCCGCCAACAACATCAGCCATCAAACGGGCAAAATGGATGGCCTCTAAATCCCGATAACGATTGGCAACGATCTGCAATCCACAGGGCAAGCCCGACACTGTTAAGCCAGCCGGTGCCACCGTTGAGGGTAAAAATGCCATATTTGGGAAGCCTGCCCAGAACAACTGGTCGACCACCGGCTGCTGACCATCGTTAATGGCAATCGTTCGGTCGGCCCGTTGACCATCTTGATCATGCGCAAAGGCGGCAGAGGCAGCGATGGGACACAGCAGAAGATCAAACTCTTTAAACCATGCATCCCACGCATCGACCATTTGGTGACGTTGTTCATTAAGGTGTAACCAATGGTGATGACGCAGGGCAACCCCCCGGTCGACAATGGTGTGATAACGGCGATCACCTTCGACGGCGCTATCAGCACGCTGGCAAAAAGCTTCAAAAGCATCCGGATCAGCATGCGCACCGGTTGCCGCGCGGAGGAGCAAAAGATAAGTCTCAAACGCTGCGACGGTGTCGATGTCGGGCTTTGCCCCTGCCACCACCTCAACCCCGGCGGCAGCCAGAGCGTCGACCGTTTGCTGCAATTGGGCCGTTAATTCATCATCTTGAACGCAATTGGGATCGGTCAGCATGACCCCAACCTTAAAATCTGCAAGTGTCTTCTGACGGGGTGTCGGCAGGTCAAGTGTCCAGCCCACAGCATCTTGCTCATCGGCACCAGCCATGATCTGCAAGGCCAACTCCAGATCATCTGCTGATCGTGCCAGCGGCCCGATGACCGCCAAATCATCTTCACAGATCTCCCCAGGCCATAATACCCCGCGTGAGCGGACAATTCCCCAGGTGGGCTTGTGCCCATAAACTCCACAATAATGCGCCGGGTTTCGGATCGACGCACCAATATCACTGCCGACCTCTAACCCTGTCATTCCCGCGGCAAGCGCCGCCGCCGAGCCCCCCGACGACCCCCCTGGCACACGGCTTAAATCCCACGGATTATTGGTTGTGCCGTAGATAACATTAAAACTCTGCCAGTCAGAGAGGTGCAAAGGCACATTGGTCTTGCCAAAGATAACCGCTCCGGCATCCAGAAGACGCTGCACCGCGTCAGCGTTTCGATTGGGGAAATTGTCTTTGAATGCCGGATCACCCCAGGTACTGGGTGAGCCAACCCAGTCATAGGCTTCTTTGATGGTCATGGGCACACCATGCAGCGGCCCCCAATCTTCGCCGCGGGCGAGCGCTGCATCAGCGCCATCTGCCCGGCTGCGGGCCGCAGCATCATCGCGCCAAATAATAGCGTTAATCGCGCCATCAAACTGATCTGCCCGCGCGAGGAATATATCAAGCAAGGCGCGCGCCGTAATCTGTCCACTCTTGATTTGCGCGGCCAGCGCCGTGGCGCTTTGGAACCAAAGTTCAGTCATCTTTTTCCTCCCCGGAAGAACGCTCTTGAGATTTCAATCGACGGCGGCGATCAGCAGGGTTGTCTTGTAGTTCAGGAACCAACCAAAAAACCGAGATCGCGGCAGCAATGCTGATAAAAGACCATAGAAAGTTTGCTGTATAACCACCCGTGACATCATGCAAATAACCCGCAACCAGCGCGCCACCGCCAGCGCCAATTCCTTGGCCAATGGAAATGGCACCAAAAACGACGCCAAAGCCAGGCCCGGCAAAACGCCGCGCCGCGATCGCTTGGATAATTGGGCTGCGCACCCCAAGCGTGCCGCCAACGCCCAGAATATAACCTGCAACCATGACCCATGATGGCCAGTATTGCACCATCATCAAACAAAACACCCCAAACGCTGTTACCGCATAAGAGGTGGTCGCCGTAATCAAATTACCGAAACGGTCGGCGGCATATCCGGTCACAATCATCCCCACACAAGTCATCATGCCGGTAATGCCAAAAGCCCCCGCAGCCTCAATCGGATTAAACCCAAAATCAACCAGAAAGGCCACAGACTGCAAAACAATGGTGTAAACGGCAAAGCCCGTGAATACATAGACCAAAATCAACGCCCAGAAAGTCCGCACTTTGGCCGCTGCCCTCACCGTTGAGCGGAGTTGCTGAAAACTCGGTGCGGCCGGTCGGAGGCGTGTTGGCGCTGCGCGGTTGCCCCCGGGTCCGGCTTCAATGCGCCGCCACGGCAGCAATAAAACCACGGGTAAAACCGCCAGAAAAACCATGCTAAGGGCAAAATATCCAAACCGCCAGCCACTGGCATCAATGATGATTTGTGCAGACGGCGCAACAATCAAACCACCGAAACCCAACCCTGCCGACGTAAACCCCATCGCTGTGGTCAAACGGTCGCGAAACCAGCGCCCAATAATCGCCGAGGCCGGGACCAAGCCAACAAATGCTGCCCCAATACCACCAATAACACCAATGCATAGATAAAACTGCCAGAGCACAGACAACTGGCCTGCCAGACCATAGCCAAGTGCCAGCAGCGCGATTCCAAGGCCATAGACAACACGGGCGCCAAATCGATCAAATAGCAACCCAGCCAGCGGCGAGGCTATAGCAAAAGAAATCATCAAGGCAGTGTAGATGGACGTGAGCTCGCTGCGCCCCCAGCCAAATTCATCGCCTAACGGCAATAAAAATACGGCAAAGCTTTCGCTTGCGCCGCGTGACGCCACAACCAACACAAAACATAAAAACAAAACAGCCAACGCGATCCAGGAAATCCGGGCGCGCCTGGCAGAGGGCGAGGTCATAAATTTCTTCTTTGAGAAAGGGATGTTTGATCGCCCCCCACCATTAACCGTTCCGCCCTATTCGTCAACGCACCATTGCAAAACATTGAGGGGGTTTGACCCCCCTCGTTTGTGACCCAGACCCGGCGCGAGAGACCTGCCCATTCATAAAACATTAAGACTAAATCAACCGCCTGCGACCGATGGAAACTGATTACGCGTGATCTGATATTTTTAAAAACGCAAAAGAATCTTTCGCTTTTGAGAAATTTTATTGCGCTGCACAACATCTATTTAGGCTAAGACAACGAAAATTAAGCAAAAAATAGACTTTTTTAAACCATCTTTGTTGACACCCCCAACACTTTCAGCGCACACTTTTGCTCTGTTACAAATGGATGACATAGCCATAATGGCCACGTTAAACAGGGAGGCTAAAAATCAATGAAATTAAATTTCTCAAAGAAAGTTGGGGCCATCGTTGCGACTGCTGCGATTGCACTGACAATGGCATCGGCTGACGCCGAAGCCAAAAAAGTGCGTTGGAAAATGCACTCTGCTTTTGGCACGAACTTGGCCGTTATTGGTCCGGTTGGGCCGCGCATTTCAGGCATGATCAACGACATGTCAGAAGGCGATTTTGATATCAAAGTGTTTGAGCCAGGCGCATTGGCCGGTGGTTATGCTTATTATGACCCAGTAAGCCAGGGTGCGATCGACGCCGCTTACGGCACCCCAGGTGCCAACCAAGGCAAAAACGCCGCTTTGGCGTTCCTGTCAACCTGGCCATTTGGCCCAGGCGCACTGGAATTTAATGCGTGGTTGCGTTACGGCGGCGGCATTGAAATCGGCAAAGAAATCTATGGTAAAGACGGTATCAACTATTTCTATTGTGGCATGATCCCACCGGAAACATCAGGTTGGTTCCGTAAGCCAATTAACAGCCTGGACGAGTTGAAGGGCCTGAAAATGCGCTTCTTCGGTATGGGCGCATTGGTTATGCAGAAGTTCGGTGTGTCAACACAGCAATTGGCTGGCGGCGACATTTATCCGGCCTTGGAATTGGGGACAATTGACGCGACTGAATTCGCCATGCCTGCGATCGACCGGTCACTCGGTTTCTACCAGATTGCAAAATATAACTACTTCCCCGGTTGGCACCAGCAGTCAACGACCAATGAAATCTTGGTCAACATGAAGAAGTGGGAAAAGCTTCCTAAAAACTACAAAGCCATGTTTGAAACAGCTTGCACAGCGAACATTGCTTGGGAATTGGCCGAAGGTGAGGCCCTTCAGCCCGCAGCGATGATCGCCAACGAAAAAGACGGCGTGAAGAACATGACTTGGCCTGATTCAGTTCTTGACCAGTTGCGTGCCGCTTGGGGCGACGTCCTGAAAGAGCAAGTTGCAGCAAATCCTGATGTTGCGAACCTCTGGAAGAGCTATTCAGAGTTCCATGAGCAGTACAAGATCTGGGGTGATCGCGGCTATCTGAAGTAAGCCGACAAGTCGGTCGATTTAGATGTTCATTTTGAAAACGGCGGCAAAACCAGCCGCCGTTTTCTTCTTACCGCCCCGGTGATTTTGGATCACGGAACGACAAAATTATGCCCACCACACGGGTGTTGGCATGATAGGAGGTGAAATGGGTTCTTTATTAGCTGGCGCGCAGGTGCTTGACAGCATTGCCCGCGGTATCGGTAAAAAGATTGGGTGGATCATCCTACCTTTGATTGCCGTCATTATGTTTGACGTGATTACGCGCAAAATTGATGTCACGCGAATTTACTTCTCCGGATTTACAATGGATTACGGGATTTCGGTCTCGACCATTTTGCAAGATTTACAGTGGCACTTTCATGGCGCCTTGCTGATGTTGACCTTTGGCTTTGGCTATCTCGCGAATGCTCACGTGCGTGTCGACGTTTTCCGCGAATTATTCCGACATAAAGTACAGGCTTGGCTCGAGTTTTTCGGTCTCATCATCTTTGCGATGCCGTTCCTTGTGTTGATGATTAATTACGCCGTTGACATCACGGTCCTGTCTTTCAACCAAGGCGAGGGATCGGAATCGATGACAGGGTTGGGTCAACGCTGGTTCATCAAGAGCGCAATGATTGTCGGCTTCGTCGTCGCTTTTATGGCGGTGATCGCGACATTCTTACGACTTACGACCTTCTTGTTTGGAAGCGAAGAAGAAAAAGAAAAGGCGCGCGAATCCCTGGAGATCTTCGCCGACGAAGCGCGCGAATTAGAAGCAGCACGACTTGAAGCCGAGCGCGCGCTACAAGCCGAAAAAGGAAACTAAGCGATGCATGAGTTATTTGAGGTCTTTTACGACCACATGTATGAGTTTGTCGGTGCCTATATGTTTGTGGCCTTGGCACTCACCTTGTTCACCGGCTTCCCTGTGGCATTTGCGCTTGGCGGCATCTCAGTCATCTTTGGCGGCTTCGCAATCTACCTGGAAATTTTTGAACTGAACGTCTTCTTCCAGGTGATTCAACGGATTTGGGGCGGCGACGGTGCCTCAGGGGCTGTTCAGAACCCGATCCTTGTTGCCGTTCCCTGTTTTGTGTTCATGGGAACAATGCTCGAGAAATCCCGTGTCGCAGAAGATCTCTTGCATATCTTGCAGGTTATGCTGCGGCGGGTTCCAGGGGCCTTGGCCCTCTCCGTTACCGTGATGGGTACCATCATGGCGGCGACAACTGGTATTATCGGTGCCTCTGTCGTTATGATGACCTTGCTGGCATTGCCAGCGATGTTGGCACGTGGTTATCACCCAGCGCTGGCAACCGGCACCATCGCTGCGTCGGCAACCCTCGGGATCCTGATCCCACCATCCATCATGTTGGTGTTGATGGCCAACTTGTTGGCCGTCTCTGTGGGTAACTTGTTCATTGGTGCGATTTTGCCGGGTATGGTTTTGTCAGGTTTATATTTCGCCTACATCATGACGATGTGTTCGATCAAACCAAGCCTTGCGCCGCCACTGCCAGCAGATGCCATCAAGATCGATCCAACACGCATGGTGAATGTGGTTAAATATTTCAGTGTTGTCGGTGTTATCGTTGCGATAGCGTTTGTTGGTCAAAATACCATTGAAAGCCTGAACTGGAAGGTCATCGGGTTCCTTGGAATCTTCCTCGCCTCTATGATAATGGGACGCAAGGAAGGGAATACGATGCTCGGTGGCATCTTGCGCGGTTTTGTACCTCCTATTTTCTTAATCGTCTTAGTGCTTGGGTCTATCTTCGCAGGCTGGGCAACGCCAACAGAAGCTGCTGGTGTCGGCGCCTTTGGCTCCCTTACACTCGCGTGGTTTAACCGCACCTTAAGCAAAGATGTCCTAGAACAGGTTATTCACAGGACAGCACTGACCACTGCGATGATTTTCTTCATCTTCGTCGGGGCGACGGCGTTCTCAACCATCTTCCGTAATGTCTATGGTGAGGATTTGATTATCGAGTTCATTGAATGGCTGGAACTTGGCCCATGGCCATTGCTGTTCATGCTGATGGGCGCGATCTTCGTGATGGGTTTCTTCTTCGACTTTCTGGAGATTACCCTCATCATCCTGCCGGTCTTCTCGCCTGTGATCCGGACGATGGCGCCCGCTTTTGCACCGCATTTGGGTCTTGAATTGCCGGAGAATGCTGCACAAACACAGTTCCTAGAGGCGCAGGTGATTTATTGGTTTGCCATATTGGTCGCCACCAATCTGCAAACATCCTTCCTGACGCCGCCGTTCGGATTTGCGCTGTTCTACATGAAAGGTGTCGCTCCATCATCGGTGAAGATGCAGGAAATCTATCGCGGTATTATTCCGTTTGTGATGTTGCAGTTGATTGGTTTGACGGCCGTTGTCTACTTCCCACAATTGGCGTTATGGCTACCGCAACAGATCTTTGGCCGTTAGCGCGGCCTGAACCTAAAACTCTGGCCTTGGCCAAAGCAACCTTTAAGAGGGCCGCCTATCGGGCGGCCCTCCGTATGTCAACGCATGGGTTCTCCGTGATTCGTGACAAGCGCCCGTAAACCCCTTAAGTTTTGTTCCTCGATTTGCTTCTTCATCTCAAAAGGTGCCCTCCCCATGAGCAACACGCCCTTTTCTGCAGCTGACCTTGAGGTTTTGACCACCTGGGACACGCCGACGATTTGTAACGCCTTAGAAATCGTTGTCCCCACACGTCGCGGCTTTGGCTTCACAACATCGCCGCTGGTATGCGCGCGTCCAAGCCTGAAGCCGATTATTGGCTATGCCCGTACGGCAACCATTCGGGCCGCCGCCCCCTCAACGATGCCGGCAGCAGATGCCCGCGCCCACCGCACCGCTTATTATGAGTATATCGCGAATGCACCGGGACCAACGATCTGTGTCATTGAAGATTTGGACCCGCACCCTGGCGTTGGGGCCTTTTGGGGTGAAGTAAATACCGCCATTCATAAGGGCCTCGGCTGCCTTGGTGTGATCACCAGTGGTTCCATCCGCGACCTTGATGACTGCGCACCAGGGTTTCAGCTGTTGGCTGGTATGGTTGGTCCAAGCCATGCCCATGTGCATCCTGTCGACATTGGTCCGCAGGTCACCGTTCATGGCATGCAAGTCAGCACCAACGATATCGTCCACGCCGACCAGCACGGGGCTGTTGTCATCCCTGCCAGCGCTGTGACAGCCCTACCAGCAGCGATCGACTTAATCGCGCGCCGCGAAGCGGTGATTTTAGAGGCCGCACGTCAGCCTGATTTCGATATTAATATTCTCAAGCAAGCGATGGCCGATTCGGCTGAAATTCATTAAGGACTGACGGTATGAAAAAAACTGTTTTACTGGCCCAGCCTATTCACGAAGCGGGGACCTCAATCCTGCGTGACCGCGATGATGTTGAGCTTGTTATCCTTAACCCCTATAGCGATGACGCCTTTGAAGCTGCCATTGCCACCGCCCATGCCGTCATTCTGCGTGTCACGCCGCTGTCAGCAGAAATGATTGCTGCCGCGCCGCATTTGCAAATCGTCTCCCGCCATGGCGTTGGCTATGACGCGGTCAATCTGCCGGCATTAAACGCGCGCAATATTCCGCTGGTTATTGCCACGGACGGTAACAAAATCTCAGTCGCAGAACTGGCGTTTTCCTTTCTTCTGTCGCTGGCAAAAAATCAGGCTGCGTTTGATACAGAAACCAAACGTGGCCGCTATCACGCTGTCCGCGCCGAGCGCGGCTTGTTCGATGTCGCGGGTAAGACCTTGTTTGTGGTTGGTTTCGGACGCATTGGCCGAGAAATCGCACCACGTGCAAAAGCCTTTGATATGAATGTTGTCATCTTTGACCCTTGTTTCGATGATCGTGAGATCTTAGCGGCGGGATTCACCCCTGTTAGCAGCCTTGAAGATGGATTGCGGCAAGCAGATGCGGTCACCCTGCACTGCCCCAAAAACGCTGATACGATCGACCTGTTAAACGCCAAAACATTGGCCATGATGAAGCCTGGAAGCCTGGTGATTAATTGTGCCCGTGGCGGCTTAATCAATGAAGACGCGCTATTCGATGGGTTAAGCAATGGGCATATTGGCGGTGCTGGATTAGATGTCTTTGTCGACGAACCCGTCGCTGGCGACCACCCATTATTCACATGCGATAACATCATCGTCAGCCCCCATGTGGGCGGCATGTCAGAAGAAGCAGCACAGCGATCATCTTATCGCAGTGCCCGCAATGTTTTGGATCTATTCGACGGCAAACTTGACCCCGAGGTCGTCGTCAATCCAGAGGTTCTATAACGCGAGAGGGAGCATAAAAATGAAGCATAAATTGCGACAAACCTGGGAAAAAGGCCAAGGGGCAATCAATGCCTGGTTGGCAATCCCCAACACCGTAACAGCCGAAGTCGCCGCCATGCAAGATTTCGACAGTGTCACAATTGATTTGCAACATGGCTTAAATGATTATCAGATCACATTAGGCATGCTGCAGGCTATATCGACCAGCGATAAAACAGCAATGGTTCGGGTGCCATGGAATGAGCCTGGGATTATTATGAAATCTTTGGATGCGGGTGCTCTTGGTATTATCTGCCCAATGATTAATACCCGTGCAGATGCTGAAGCGTTTGTTGGGGCCTGCCGTTACACCCCTGACGGCTATCGCTCCGCAGGGCCAACCCGCGCCATGCTTGTATATGGGGCCGATTACATCGCTCAAGCCAATGATGCCGTTGTCTCCTTGGCAATGGTTGAAACACGTGAGGCGCTGGAAAATGTGGCTGAAATTGCTGCCACGCCAGGCTTAACCGGTATTTATGTGGGACCATCGGATCTAAGTCTTTCTCTCGGCTATGGTCCCGGCATGGACCACACCCGCGAGGAAATGGTCAGTGCGATCATGAGCATCCGTGATGCCTGCAAAGCTGCGGGTATCAAAATTGGCATTCATTGTGGCAGCACAGACTACGCCCGCCGAATGATCGCCGAAGGTTTTGATCTTACGACGATCAGCTCTGATTTACGCGCTTACGCTGCAGCCATGGGGCAAATCACAACAGAAATGCGCGCTTAAGGAGAAGCATAAAATGAGCCTCGCTCAAGATGAACAGGGCAATGTCCTTATCCCTGCCTCGGGCATGATTAACCTTGCTCGGGAAATTTTTAGCCGTGCTGGCTGTAATGCCCATGAAGCAGATACCATCGCGACCCGGCTCACGGGGGCCAATTTGCGCGGCCATGACAGCCACGGGGTAATTCGTATTCCGCGCTATGTGGAATGGATTGGCGAAGGTCGCCAAGTGCCGAACCAAACCATTGACGTCGTCCAAGATAATGGCTCTATCGTGATCGTTGATGGCAAATTTGGCTTTGGCCAAACCATTGGTGAGCAAGCTGTTGATGTGGGCATTGAGCGGGCAAAATCGCACGGTGTTGCGGTTGTTGGATTGCGCCATGCAGGCCACCTTGGTCGGATCGGGGATTGGTCGGAGCGAGCAGCTGCGGAAAACATTGTTTCTATTCACATGGTCAATGTGCGCGGCAGCCTGATCGTTGCACCGTTTGGCGGTGTTTCCAAACGGATGAGCACATCCCCTATTTCAGCTGGCATTCCAATCACAGGCGAAACCCCAATCATTCTGGATATGGCGACCTCAACTGTTGCCGAGGGGAAAGCCTTAGTGGCCTTAAAAGGCGGCAAAGCCCTGCCAGGCGACGCTATTGTCGATGGCGAGGGCAACCTGACAGCAGACCCGGTGCCGCTTTACGGTGATACCGCCAGCAAACGAAGTCCCAGCGCCGGTGCTGGTGATGGCGCGTTAACAACCTTTGGGGCGCATAAAGGTTCTGGGTTGAACTTTCTGATGGAAATGATGGCAGGTGCCCTGACCGGCTCTGGTTGTGCCGGCGGTGTTGATGAGCCTCACGCCCGACGCTTCTGCAATGGCATGTTCTCCATCTATCTGGATTTGAAAGTCTTTCATTCCGATGATTCATTCGCCGCTGAAGTGAAAAACTATGTGGCTTTTTTAAAGTCATCAAAACCGAGCGCCGCTGGTGGTGAGGTGCTTATTCCTGGTGAAAAAGAGCAAATGGTGATGGCAGATCGTCAAGCCAACGGGCTGCCGATGGCAGGCGATGCATGGAACGATATTGTTGCCACAGCCGCAGGCCAAGGCATGAGCGATAGCGACATCGAAAGCCTACTTGCAAAAGTCTAAAAACACCTCACGGGCTGCAGGGATTGAAGCGCCCTGTAGCCCGTCGTGTTACTGAAATATTACTGATCGAAAAATCCGATCAAGATGGCGAATAATTTTCGCTTTTCAAACCCACGTATTGGTCGCAAATAGCGCGCATAATCTTATGTGAGCGCACGACCATGACCGACCATACTCTCTCTGAACGCTTTATTCACAGCGCTGCGGAACCACAGATTGTGATGCCCGCATCACCGCCGCTATGGAGTACGGTCGCGATGATTTGGGCGCTGCTCGTGGGTGTCGGCGCGGCCATGTTGGCCAATGGCGTCCAAGGCCCACTATTTGGGGTTCGCGCCACAATCGAAGATTTTTCAACGACCATGACAGGGCTGGTGATGGCCGGCTATTTCGCTGGCTTTGCGATCGGCTCGTTTGTGGTGCCAACTCTGGTGACACGGGTGGGCCATATTCGGGTTTTTGCCGCGGTCGCCTCCCTCATCTCAATTGCCACAATCTTGCCACCCGTGATCATCAACCCTTGGGTTTGGGTTCTGCTGCGGGTAATGATTGGGATTGGTTATGCAGGACTTTATATCGTCGCGGAAAGCTGGGTAAATGACGCGGCACCAAATGCCAACCGGGGGCGCTTACTCTCGATTTACATGGTCATTTCATTGGCGTGTATGGCCGCCGGGCCGCTGCTGGTGAACGTCGCTGATCCAGGCGGTTTTGTGTTATTCATCTTGGCCTCCGCCCTGGTGTCCGCAGCGCTGATCCCGGTGCTCTTAACGGTCCGGCCAGCGCCCCGTGTTGAGGCTCCAAGTAAGATGACCATTATCGACCTTTACCGTAACTCACCTCTCGGCGTGATTGGCGGTATCGGCAATGGCTTGGCCAATGGGGCGTTTATTGGCCTGAGCGTGGTTTATGCCCAACGCCTTGGTTATTCAGTGTCAGATTCAGCCCTTTTCCTGACCATCGCTATTTTGGGGGCTGGCATTTTACAATGGCCATTGGGCTATATCTCAGATCGCTTTGATCGCCGCTTAATTATCGCAATTGTGGTGTTTTTAGCCGCCATCTTGGCCGCCGCCGGAGCCCTTTTAGACATGCAGGATCGGCGTACAGCAATCGTGCTTATGTTCTTATACGGCGGCACAATGATCCCTCTCTATTCACTGTTTTTGGCCCATATGAACGACCATTTACGTCAGGATCAGATGGTTGCTGCGGCCAGTGGGTTTGTCTTATTGGTTGGCACCAGTGCCGCCTTTGGCCCGATCATCTCAAGTTGGTTAATGGATCGTTTTGGCGATAGCAGCTTTTTCAGCTTCCAATCTGTTGTGCTTGCAATGACAGGCTGTTTTGCCCTTTGGCGGATGACACAGCGCAGCGGTGTTGCCTTGGCTGATCAGACCTCACCACTGTACGTATCGCGATTCTCGACGGTAGCGGCGGCCTCGGCGATGGAGATCGCACAAGAAAGTGAGCCTGAGGAAAACCCTGACGAGGTCAGGAATTTCTAATCTGGTCGGCCAAACACTTGCCCAGATAATTGGCCAAAAAATGGCCAAAAAATTGGCCAGACAATTGCGACACAATTGCAAGACAGCAAAAAGGCCCCGAACGGGGCCTTTTTACGCAAGTATTTTATCCGTTTAAATCCGCTCTTTGACCTTCAGAACCTGACGGCCTTTATAGATGCCGCTTTTCAGATCAATGTGATGCGGGC
>JBELLC010000163.1:0-4724 GCA_042088965.1 Nisaea sp. | reverse complement strand
CAACAGATCTTTTCTATTTTCAAAAATGCCCGCCATTTATACCGTGATCAAGCCACGGCCTTGTTGGCACAAGTTGGTATGGCGGCACAGGCCGAACGGCCCGCAGCTGTATTGGCCTATGGTGATCTGAAGCGCTTAGAATTGGCCATCGCCTTGGCCAACCAACCACGGTTATTGCTGATGGATGAGCCGACGGCCGGCATGGCCCCCCAAGAACGTATCGCCCTGATGGCACTGACCGCTGATATTGTCGCCCAAGAGGGTCTCAGCGTGCTGTTCACTGAACATGACATGGATGTGGTCTTCGCCCATGCCCATCGCCTGATTGTATTGAACCGTGGCCGTTTAATTGCCGGTGGCAGCGTTGAGGAGGTGCGCGCCAATCCCGAGGTAAGGGCCGTTTACCTCGGCGGTGGGCGGACCTTTGAAAATGCCGAACAGGGCGAGGTGACCGATGCTTGAGGTGACAGCTGTTAACAGCTTTTATGGCAAAGCACATATCCTCCGCGATTTATCCTTCAGCGTGCAAACAGGCGAGGTTGTCGCCTTGCTGGGCCGCAATGGTGCCGGCAAGTCAACAACGTTTAAATCAATCATGCAGTTGTTGCGCCCCGCCAGCGGCACGATCACCTTTGATCAGCATCCCCTGATCGGTCAGCCTGCCTATCGAGTCGCGCGCCTGGGCCTTGGATATGTGCCCGAGGATCGGCGGGTGTTTACCGATTTAAGCATTTTGGAAAACCTTGAGGTTGGCCGCAGAGACGCCCGCCCCGGAGTTCCAAGCTGGCATATCGACCAATTGTTTGAGCTGTTTCCCAATCTTGCCGAGCGCCGCCATAATCGCGGCCGGGCCTTGTCGGGCGGCGAGCAACAAATGCTGACCATTGCCCGTACCTTGATGGGCAACCCACGGTTGCTCTTATTGGATGAGCCGTCTGAAGGCATCGCGCCGGTGATTGTTGAACAAATGGCTGAAACCTTATTAGAAATTAAAAAACGCGGCTTAACGGTCTTGTTATCTGAACAAAACCTGCATTTCGCCCGCTTGGTCGCAGACCGCGCCCTGATCATTGAGGGTGGCAGTCTGCGTTTCGATGACAGTTTTGCCCAGCTTGCCGCTCGCAGCGATATTCGCGATCAATACCTATCTGTTTGACCACCAGGTGGCTGTTTAATGGCCCCCTTTAATGGCCCCCTGGGGCGACCATGGGCGGGCCACCCGAGACGAGGTTTGGCAGCCGGTCGGCAGGCGGGGTATTGCGGCTTCGCTGACTGCGGACAATGCCGTCAATCACTGTCATACCAACCCCTGGCAAATTGCCTTGATGAATACTGTCCAGCATATTGCGGCCCGCGGCGTGCTGTGCCTGGTCGATGAGAATATAATCCGCAACCCGGCCCGGCGCGATCAGGCCGCAATCAAGATCATGCAAGCGCGCGGTATTGCCCGTGGCAAAACAAAAGACGATTTCAGGCGCAACATCTCCCAAACTTGACAGCATGGCGATCATTCGCAAAATGCCCAAGGGCTGTACCCCAGAGCCCGCCGGCGAATCTGTCCCCAGCAAAACCCGTTCTGGCTGGCCCAAATCAAAGGCCGCGCGCATGGCCAGCAAGGCGGCGCGTTCATTACCATTATGAACCAATTCAATGCCGCGGTTGCATTGCTCACACAGACATAAAATCTGTTCATCTGGCAGCGCCGAATGGCCGCCATTGATGTGGCCAATAATATCGGCGTCTGCCTCTAAGATCACATCTTTATCAATCAAACCAGATCCAGGAATTGAGGGGCCGCCGGTATGAATGGTGCTGCGAAACCCATGTTTACGCGCCCAGCCCACCATTTCCTTGGCGGTATCGCCTGCCTTCACCGATCCAAGGCCAATTTCACCCAGCAGACGAACGCCCGCATCTGCCATATCTTTAAAATCTTGTTCCACCATGCCGTTTTCAACGACGGGCGCACCGGCATGGATTTTCACCCCCGAGGGTCGGAAGTTTTCGTACCAACGCTGCGCGGCGATGGCCATCGCCTTCAGGCCGACAATATCTTTTGGACGGCCCGGCAAATGTACCTCACCGGCTGAAATCATTGTCGTGACGCCGCCGTGCAGGCAGCTATCAATCCAGTTAAGCTGGCTTTGGCGAGGGGTGTAATCCCCCAGAACCGGGTGTACATGGCTGTCAATAAGACCCGGCGCCAGGGCCATACCATTGGCATCAATGAGCTGATCGGCGTTTTCCAGGTCCATATCTCGGCCCTTACCAACAGCAGCGATGACACCACCAATGCTAACAACGCAATCAGCATCCAAAATCGGCTTTTCCAAGTCACCACTTAACATCAATCCAATATTTTGAATAACCAGTTTATGTGTTTCAGCTGTCATCACTCTGCCTCTCTTTGATTACGTTTCTTAGATCTCGCTGGTGTGTTTATAGCGTCATTAACCATCCTTCATCATAACCGCATTCCGCGCGCCTGAAATATCATGCCAATGGGCGAGATCCGCTGCCGTTACGAGGCCAGAGGGCGGCTTGCAAGGGCGAAAATGGCCATAGCGATCCTGCCCGCGCACCAGCATCGCCGCCATTTGGCCACCTGCGACTTGCCGCATCTGGGCGGGGATGAAGCGAATCGCCAAGCCGATCCGGCGATCATCCGATATATTTGGATTGGAGGCATGGAAAACCTTACCGTGGTGCAAGGACATTTGCCCAGGGCGCAGCTCAATATCAACCGCTTGATCTTCTGGCACCTCAACCACCATTTCTTGACCACGGGTCAGCAGGTTATCAGGGTCATGGGTATCCCGATGGTCAATGGTTTGATTTTGACTGCCTGCCACGAACCGCATACAGCCGCTTTCCCGCGTTGCAGGTGATAAGGCGATCCAGGCACTGACTTCGTCTTCGCCGTCAAGGCCCCAATAGGTCAGGTCCTGATGCCAGGACACAAAGCTGGTGGTTTTCGCCTCTTTGATAAAAAACGGGCAATCCAGCGCCAAAAGGTCCTCGCCAAGCAGTGCTGCCACAGGCCCCGTCACCTCGGGCATACGGGAAATCTCATCAACAAAGGGCAGCACCAGATTGGGATAACGGCGCAGACATGTTTTGGCATTAATCAGATCTGGAAATTCAGCTTCTGCTGCTTCCAAGGCCGCGCGATAACTGGCCGCTTTGCCTTCGCTCATCACGGTGATCGGAAACACAAAGCCATCGCGTTGATAGCGTGCTTTTATCTCGTCCAATGGCAGCATGATGGTCCCCCTTCTGCGATCTTTTATGCAGCTTGCCAGTCCTAATTTTGCGTGTCAGCCTACCGCATATTTATCTGACCGCAAATCATCTGCCACACGACAGACACCTGCGCCCACCATTGGCCCAAATGAGGAGCCCGCAAATGGTATCAACCATTACCCATGTTGACTTTCATGTGCTGCAAACCGCACCAGAAAAACGCCCTCATTGGGTCAGTTTATTCAAAGTCCCAAACGCCAATGAGTTATTGGTTCGATTGCGGACCAGCGATGGCATTGAGGGTTTTGGCTTGGCCACAAGCTACACAGATATCAGCCCCATCACACGGGTTCTCAAAGACGGTTTCGCCGAACAAATCATCGGCATGGATGCCCATGCACCAGAGCGTCTATATGAAAAATTATTTGCCCTGACGGCTACCCGGTTGGCGGCTGAAAATGGCTGGGCGCGGGAAGCCTTGATCCGTATCTCCTCAGCGGTGGATTTGGCCTGCTGGGATATTGTCGGCAAAAGCGCCGGGATGCCGCTGTATCGGCTGTTTGGAGGGTATCGCAATCAAGTGCCCTGCTATGTTACCTGCGCCTATTACCGCGATGGCAAGGATAACGCAGAGCTGCGCGATGAAATTGAAATGCTGGTTGCCCAAGGTCATCAAGGCTTCAAGGGCAAGGTCGGTGGATTGAGCTTGGCCGAAGATATGGCCCGCATGGAAATTGTCCGCGATGTCATTGGTCCTGACCGCGATTTGATGATTGATGTTAATCGCGCTTGGGATTTGAAAACCGCGATTGAAGGTGCCCGCCAATTGGCAAACTTAAACCCTGTATGGCTCGAAGAACCTGTGCGCTGGACCGATGATCGCCGGCAGCTAAAATTATTGTCCCAAAAAACCACGATTCCCCTTTCCGGCGGCGAAAGTGAGCTGACCAGCTATGGTTGCCGGGCCATGCTGGAGGAGCACGCAATTCAAATCCTACAATTCGACTGCACCATGTTTGGTGGCTTCACCGAGGGCCGAAAGCTGGCAGCGCTGTGTGAGTTGAACCATGTGGATGTGGCCCCCCATCATGATTGCTTTATCCATGCCCCCTTGGTTGCCGCCAGCCCCGCAGGGCGCATTGTTGAATCCTTTACCGACCCAGAACGCGACCCCTTACAGGCAGAGCTGTACGAAAACCCGCCTAAAATTGCGGATGGCTGGCTGACCCTCAATGAAGATCCGGGCATTGGCCTGACGTTATCCGCCGATGCCCTAAAAAAATTCGCCACCCCAGTCACCATTTAAAAGCGATCGTGAGTCCCTAACGGGCCGTCATCCCGCCATCGACCACCATCGCAGAGCCGGTCATGAAGCCGGCATCGTCTGAGGCCAGAAAGACAATCGCTTTGGCGATATCCTGAGCAGAACCAAGGCGGCCAATGGGGTGATCTGCTAAGGCGACTTTTTCAGCATCAGCAAG
>JBELLC010000162.1:0-4674 GCA_042088965.1 Nisaea sp. | reverse complement strand
CCAGGATACCGCCTTTCTTATTCTGCTCATCAATCAGCATCAGCATGGCGTCCTTCAAGGTCGTCTCGCTGATGGCCATGGTTCCTGACAATGAATGCAGAACCCCTACCTTGATCGTGTCAGCGAGGGCTGCTTGCGATGCAAGCGCCCCAACAGCGACCGTCGCTGCGGCTGCACAAGATTTAAAAACAGATGGTAAACGCATAATCCAAACCCCTTTTTGCTAAATGCTGCAGTGCAATATATGATTGCTGAAATCAGCCGTCCGTCAATCAAAAATCTAAAAAATATAATTAAAACAATATTGTGCAGACCATGCGTAAACTTTGAGCACGTCATAAAAAGAAAAATTCAATGATTTCCGCAGTTCAGCATGGGTGTTTTTTAGGCAATATATATTTTGCCTAATTTTTAATCGACCGGCTGCTTGGCGGTTTTCCTACTGGTCTTGGGGTAAAAACGACTAAACTGGCCCAAAATCGATTCTGCGGTGCCGTGTTAACGGCAACGTCACCAGCAAACATTTACCTGAACACGGCCAAACTTTAGACTATTCAAGGGTCAAACATTTCGGCCTGTAGCGTTCGCGGAGTGGCACATGAAAGCGACCTCATCGACAGCATCATCCATGGCAGATCTGCCCGCCCAAAGCGCTGCCCAACCCGCAAGCGAGGCGGAAAGGCGCGCCCGCTATTTTAACAGCGGCAACGCCTTTAACGTGCGCCTCCCTGAGGTGCCCAATGCGGTATTTGTTAACCAGCCTCACCAGGCAATGGATCCCGCAACACCAACAGGGCTGATCGCGTGTGATCTCTGCAAGACCCTCGAATGTACCTTTCCCGCGACAACGCCGTTATTATTGGCGCGCTACGCCCGTATTCGGGCTGGAGAGACGTTAGACACAGATTTTATCTGTAGCGGTGCGATCTATTTCGTCATCCAAGGACAGGGCACAACGCGGGTCGGTGATGAGACCATTCATTGGCATCCCGGCGATCTGTTCATTGCGCCTGGCGGTCAGCCACACCGTCATGCCGCACAAACAACCGACGCTGTTTTATGGCTTGTCACCAATGAACCGCAATTAGCGTTTGAAAATCTGCAAGCGCCAGCAGATGGCGATGCGCCAAGCGCTTTGGTTCACTATCCAGCAGATGAAATCAGCCGTCAGCTTGACACCCTATATGCGGTTGGCAGCAGTGATGAGATTGCGGGTCTGGCCTTAATTTTTTCCTCTGACAAACAAGCTGCAGGCCGCAACATCCTGCCGTCTCTTACCGCGGCCATGAATTCCCTGCCTGCCGGGACCAGCCAGCGTCCCCACCGCCATAATTCAGTTGCCATTACGCTGGTCGTTGAGGGCACAGACTGTTATTCAACGATCGACGGCGTCCGCAAAAATTGGGCACCCTGGGCCACCACCATTACCCCACCTGTATCCGTCCATTCCCACCATAATGATGGCGATCAGCAAGCAAGGTTTTTGATCGTGCAAGATGGCGGCCTCTATTATCATGCGCGGACAATGGGCTTTGATTTTGTTAGCGCCTAATGCGCGCCTAATCCTGGTCTGTTGCCACCGACCTGCCAGCGACAACGCTTGACCCTTTGCTGCATCCAAGGAACCCTACTTTGAGCAAATTACTGCCGCTGGTATTTATTGTTTTATGGGCCTCAGCGTTCGTCAGCAGTAAATTCATTGTGACCGACGCCACGCCATTTGCATCACTGGCGTTCCGCTATGCCATCGTGGGCGCTGTATTTGTTTGCGTCACCCTATTTCTGCGCGAGAGCTTGCGGGGCCGCCGCCAAGACATCGCGGCCACCTGCATGATTGGTGTGTTGTTCCATGGTGTGAGTATTGGCAGCGTATTTTTCGCCGTATCCATCGGCCTGCCAACAGGCATTGCAGCACTGATTAACTCCTTGCAACCGATTTTAACCAGCGTCCTTGCGGGCCCTTTGCTGGGCGAAAAAGTCACCTGGCGACAATGGGTTGGAATCCTGCTGGGTTTTTGTGGTGTGACCATCGTTCTCGGGCTGGATGTGGGCGCAGACCTGCCGACGCTGGGCGTGATTTCCGCTGTCATTGGCCTGGCCGCACTGACGACCGCAACATTATGGCAAAAAAAGATGAGCGACAGGCTGCCATTATCGGTTGCCAATGTCTATCAAGCCTTGGCAGCAGGACTGTTTCATCTGCTCATTATGCTGATCTTCGAGGATGGTACGATCAGCTTTACCCAGGGTTTTATTTTGGCGATGGGCTGGCAAATTATCGCGGTGTCCTTTGGGGCTTTCACGATTTTGCTTTACTTGCTCAAAACCGGCTCCGCCAGCCGCACTTCAGCATTGTTTTTCCTGGTCCCGCCCGTTTCTATATTCATGGCCTGGGCACTTCTCGGCGAAGCCGTCACCGCCTTTGATCTGCTCGGTTTGCTGATTGCAACGGGTGGAGTTTATCTGGCAACCCGAAAATAAATATTATAACTTTACGATTATCTGCGGTCTCACATGAGCATCCTATCGTGGCGTTCAACACCCCGTCTCCAGCCCAACAAGCTGATCTACTTCAGTTATTCAGCCAAGCAGTCGTGTCGCACAATGCCGGGCGCATCGCCGCCGCCGCAGATCTTTATGAACAAATATTGGCCGTTGTCCCAACACACCCAAAGGTGCTGGATCTCTATGGAACAGCCTTATTCCAGCTTGGCGCACCAGAACTTGGGCGGCCGTATTTAGCCCTTTCGGTATCTAAAAACCCCAGGGAGCCGACGGCCTGGAATCACCTCGGGGTGATTGATCAGACGCTCAATCGTTTTGCTGCCGCCAGCAGCAATTTTCAGCGTGCCGCCGTGCTTGATCCATCCCAGGCAGAACCCTACGTCAACCTTGCCAAAGAAGCGGCAAAGCGCGGCATGATCGATGATGGCCTGCGGGTGAATAGATTTGCTTTATCAATCGCGCCACAGTCTTGCGATGCGGTCTTGCGGCAGGGCGTCTTGCTGCAAATGCAGGGCGATATCGCCGCCGCAATACCCATCTTAACCCGGTGTTGGCAACAGCAACCTGGCAATCGTGAGATTGCACTCCATTTGGGACGTGGATTATATGCTGCGGGAAAGGCAGAGCTTGGGCGTGACATTTTGCGCGCGGGCATTGTCTGTTCACCGGCAACGGTCGAACTCACGGCCTCCTTGTTAAACCGCCAACTTGACACGGAGATCAGCGCCCAGGATCTTGCCTGGAGCATTTTTGCCAGCATTCTCGGTCCCGGCACGCCACAAGCCTGGGTTAGCCGCAGCGCCGCCCATTCAGATCGGGCGAATCCAAAAGCTGCCATCAGCGCCGCCAGCCGGGCAATTCTGCTACAGCCAAATGATAGCCGGAACCTTCATAATGTTATTGCGGGCCTCAGCAACAGCCATATTTCTGGCCTCGCGCGCCAATTGATAACCTGGGGCCTCATCACTGCTCCTGACAGCGACGACTTGAAGCTTTTTCTCAGTGAAATTGAATTTCGGACGGGCGATCTGCGCTTAGCATGGCAGCTCTGGGAACATCGTCAAGCCAAGGTCTTGGCTCAAGTCCCCCGCCTGAATATGCCGCCGTTATGGCGCGGGCAAACAGGGCCTGGAAAGCTGTTGATCATGGCCGAACAAGGTGTTGGCGATGAAATTATTTTTCTGTCCTGCTTGCCTGATTTGCTGGATCAGATGGCAAGCCCACCAGTGGTGGAGGTTGACCCCCGGCTGGTCAGCATGGTCGCACGCAGCTTCCCAGATATGACAATCATCCCTCGGCAAATTGTCCGAACGCCAGATGGCAACCGGCATTTTGACTATCAATCAGTCATCTCGACTGACGCCATTGATGCAGCGGTGTTTGGCGGAAGTTTGCCGTTGCTGCGCAGTCAGCACACAATTCAGCCGCTGGATCGGGTTGGGTATCTGCGCCCAGATCCAGAGCAAGTCGCCCACTGGCAGGCATGGTTAGACAGCTTAGGGCCGAAGCATAAAATTGGCCTCACACTGCGAACGGCGAAGATCTCGCTGTTTCGGGCCCAAATCCATTGCCAACTTGAAGATATGATGCCTGTTCTTCAACACCCCGACTGTGATTTTATTAACCTCATGCCCGCGAATGATGACGATGATGCGGCGATGGTCGCCGCTGGCCTGACCTTGCGTCGCCCCCCTGGCCTTGACCCTTGGAACGACTTAGACGGGCTGCTCGCTTTAATGGCAGCATTGGATATCGTGATTTCAGCACGGACCGCAAATTGCGCCTTTGCCGCCGCTGTTGGCGTACCAACAATTCGACTGGCACAAGGCTTTATGTATTTAATGGATGGCCGTGATTACTATTTTCCAAACTGTATGCCTATGCTGCATCGCGACGAGGTCTTTGATGGCCAAAGGGTCGGTCAACGCGCATACCAAAAACTGCTCGATTTATTGCCAACAGCACATTAACACACGGCGCTGAGCAGCTTTACGTATGTTCACCCAGCGCCGCAGAACAACTTTTTCCTGTCCCTTGCCTAGCGCGCTGCTGCGAAGTTGACTAATCTGATAGCTGCTAACACGGAGATCGAAAAATATGAACGTTCTAGATGCCATTCAAAGCCGTAAGTCAATCCGCGCTTTCACAGATCAAGAGGTTCCCAAAGAG
>JBELLC010000161.1:0-4708 GCA_042088965.1 Nisaea sp. | reverse complement strand
GGTAATTCGTGTGACAGCACATCAACAACCCGTTTGATCAGAAAATTACCAAAACTAATGCCACCCAAACCTTGTTGGGCGTTTGAGATCGAGTAAAAAATGGCGGTGTCGGCTTTGCTGGCATCAAAGGCCGGATCAGTCTCATCCAATAACGCGGCAATATTGCCCGCCAAACCCGACACTAACGCGACCTCAACAAAAATGAGCGGCTCATCCGGCATCTTTGGGTGAAAAAAGGCAAAGCAGCGGCGGTCCGAATCTAATCGATTTTTCAAATCATCCCATGACCGAATTTCATGAACGGCCTCATAAGCAATGAGCTTTTCAAGCAAAGCGGCCGGCGATGACCAATCGATTTGCCGCATTTCCAAGAGCGCGATATCAAACCAAGATTCCAGAACTTTCTTAAGATCCGTCGTTAGCACGTTCAATTCACGCGATTTCTTGTTATAACGCAATAGATCGGCCCGCAGGTCGACCAGAAATTTCACCCCTTCTGGCAAGGCCGTAAAGCGGGTGAGCAACTGCCGCCACCCCGGCTCAAGCGCCGCACTTAGCTCCAACTCGGCCTGATTTCGGTGTTCTGCATCGGCATTTTGCAGGGCGTCAACAGCCTCATTAATGCGCGCTTTATCCGTGCCAAATTCGCCGGCCATCAGGGCCAAAAACCGAGTCCGTCCTTCGTCATCCAATGACAAATATGATCGGCCTAATTCTGCTGCCCGAGAGCGTGCTGAAATCTCACCACCACGGGCTTCCAGACATTCAGTCATCTGGGTACGAATCCGCGCCAGATCATCATCTGGTAAATCCGACCGTAACTCCTTCCAAAACATTTGCCGTGTTTGGTCGGAAAGGCCGGCCCAAGCGCGCCGCAGGTTATCAAATGTCCGGTCTAACAGACCGCCGTCTGGCTCAATGAGTGCCATAATCTCACCTGATCAAAAAATTCCCAGTCCCACAGATGGCGGGCCTGCCAAGCGGCGTCAAGCATGTTTCGTATTGACGCGCGAATTTCACAAATCTCCGCACCCCTGACCAACCTTTCAGGTCGGCACTTTTGAAAGCGCCATCACAAACCCAAAGAATCTCCATCGTGAAAGAAAAAACCGCCGATATCGCCACGTTACCTGCGCGACATACACCCGCCTTTGAGACGGAAAGCGGGCTGCGGTGGGCCCTATTGGGGCTGAATAAAAGCGCTACCTCGCCGATAGTCAGAAATTCCTGCATATACCCGGCCTGCATCCTGGCACAGGGTTTGCAAAACATCATCAAGCTGACGGGATGCTTCATTGGCGCGGGCGTCTTCGGCCAATTCAACCCGCACCCCTTGGGCGGTAATCCGGCAGCGTAGGGTCACACTGCCCAGCAAATCGCGTAACCTGCCCTCAACCAATTCGATGAAGTTAAGGTCATCAGCATGGATCGCAATGCCTGTTTCAACCCGGCTGGCCAGACACGGTTGGGCCGGTAATTCGGCGATATCTTGTAGGGTCAACTCACGGGCAATGGCGCGCAGATCAGCCTTGCCAATCCCCGCTTCGATATAGGGATGGCGCACCTGATGCTCTTTGGCGGCTGTGAGACCCGGACGGTAATCACCCAGATCATCAAGGTTTGCACCCGATAAAATAACTCGCCTTTCGGCGACGACAGAAATGCGGTCATAGAGGTTATTTTTGCAGAAATAACAGCGGTTAACAGGGTTTTTTAAATAGTTTTCATCCGCAAACTCACCCGCTTCAATGATCCGCAGTTGCCAACTATTTTCCGCCCCATGCGCCCGCACCCGCGCGGTTGCATCCTTGGGCACCGCCGGGGAAATTGCATGTAACATTAACACACTCGGTCCGAGCACCTGATGGGCGACATGTGCCAAGGTCATACTATCAACACCGCCGCTGACAGCAATCGCCGCCGGGCCAATCGATGCCAACACCTGGCGCAGTGTATCAACCTTCCGTGTCATATTTTTTCAGACTGTTTGCATTGGATAAGATTGCATTTTCAGCCTCAGCGCTCTGCATCCGGCGGGAAAATACAGCACCATCTAAATCATCTGCCTCTGCTTTTGCCGTCACCACACCCTGGCCGCGCTCAGCGCGCTTTACCCGCACGCCAGAGGGTGCTGTGACTATGTTGCGCGCGACCACATGGCGTTCCTCAATGCGCTGGCGCAGCCCTAAGGTCGTCGTTTGCTGCAACACAACACCGGCGATCCTGTCGCCATCCGCCGGTTGACACAAGACTTGCAGGTGGAAGATGGCCCGCCCCTTTTTGCCAATCCCTTGAAAAAGGCTCACATCCAACACCCCCTCCTCGGCCCGCAAACCATCACTGGCGGCGGCTAATTCCTCCGGCGTCATATCATCAATCTCGCAGCCGATAACGACCACGTGGTCGTGTTCAAGATCGGCCGTTTTACCCGCATGAAAGCCTGCAACCCGCAAAACATTGGCAATTTCGGTGCTATCACGGGTGCCAGCCCCAAACCCAGAGGCGGCCACTTTACCGCCCGTGAATGCCGCCCCACGTTGGCCCAGCAGATATTGAACAATCGCTGCGCCGGTAGGGGTCACACGCTCACCATGAATGCCATCGTCAACCACCGACAAACCTGTCATTAAAATTTGTGTCGCGGGCGCGGGAACGGGCAAGCGGCCATGGGCGGTATCAACTTGCCCACCACCAAGCGGCAACGGTGCACAGGACCACGTGGTATCCTCAAAATAGCCAATGATCGCGCCTGCTGCGACCACATCGGCAACCGAATCCCAATCGGCCACTTCATGAAAATGCACAGCCTCAATATCAATGCCATGAATTTTCGCCTCTGCCGCAGCAATCAAATGCAAGATAGCCAAGGCAGGGTCGCGGGTTGCCGGGGCTAACGGCGCGTTAATCAGATTTTGACGGATATCCCGGTAATGATGCGGGGCCTTAGCCGGGCTGACCGCATGTGGATCAAAATCTAACCAGATCGCTGCCAAACCCTTGCGTTTAACGGGCTTAAAGGCCATTTGCGCGCCGCCGGGAACGCCTGCGGCAATGACCGCTTGTCGGATGATCGCTGCCAATTCTGGCCAACCGGCCACCATCGCTGACATGAACATGTCACCGGCAACCCCGCCCAAAGGCTGAAGATGGATATGCGCTGGCGCTGTCATGAACTTATCCTGGACGGGCAAACGGGATCACATAGGGGCCTTCTGGAATGGCTGCCACAGCGTTATCGCCATGCGCGGCAATACTGGTAGCGATTGCCGTTGTTACTGCATCTAAGTCAGCGCCCAGTACATCAACCCCGGTGAGATAATGATCCTGTTCTGGCAGGCCCGTCGCAAACAGTTTAATGGTGCCAACCCGCATGGGTTTCAGCTGCATTTCGGTCTGCCATTCATCGACATCGGCAAATTGCTTACCAAGGATGGTTTCTAAGAAACGCTCTGGGCCAAGTTCAACCAAACGCCCTTGAGAGGCCCGAAATTCCTCAGAGCCAATCCCCTCGGAGCAGTCCGAAACAACAATGAGGGTTCCGCCCGGGGCCAAAATATCGATCGGTGTAACCATGCCTTTAACGGTCTGATAATAGGTTTGGTCCAGCGGGTAGCCTGCCGAAGACGTCACAACCGTGTTAAACGTCCGGCCGACCGAAATTTCTGTTGAGGCGCGGACAAAGTCGACAGCGGCCATATGGCTGTCGATGATCTTGCCAAAGCTGACATAATTAAGATCACGCTCTTCATCAATAACAGTGTTTAACCCCAAAATATCATCACCCAGCATTTTAAGGATCTCTAGCTGCTCCTCATGCAGAGGATTGCCAGCCAGATTACAGGATATGGCCAAGGGATCTTCCATGAAACGCGCTGAATGGAACGTGCGAATGGTGTCTTGATGGGCGATCCCTGGTGAAACGACCTTCCGGCCGCCAGAATATCCCGCCATGAAATGCGGCTCAACCAAACCAGTAGCGATGCGCACATCAGCCTCAACAAAGCGGCGGTCAATTTTCACAGGCGTCGCTCGGGTCGGCGTTACCCCGAGATCCACATGCATGTCGTCATCGCGGGCAAAGTGATTGGCAACCCGGATATTATCGACAATCCAATCATCGCCAACAAGCTCGCGCAGCTCCTCTCCCTCATTGGGGCGATGCAGGCCTGTTGCAATCAAAATGGTAATGGCATCGCGGGCGATTCCAGCGGCTTCGAGATCGTCCACCATGAGGCGCAAAAACAAGCCATTGGGCACCGGCCGGGTAATGTCACAAATTAAAATGCAGGCTGATTTCTGACCGGCCGCAAACGCTGTCAATGCTGGCACGCCGATCGGTGCGTCCAGAACCGCCCGCACAGCTGCCCGGCCGTCAGCTATTTTATCCAGCGGGGTTTTGCGGATGATCTGCACGTCCGCATCAGCAGGCATAACAACATCAAGCTGGCCGCGGCCATAGGCGAAATCAATCTTCATAGCAGGCTTCCAATGTGACCAAACCGTGATCGCCATCATGCCCTTGGTGGGCACAAATGAAAAGCCTTCAAAGGTGTTCGACCGTTGACGATGTGCAGCATGCACAGGCTGATTTTGAAGCCTGACGCCAGGGACGTTTCCGCCGGCAATGGTTAACCAAAGCTGGCGAGACACGATCCGCTTGCACGACGACGCCGCGCGATCTGCCGGAAAAAAGTGGGGCGAGTGACCG
>JBELLC010000160.1:0-4888 GCA_042088965.1 Nisaea sp. | reverse complement strand
AAGGTTGTTTCGAAAAAATTGATCATTACGCTCAGGTTGGTTGGTTTGCGAAGGGATGGGCCTTTGATGCAACGACGGCCGAGGCCGTTCGTCTGGTTTTAGTATCCGACGGCCAACCTGTTCAGGCGGTTGTTGCTGATAGGTTTCGGCGCGACCTCCGTGATGCCGGATTTGGCCAGGGCAGTTGCGCCTTCGAGCTGAAACTCCCGGAGCATTTGATTGATGGGCGACCGCATCATCTTGAGATTTATGTCGTTGATGAGAATCGCCCCTTACCCAAATCCTTCGCAGAGCCGTTCTTCCCCGCCATCCTGCAAGGCAAGTTAGAGTTTTTGGCTGAGGCGGAAGCGCGTGGTTGGGCTGTGAGTGCGCTTGCCGAGGCCAGACCGCCAATTTTAGATGTGCTGATCGATGATCAATGGGTTGCCAATATCGCCTGTGATCAGCCACGCCCGGACATTCTGGCACAAACCAGTTGGCCTGTTGGCGGCGGGTTTCATTTTTACATCCCGCCTGAATATCATGATGACCATCAACATACGCTCGAATTCCGGTTCGCTAATGGTGGCAATATAATAGACGCGGGCCAGCGCAGCTTTAATCTGCCGCAACGGCTGCAAACAGCCCGGCAGCTCTTTCTCCACCATGCTATGGAGAAATCTGATCGAGAACGGGCGCGCCTGGCGCAATTACTGCGGCGGGAACCGCGTCATTGGTTGCGAGATCAGGAACGGTATGCATCATGGCGCGTCATGCATGAGGCAACCCTGACGGTTAAGATTAAGGGTATTCCGCGGCAGGGATTGCAAACACTTGTGTCCGTTCGGTCGGTTGACGTGTCTGAAACAGCAGCAGTCTTGTCTCACTGGCTTGCGGAATCTAATGCGGATGTTGTGGTATTTTGTGGTCCGTATGACCACCCCCATCCTGGCTTGGCGCGGCTCCTTGCCGCCCGCTTTGATGATCCATCGATTGACGCGATTACATTTGACGCAGATACGCTGATGGCGGACGGGGTGCACAGCGCACCGCATTTTAAACCCGCCTGGGACCCGGACCGGCATTTGGCTAAAAATTATGTTGGTCGCGCCTGCGCCGTGCGACGATCGGCCTTACGGGATGTTGTCGATGCGCATGGCTTTGACCGACCACGCGGTAAGGCCTTGGCCTGGGCAGATCGTCTTTTGGACACGACCTTACTTGAAATTGATCCCAGCCGCGTTGTGCACATGCCCTTTGTTCTGTTCCATCAAGGTATACAGCACAAATTTCGCTTGGATCTTCGGGCGCGGGCGGCGCGGCTGACCCGGCATTTGGCGACGCGCAATGTTGACGCGACGGTGACGCGCCTGGTGGGCGGCATCACCCATGTGCGCCGCTATTTGCCGACACCGCCGGCGGTCACGCTTATCATTCCCACCCGCGACAGAGTTGACCTCCTGGAAACCTGCGTCAGCAGCCTTCTTGAACAAACGCAATACCCTCATTTCCAGATTTTGATCGTCGATAATCAAAGTGAGCGGCCGGAAACGCGCGATTATCTTGAGGCTGTGTCGGCGCATGATCAGATTTCCGTTACCTCTTGGCCTCATGCCTTTAACTACGCTGGCCTGCATAACGCCGTGGTGGCGGAGATTGAGACCCCTTTTATAGGGCTTATCAATAACGACATCGAAGTCATTGAGGGGGCATGGCTATCTGAAATGATGAGTCACGCGATCCGGTCTGAGGTTGCCGCCGTTGGTGCCAAGCTACTTTTCCCCGAAGGTTTGATCCAGCATGGAGGCGTGGTCATCGGCCAGCATGGAATCGCTGACAACGCCCAACGTGCATTTGCAAAAGATGAGGCCGGTTATTTTGACTCTCTACGGGTCCCTCAAAATGTGTCAGCCGTCACCGCCGCTTGCCTCATATGTCGGCGGGCAGATTACCTGGCGGTCGGCGGAATGGATGCCGAGAATCTCCCCATTTCGTTCAATGACGTCGATTTTTGCTTAAAGCTTAAGGCTCAGGGAAAAAAAATTATTTGGACACCGCAGGCGACCCTTATTCATCATGAATCGGCGACCAGAGGCGATCAGACCACACCGGCACACCGGCGGCGCGAAAAGCGTGAAGCGGCTTTTTTGAAGAAAAAATGGGACACGCAGAATTTCGATGACCCTTATTATAGTCCAAACCTTTCACGGGATTTGCAAACCTATGTGGATTTTAGATGGCCCGACGGGCTGTAAGGGCGGGATGAATGGCTGATCGTAATCTTTTACCAGGCGTGCCGTGGATAGAATCGCCGTTTTTCGAGCAACACCTTGCCAGCAAAGCGATGCGTGCGGGTGAAATTGAAAAAGCCCGCGCTTACCGGGAAAATGGGTTTCTGAAGCTTGACGTCGAAATGTCAGATTTTGCGGCGATGGCGGCGCGTATTAAGACAGATCTCGCTGATGATTATAAGGGGGAGCGGCGCATTCAAGATGCCTGGAAAACCAATAATGATGTCCGTCAAATAGCATGTAATCCAGCAATACTTGACATGTTGCGTTTTCTTTATGGGCGTGAGCCGATTCCCTTTCAAACATTGAACTTTCGGGTTGGTACCGAGCAGGCTCTGCATTGCGACGCTGCCCATTTCAACAGTATGCCAGAACGCTTCATGTGTGGCGTCTGGGTGGCTCTTGAAGACGTCGATGAAGACAATGGGCCGCTTGAGTACCTTGCCGGTAGCCATAAACTGCCTTGCTACGCCTCTAGCGAATTGGGCCTCGTCAGCCAGGGTGATAAAAGCAACCAAGAATATGGTGAATACAATGCATTGTGGCAGCAGCTTGGCCCCGCGCTTGGCCTTGAGCGGCAAATTTTCAAACCGTCCCAGGGCGAGGCCTTGATTTGGGCGGCAAATCTATTGCACGGCGGTCACCGGCAAAATGATCGTAAGCGTTCACGTCATAGTCAAGTAACCCATTACTATTTTGCAGACTGTGCTTATTACACACCGTTGCTCTCGGATCCCTTCATGGGACGTATACAGTTCCGAGAGATTACCGATATTCGAACCGGTAAAATTGTCCCAAACCGCTATGCTGGTCGCGATATTGCCCCGCATGTGATGCAGAGCCTTCATCCAAATCATGGTATCAATCCGCGTGATGGCGATCGTGTGGAGGCTGGATTGCCGCAAGCGGCAGCGGGACACTCGGCTGCAAGTCTCATTGCGATGGCGCGTCACCATAGATTTGAGAACGTCCAGCCAAATGCGGCCGCTATTGAAGAACACCGTGTGTTCTTGCATCCAAACCCAACGGACCAGCCACCCGCACGCTTGGTTTTGGAAAACGTGCAAATCTCTGCTGGGGCGCAGGTAACAGCGGCTGTCAGGGTGGCACATGCAGAGGCAGCGAGTGTTCGTTTTCGCGCTCTTTTTGGTTTTGTCGGCGATAAGATAGATGACTTTGAGCCTTGCGGCGAATGTGTCTGTGCGGCGGGTCAACAGGTTCCGTGGACGTTTGATGTCCCCGCGGACGCCGGCGATATCAGCCTCGTTATTGAAACCGAGATGGCTGAACCTGGGTCATTCAATCAATATGCCTGGGCATATGTGGATAACTTGCGCCTGAGGTAGCCATGCACCGATTATGCGGCCCCAATTTTATGCAATTGGCGGTTTCCAAGCGGTCGCGCCGGGAATCTCATCGCCGCGCAATTCGGGGTCTTCATAGGCGTATAAATCGGCCAGATGGTGGTCGAAATCATCCGTGAAGATCTTTGCCGCTATGCCTTTGGCTAAGCGGACAGCGCCCTCACTGACGCCGGGAATATCGCCGCTGACATTGCCGTGGCTGACTGTAGCGGCAAAGGTAAAGTGATGCAGGGCAGACAGCGCGGGCATCGCCCCATCGGTCTTTTGCTGGAATTCAAACGCTGGGCCCAAATCTGGAAAATCGAGGAATTCGGACAGCACCTGGCCATCGTCGGGCAGGGAGTCACGGAATGTGCGAATATGGTGGGCGACGGCTTGTAGTTCGCGGGGCGCCGTTGTGTCGATTTGAAAGCCGGTGCAGTAAATGATCTCCTCAACGCTGAGGTGATGAGTGCCTGCTGTCAGATTAAAACAAGGGCCAGATTTTCGCGCCGTCTGAACACCCGCATCTAAGTGCAGGTCGACATTGGGGTGGCGAAAAACCCGTTTCACTGAATCTCGTGGTGGTGCGGTTCTGTAGCGAAAAATATAGGATAAAAGATCTAGGCGCGCCTGCATGGAAAGCTTTGGAAAACCAGCGGTAAAGCCGGGATAATTGGTGCTTTTCATCTTGTTAATACGCGAGATATCAGGTGCCCGGACCAGGATATGGACCTTTTTCGCCCCTGCCTCCAACGCTTCGGCAGCATTATCGACAGCCGACGCACTAAAGCCAATAACCGCGACTGTCTTGCCGCGCATCTGGGCGAAATCGATATCCTCTGAACTGTGCCGCACCGATGGGCCGATGATATTCCTCAAGGCGTCTGGCAAGCGTGGGCGGGCCATGCCCTCGCGACCGGTGGCCAAGACGATGTGGCGGGCAGGGATTGTTGTTTCTGTTCGTCCTTGCCGGACCCGCAGATCAAAACCATGCGCCGCGACGGCGATTCGCAAGACGGAGATGTCATTTTCAACGGGCAAGGCGAGTACATGGCGGTACCAGGCCAAGTAGTCCATCCACATTGGGCGCGGAATTTTACCCAGCGCTTGCCAAGCATCTTCGCCAAATCGCGCCTCATACCATGCGCGGAATGATAGATTTGGCAATCCCATGGCTGGTCCAGCCAGATGTTTGGGCGACCGCAGTGTTTCCATGCGGGCATAGGTGACCCACGGGCCTTCGGTCCCGGCAGGGCGGGCGTCGAGAACTCT
>JBELLC010000028.1:7081-28954 GCA_042088965.1 Nisaea sp. | reverse complement strand
AAGGACGCCATGCTGATGCTGATTGATGAGCAGAATAAGAAAGGCGGTATCCTGGGCAAAAAACTGGAGGCCGTTGTTGTTGATCCAGCGTCAAACTGGCCGCTGTTCGCAGAAAAAGCCCGTGAGCTGATTTCAGTGAATGACGTTGACGTTGTTTTTGGCTGCTGGACCTCTGTGTCTCGGAAGTCTGTGTTGCCGGTCTTTGAAGAGCTGAACAGCATCCTGTTCTATCCTGTTCAGTATGAGGGTGAAGAAAGCCAGCGCAACGTGTTTTACACGGGTGCCGCACCCAATCAGCAGGCCATTCCTGCGGTCAATTATTTGATGGATGAAGGCGTTGAGCGCTGGGTCTTGGCGGGCACTGACTATGTCTATCCACGGACCACCAATAAGATTTTAGAAACATATCTGAAATCCAAAGGGGTTGCTGCTGCCGACATCATGATCAACTACACACCATTTGGGCATTCTGATTGGCAGACGATTGTCTCTGATATCAAAAAGTTTGGCTCCGCAGGTAAGAAAACCGCTGTTGTCTCAACCATCAACGGTGATGCCAACGTGCCGTTTTATAAAGAGCTGGGTAACCAAGGGATCAAAGCTGAAGATATCCCGGTTGTGGCCTTCTCTGTGGGTGAAGAAGAACTGGCCGGTATCGACACAGCCCCATTGGTGGGCCACCTCGCGGCATGGAACTATTTCATGTCGGTGGAGTCAGATGAAAATGATGCCTTTATCGAGCAGTGGAAAGCTTTCACCAAGAACCCAGAACGTGTCACCAATGACCCGATGGAAGCCCATTACATTGGCTTCAACATGTGGGTCAAAGCGGTGGAAGCAGCTGGTACCACAGATCCCGATGTGGTGATTGATGAGATTATTGGTGTCACCGTGCCAAACCTTACCGGCGGATATTCTGCAATGATGCCGAACCATCACATCACCAAGCCGGTTTTGATTGGCGAGATTCAAGCTGATGGTCAGTTTGAGACAGTGTCTGAGACACCGAATTTGGTGCCCGGCGATGCATGGTCAGATTTCTTGCCGGACTCAAAGGCCCTGATCAGCGACTGGCGTAAGCCCATGTCCTGCGGCAACTTCAATACCGACACAGGTAAATGCGGCGGCAAAGGTAACTAAACCGTCATGTTTGTGCGGGCAGCAGTTGGCTCTGTTGCCCGTATTTTCTGTTAATCCGTCTTGGATTGACCCTTACCCAAAGGGATATCGGCTGTGATGACTGTGCCGCAACCTTATCGTTGGTTGGCTTTCTGGGTCGCTCTCATCGCGGTGTGCATGGTTGTCTTTGTTCAACCGGCAACAGCAGAGGCATTGCGCGATAAAGTCAATGCGCTGGCCATTGGCAAGTTCAAAGCCCGGGCGGTGGCCATTGAAGCCCTTGGCAAGATGCCAGATCCGCGGGTCGCCCCGATCCTGCAAGCGCTCGGTCAAGGACAGCTTTATTTCCGCAAAACCGACAAGCAGGTTGTGATCGCCAACAAGGTCAGTGGCGGTTTTGAATTGGCAGATCCCTTAAGCCTTGAAGCGCTTGGAAAAGTTGGTCGCCGAGATGTTAAAAAAATTAAAGTAAACAATAGTTTGCGCCGAGCCATTCGGGATTTAATGGGCAGTCTAACGCTGCGCGCGGCAGACCCGAATACCCGCCTGCGGGCCGCCGAATCGCTTTTTAAATCGAAAGATGCGACTGCGGTTGGTGCTCTTGATGCGGCGATTGCGGCGGAAACCGTCGATAACATAAAACAGGCGATGATCGCCGCCCGCGCCGTCAGTGTGCTGGCCGGGAAACAATCTGAAGCGGCGCAGATCGAGGCCATTTCGGTCTTGCGAGAGCGCGGCGACAATGACGCTCGCTCTGCTCTTCTTGGCTATCTGCCGCAAGCGTCGGGGTCTGCAAAAGCCGCCGCTGAGGACGCTGTCCGGCGGATTGAAAAAAATCTTGCCATGTGGGCCGCCGGGCAAAACATCGTTTATGGTTTGTCGCTTGGCTCGGTGCTGTTATTGGCGGCCATGGGGCTGGCCATTACCTTTGGGGTCATGGGTGTCATCAATATGGCCCATGGCGAAATGGTCATGATTGGTGCCTATGTCACCTTCGTTGTTCAAAGCGTTATTAAATCGAGCTTCCCTGAGTTATTTGAATGGTCTTTGGCGATTGCGGTGCCAGCGGCGTTTCTTGTCTCGGGGGCTGTTGGGGTTTTGATTGAGCGCAGTATTATCCGTTTTCTATATGGTCGCCCGTTGGAAACATTGCTCGCAACCTGGGGGTTGTCGTTGGTGTTGCAGCAGGTTGTCCGCTCTCTTTTTGGGCCAACCAATCAAGAAGTGGGCACCCCGCAATTCATGTCTGGCGCTTTTGAGATTGGCCAGCTGACGATCACCTATAACAGGCTGTATATCATCATTTTTGCGCTTCTGGTTCTGGCGGTAATGATGATCATCTCCAAGCGTACGCATTTTGGCTTGCAAATGCGGGCTGTGACTCAAAATCGGGCAATGGCCGGATCAATGGGCATTCGCACCGATTGGGTCGATGCCTTGACGTTTGGTCTTGGCTCTGGAATTGCCGGCATTGCCGGGGTCGCGCTCAGTCAAATTGACAATGTCAGCCCAAACCTGGGGCAAAGCTACATCATTGATAGCTTCATGGTGGTTGTCTTTGGCGGCGTCGGTAATCTTTGGGGAACCTTGGTTGGGGCGCTGACGCTGGGCATTGCCAATAAATTTTTAGAGCCGTTCGCCGGCGCTGTGCTCGGCAAAATCTTGGTGCTGGTGTTTATCATTTTGTTCATACAAAAGCGTCCGCGCGGCATGTTTGCCCTGAAGGGACGGGCGGTTGAGTCATGATTTCTGGTAAATTTTTCACCTGGCTGGATGGCCGAGGCCGCTATTTTATTACCATAATGGTGCTCCTGACAGTTTTATTAGCCGCCGCCAATCAGCTGTTGCCAACGGAACATCCACTGCATGTCCCAACCTTTGTTATTTCCTTGCTGGGCAAATATCTCTGCTATGCCTTATTGGCTTTATCAATTGATCTGGTTTGGGGATTTTGCGGCGTTTTATCGCTTGGTCATGGGGCCTTTTTTGCCATTGGTGGCTATGCCATGGGCATGTATTTGATGCGCCAGATCGGCAGTCGTGGCGTTTATGGTGATCCGATTTTACCAGATTTCATGGTGTTTTTAAATTGGTCAGAACTGCCCTGGTACTGGTATGGCTTTGATCACTTTGGCTTTGCCCTGTTAATGGCCTTGCTTGCGCCCGCTATTCTAGCCTTTGTTTTTGGCTGGCTGGCCTTTAGAAGCCGGGTCACGGGTGTCTATTTGTCGATCATTACCCAGGCCATGACCTTTGCGCTGATGCTGGCTTTTTTCCGCAATGATATGGGCTTTGGGGGCAATAATGGGCTGACAGATTTTAAAGATATCCTCGGCTTCGATATTCAATCACATGGCACTCGGGCTGCGTTATTTATCGCCTCGTCAGTCGCCGTTATCGCCAGCTATCTGTTGGCATTGGCGATTGTCCGCTCAAAATTCGGCAAGGTCTTGGTGGCGGTCCGCGACGCCGAGGCACGCACCCGCTTTATTGGTTATCGTGTGGAATATTACAAACTGTTCGTCTGGACCTTGTCGGCAGCCTTGGCAGGTCTGGCGGGGGCGCTTTATGTGCCGCAGATTGGCATCATCAATCCCAGTGAGTTTTCGCCCGCAAATTCCATTGAGGCTGTCATCTGGGTGGCTGTTGGCGGACGCGGGACGTTGATTGGCGCAATCATTGGTGCCGGCTTTGTGAATGCGGCAAAGACAATGTTGACAGGTTTCTTGCCCGAAGTGTGGTTGTTTGCTTTGGGCGGCTTGTTCATTGCCGTCACCTTGGCCTTTCCAAAGGGCATTCTGGGTATCTTTGATAAATGGCGACGGCCGCCATTAAAGCCAACGCCAACGCAGACTTTACAAAAGGCGGAAAAAAATGACTGAGATTGGTGAAACCCAGCTTTATCTGGAAAATGTCTCGGTCAGTTTTGACGGCTTTAAAGCATTGAATAGTTTGTCGCTGTATGTTGGCGCACACGAAATGCGGGCCATTATTGGCCCGAATGGTGCGGGCAAGACCACCATGATGGATGTGATCACCGGCAAGACCCGGCCCGATAGTGGTGACGTGGTTTTCGGTAAATCGGTTGACCTGACGCGCATGGATGAAGCGGCGATTGCCAATCTGGGAATTGGTCGGAAATTTCAAAAGCCGACGGTGTTTGAAAATCATACTGTGTTTGACAACATTGGCCTGTCGATGGCCGCCCCGCGCGGTGTTTGGGCAACCTTAACCGATCGTCTGACAGCGGCGAAATCAGCCCAGATTGATGACGTGCTAGAGACCATTCGGCTCAGCGATCAGCGGGATGAAATGGCCGCCAACCTGTCTCATGGACAAAAGCAGTGGCTGGAAATTGGCATGCTGCTGGCCCAAAACCCGAAAGTTTTGTTGGTGGATGAACCTGCGGCCGGCATGACGGATGCTGAAACGGCTGAAACTGCCCGCCTGCTGAAAAAGATAGCGGAGACGCACTGCGTCATTGTGGTTGAACATGATATGACCTTCGTGCGCGATTTGGATGTGCGGGTGACCGTCTTGCATGAGGGCCGGGTTTTGGCGGAAGGCTCGCTTGACCAAGTGAGCGCAAATCAAGATGTCATTGATGTGTATTTGGGACGCTGATCATGCTGACAGTGACAGGGTTGAATTTATTCTATGGCGCGGCGCAAGCGCTCCGAGATGTTTCGTTGACGGCGGAAATTGGCCAAGTAACCTGTGTCCTTGGCCGCAATGGGGTTGGTAAAACCAGCCTGATGCGGGCCATCACCGGACGGCAAGCGGTGCGCAGTGGTGAAATTCACTGGCAGCAGCAAAACATGACAAAATGGCTTGACCACCAGCGCGCCCGCAGTGGCATTGCCATGGTCCCGCAAGGTCGGGAAATTTTTCCGATGCTGACCGTTGCGGAAAATCTCCGCACAGGCTTTGCCAGTCTGCCACGAGCTGACCGCCATGTTCCCGATGATGTGTTTGAGCTGTTTCCCGTCCTGAAAGATATGATGAACCGTCGCGGCGGCGATTTATCCGGCGGCCAACAGCAGCAGTTAGCAATCGCCCGGGCCCTTGTGATGCGCCCTAAATTGCTGATTTTGGATGAGCCGACAGAAGGCATTCAGCCGTCCATTATTCAAGATATTGGCCGTGCCATTTCCTATTTGCGAGACCGTGGAGATATGGCAATTGTGTTGGTTGAACAATATTTCGACTTTGCACATGCCCTTGGCGATGCTTTTGTTGTCATGGATCGCGGCGAGGTGGCGCTTTCAGCCGTCGTGGGGGCCGTGCATCAAGATGAGATGCGGCGTTATTTAACCGTTTAAAGACCCTGCCTTGATGATCTATCAAAGCAGGCTCAGGGCAGTAAGGACAAGGCGTTAACAATGGCAGGAACAGCACCCGCGCCAGCCCCGTCGATGGCAATTGACAGCCTGCAAACGCCACAACTTGGCGCGGCGGTGCGTGGCTGTGCCGAAATTGGCTTTGTGAATCGCGGTGAGGGGACCCGTTTGCAGCGCCTTTATCAGCATGACCCCCTGCGGATCCTGTTTCCCAACCCGGCTGTGGGCGAATTGCCGACCGCCGCCATCACCAATACTGGTGGGGGGTTTGTGGGCGGCGATCATGTGAAGGTCACCGTGAGCAATGGTGCCCATTGCCGCGCGCTGGTCGCCCAGCAGGCGGCAGAAAAAATCTATCGCTCCGCAGGTCAGGTCACGGAAATTGATGTATCGCTGCGCGCTGAAGCGGCAAGCTGGCTGGAATGGTTGCCGCAGGAAACGATTTTATTTGATCAGGCTCAAATGCGTCGGCGCACCCGTATTGATGTGCAGGGCAGCGGGCGCGTGCTTGCCGGGGAAATTTTAGTCTTTGGACGGGCGGCAATGCGAGAGCGTTTTCGCCGTGGGTTGCTGCGGGAAGTCTGGGAGGTGCGCCGGGATGATCGTTTGATCTGGCTCGATGCCCTGCATCTGGAAGGCGAAATGGGCCCAATCATTCATGCACCTGCGGGCTTTGATGGGGCCGGGGCGTCGGCGACGGCCGTCTATGTGGGGGATGATGCAGGGGCACATTTACAGACAGCGCGGAGGTGTTTAACGGCACGCGATCAGGTGCGCAGCGCCGCAACCCTTGTCAATGGTGTTTTGGTAATGCGATGGTTGGCACCACGGGCGCAAGATTTACGGCAAGACTTTGGGGATTTTTGGGCAAAATTTCGCTCTGAAGTCGCAGATTTACCGGGGCGGTTGCCACGGCTTTGGCATATTTGACGGACCATACGAGGATTTCAGATGAATCTCTCTCCACGTGAAAAAGATAAACTCTTGGTCGCAATGGCGGCGATGGTGGCGCGCAGGCGGCTAGAGCGCGGGGTTAAATTAAACTATCCCGAGGCGATTGCGCTAATTTCTGACTTTGTGGTCGAGGGCGCACGCGATGGCCGCAGTGTTGCCGATTTGATGGCCGCCGGCGGCGAGGTGCTTGGCCGCGATCAAGTGATGGACGGAATCGCTGAGATGATCCATGACATTCAGGTGGAAGCAACCTTTCCTGACGGGACCAAATTGGTCACTGTCCACAACCCGATCCGCTAGGGGGCCGCAATGATTCCAGGTGAAGTGCTGACACAAGAAGGCCAGATCACATTGAATGAAGGCCGCCGGTCATGCGAAATTGAGGTTGCCAATAGCGGTGACAGACCCATTCAGGTTGGCTCGCATTATCATTTTGCAGAAAGCAATCCTGCGCTGGATTTTGACCGCGCCGCCGCTCGCGGTATGCGCTTGGATATTCCTGCGGGCACCGCTGTTCGGTTTGAGCCAGGCCAAACCCGCAGTGTTCAGCTTGTGGATTTTGCCGGTGACCGGGTGATCCATGGTTTCAATGCTGAAATTCAAGGGCCTTTGGAGGGTTAGATAATGGCATTTAAAATTGATCGTTCGGCCTATGCCTCAATGTTTGGCCCGACCGTTGGCGATAAGGTGCGTTTGGCGGATACAGAGTTGCTGATCGAGGTCGAAAAAGATTTCACCACCTATGGCGAAGAAGTCAAATTTGGCGGCGGCAAAGTCTTGCGTGATGGCATGGGGCAATCACAGTTGGGACGCGCTCAAGGCGCCGTCGATACTGTCATCACCAATGCGTTGATTGTTGACCATTGGGGAATTGTGAAAGCCGATGTGGGGCTGCGCGGTGGCCGGATTGTCGCCATTGGCAAGGCCGGTAACCCCGATGTGCAGCCAAATGTCGATATCATTGTTGGCCCTGGAACCGAGGCGATTGCCGGTGAGGGGCGGATTTTGACGGCAGGTGGTATTGATGCCCATATTCACTGGATCAGCCCACAGCAAGTGGACGATGCCTTATATTCTGGGGTGACGACGATGCTGGGCGGCGGCACGGGGCCGGCAGAAGGCACCAATGCAACCACCTGTACGCCGGGGCCGTGGCATATTGGCCGCATGATGCAAGCGGCTGAGGGCTTGCCGATGAATATGGCGTTTTTTGGCAAAGGTAATGCCTCCCAACCGGCAGGCTTAGTGGAACAGATTAACGCTGGTGTTGCGGGCCTAAAACTTCATGAGGATTGGGGGACGACCCCGAGCGCCATTGATAATTGCTTATCCGTGGCGGAAGATTTTGATGTGCAAGTGGCCATCCATACCGACACGCTGAATGAATCTGGTTTTGTGGAAAATACTGTTGCCGCCTTTAAAGGCCGGACCATTCACGCCTTTCACACCGAAGGCGCAGGCGGCGGCCATGCGCCGGATATCATTAAACTGTGCGGTGAGGCTAACGTCCTGACCTCCTCAACCAATCCAACTCGGCCCTATACGGTCAACACCATTGATGAGCATCTGGATATGCTGATGGTCTGTCACCATTTGGACAACCGGATTCCCGAAGATGTCGCCTTTGCTGAAAGCCGCATTCGCCGCGAGACCATTGCTGCCGAAGATATTTTGCATGATTTAGGGGCGTTTTCGATGATCGCTTCGGACAGTCAAGCCATGGGGCGTGTGGGAGAGGTGATCATCCGTACTTGGCAGACGGCGGATAAAATGCGCCGCCAGCGGGGCCGTTTGTCCCAAGAACAAGGCGATAATGATAATTTCCGGGTGCGCCGTTACATTGCCAAATACACCATCAATCCAGCCATTAGCCACGGCATTGACCGTCACGTGGGGTCAGTTGAGGTTGGCAAAATTGCCGACCTGGTTCTGTGGAAGCCCATGTTTTTTGGCGTAAAGCCAGACCTTGTTTTGAAATCGGGCACCATTGCGGCGGCGGCTATGGGGGATCCAAACGCCTCTATCCCGACACCGCAGCCTGTACATTATCGGCCAATGTTTGGGGCTCTTGGTCGCGCGCTGACCGAAAGTTCCGTGACATTTGTCTCGCAAGCGGCCATCGACCTTGGCGTGGCCGAAGCATTGGGGCTCTCAAAATCAATGATTGCGGTCGCGGGTTGCCGAGCCGTGACCAAAAAAGACATGGTGTTGAACGATTATTGCCCGGTTATGGAAGTCGATCCAGAAACCTACGAAGTGCGGGCAGATGGTGAGTTGTTGACCTGTGAACCTGCTGACGTGTTGCCGATGGCGCAACGTTACTTCCTGTTTTAAAGGGGTTGATCATGCGCCGTGCAACCGCTGTTTCAACAAAAGGTCATTGGTCGCCAGCGCAGGAAATTGCTGCTGTGACTCTCGATTTTGATGACCGTCACCGCCGTCGCATTCGCCTGGTTGATGATCAAGGTGAGGCGTTTTTGTTGGATTTGGCAGAGGCCACACGCTTTGAGGATGGCGATGGATTGGTGCTGGCCGATGGTGGCGGTATAATCCGCGTTTGCGCTGCCGGTGAAGCCGTTGCCGATATCACCCCAGCAAGCCTGGAAGATACCATTAAATTAGCATGGCATATTGGCAACCGACATACCCCGATGCAGGTTTTAGATGGCGGTATTCTGCGCATTCGGGATGATCATGTATTGGTGGCGATGGTGGAACGCCTCGGGGCAAAGGTACAGCGTTTAAACGCAGCTTTTTCACCAGAATCAGGCGCTTACCATGACCATGGCGGAAAGGCTGGCGGCCACAGCCACGACCACGATCATGACCACAGCCATGACCACGATCATGGGCATGGGCATGATCATGCAGATTGATGGCGATGATCCAAGCGCGGCCTTGTTGCGCCTGATGACCTGGTTATCACCGGCCTTTCCGGTTGGGGCCTATACCTATTCTCATGGGGTGGAATGGGCTGTTGAAGATGGCTTGATCCGTAGCGGTCATGACCTCAGCACATGGCTTGAAACTGTTTTGCATCACGGCAGTGGTCGCGTGGATGCTGATTTGTTTCGCGAGGCCTGGTGTGCGGTTCACCGCGATGATGTGTCGGGTTTTGTCGACCTGGCCGAGCAGGCAGCCGCAGCCCGTGGCAGCGCTGAAATGGCACTGGAAAGTCGTGCACAAGGAAAGGCTTTCCTGTTGGCTGTGACGGCTGTTTGGCCGTCGACCGCATTACAAGCGTGGCAAGTTGCTCTGGCGGCGCGTGATATTGTCCCTGCCAGTCCTGTTGCGGTTGCCCTGGCAGCCGCGGTTGCGGGGATTGATCTGGGTTCCGCACTGGCGGCCTTCTTGCACGCCTTTATGGCGAATTTAATTTCCGCCGGCGTCCGTTTGGTGCCATTGGGGCAAACCGATGGGTTGCGCGCTATGGCGGTTTTGGAAAATCAAATTCACAGCGCGGTCGATGCCGCGTTAAAACGTGATATGACTTGCTTTGGATCGGCCAGTGTGATGGTCGACTGGGCATCTATGAAACATGAAACGCAATATACGAGGTTGTTTAGATCATGAATGGGCCATTACGTGTTGGTGTCGGCGGCCCCGTTGGTTCGGGGAAAACGGCGTTACTTGAAAATCTGTGTAAAGCGATGCGCAGCGCCCATTCGGTCGCGGCCATTACCAATGATATTTATACGAAGGAAGATCAGCGGATTTTGACGGCCACAGGCGCGCTGCCTGCGGAACGGATTATGGGGGTCGAAACAGGTGGCTGCCCTCATACGGCGATCCGCGAGGATGCGTCCATCAACCTGGCAGCTGTTGCGGATATGAACAGCCAATTCCCAGATTTAGATATCGTGTTCATCGAGTCAGGTGGCGATAATCTGGCAGCAACATTTTCGCCTGAATTGGCTGATATCACCATTTATGTGATCGATGTGTCTGCGGGTGAAAAGATCCCCCGTAAAGGCGGTCCTGGCATTACCCGTTCAGATTTGCTGGTGATTAATAAAACCGATCTTGCGCCGCTTGTGGGGGCTGATCTGTCTGTCATGGACAGCGATTCAAAGCGCATGCGTGACACCCGGCCCTTTATCTTCAGTAACCTGAAAAAGGGTGAGGGCGTGCCAGATATTGTTGATTTTATTGTTGCTGCAGGCGGGCTGAATACGCGGCCGCATTAACCGTGATGCGCCAATTCATGAAAGCGTGAATTACCTGAAAGCAGGTAATATGACTATAAAATAGGAGAAATCTCTATGTATCAGAAGCTTTTTCAAAAGCCGCTCGTCACCGCTATTATCGCCTTGACGGTGAGCCTGTTGGGGCCGCAAATGGCCGCTGCACATTGTTTGGTGTCAGCGGATAAGCAGCTTGTGTCCCGAACCCAATTGCCTGCATCCAAAGCGGTCACAAGCACGATACAAACATCGTCAAATCGGCTTTGTGAAAACCATCAGCACAGCGCCCAAACGCACCGCAAAAAATCACCAGCCATGGTCAAAGCCGCGTCGGCGTTAAAGCCACGGTAGCATGTCAACCTGCTGCGAGCGGGGCTCTGACGGGGAGGCGGGCATGGCGGATACACAATATGCCTTTCTGCATCAAATGATTGCACACGGTCATGTGGGCGGTGAGCCGAGGGGACGGCATTCACAGTTTCACGGGATTTTTTACTTTTGCCAGAAATCCGCCGTAAATGCTTGCGGGGCATAACGCTGAAAGGTGCTATGAAAAACGCCTCACGAGGGGAAATAAATGATGACGGAAAATGATGCTGGCCGTGACCTTGCTGCGAAAATTGGTGCTGAGGTGCGCCAGCAACGCAAAAATCAAGACATGACCACTGCCATGCTCGCCGATTCAGCAGGGCTGTCGCAGGGCATGTTGTCAAAAATTGAAACAGGTCAAACCAGCCCATCTCTGGCGACCCTGTCAAGTTTGGCAGAGGCTTTGGCTGTCCCACTATCATCATTTTTTAGTGCCAGCGAAAAAAGCCGCGACGTGTCCTATGTGCCCGCAGGCGAGGGCATTCAGATTGATCGCCGGGGATCCCGGGCGCACCATATTTACCAGTTGCTTGGTCATGCGGTGCGGGGGCCTTTGGTGATGGAGCCCTATTTGATCACCCTGGACAGCACGTCCAAAACCTTCGATGAATTTAGCCATGCTGGTTTAGAGTTTATTTATATGTTGCAGGGACGCGTTGATTATCGTCACGCCGGCTCTATCTTTACGCTGTCGCCGGGAGATTCCCTATACTTTGATGCCTTATCACCGCATGGACCTGCCGCACTTTTAGAACTGCCCGCGGTGTATTTGTCCATCATTGCAAAACCAGGAGATCGCGGCGATTGATTATTCCCTTGAGGATTTTTTAATTCTCAGTAAGAATTTAGAAAATCCTTTGATGGAGCGTCTGCGTAATGTGTGGAATTGTCGGCCTATATTTGAAAGACTCGAATTTGCGGCCTCAACTGGGCGCGATGTTCAGCCCGATGTTGGTGGAAATGAGTGGCCGGGGTCCAGACAGTGCAGGCTTTGCCGTTTATCGCGAAGACCAAACCGGGCTGGCAAAGGCAAGTGTGTTTGATGGCGCCGCTGGCAGCGATTGGCAGCAGCTTGAAATTGACTTAACAGCCGCCCTCGGCACAGCGGCGTACATACACCACTTATCAAGCCATACACTGGTGCAAGCGGCCTGTGCGCCATCAGCCTTGCGCGCGGCGATTGATAAAATTGCGCCTGGCTTGCGTGTCATGAGCACAGGTGTTGCGCTGGAGATTTACAAAGAAATCGGCTTGCCTGCCGATGTGGTTGATCGCTTCGGGGTCGCCCAAATGTCGGGTAGCCATATGATCGGACATACCCGCATGGCGACGGAAAGTGCGGTGACAACCGAAGGTGCGCATCCGTTTAACACCGGCGAAGATTTATGTTTGGTGCATAATGGTTCGCTGTCCAATCATCATCAACTGCGCCGTATGCTTGAGCGGGATGCTGGGATTCAGTTTCAAACAGAAAATGACAGTGAGGTCGCGGCGGGCTATCTGGCCCATCGTTTGGCCCAGGGCGCAAGCCTAGAGCAAGCATTACAGGCAGGCATTAAAGATCTGGATGGCTTCTATACCTTTGCCGTCGGTACCCGCGATGGTTTCGCCGTCCTCCGGGACCCGATTGCTTGTAAACCAGCGGTGATGGCAGAAACAGAGCAATGGGTGGCCATGGCCTCTGAATTTCGCGCGTTGGCGCGTCTGCCGGGCGTCGATCTTGCCCGTGTGTGGGAGCCAAAGCCAGGTGTTGTGTATCATTGGGGGCATGCGTGATGGTTCAAATTGACCTCGGTGATGGCGATATCCGCGCCGTTAATCAGCAATTACAAAAGCCATCCAGCGATTCTGCCGCCTTTGAGATTGTCAATCCGATGGGCGCGCATGCGCTTGCTTGCGGCTTGACCACGCCCCTTGATATCCGGATTTCTGGGCATGTGGGCTATTACTGTGCGGGGATGAATCAGCAGGCCAATATTACTGTTACGGGCAATGCGGGCGTTGGCGTGGCAGAGAATATGGTCAGCGGGCGGGTTCATATCCTTGGTGATGCGAGCCAATCTGCAGGTGCAACAGGGGTTGGGGGTCTGCTGGTGATTGACGGCAATGCCTCTTCGCGCTGTGGGATTGCAATGAAGGGGATCGATATCGTTGTGCGCGGCTCGGTCGGCCATAATTCAGCCTTCATGGCACAAGCAGGCCATCTGGTGATCTGCGGTGACGCCGATGACGGGCTGGGCGACTCGATCTATGAAGCTGTTATCTATGTGCAAGGCAGCGTTGCGGGGCTGGGCGCGGATTGCGTTGAAAAAGAGATGACCGATGCCCATATCGCGACCCTTTCCCACCTGCTGAGTGCGGCCGGGGATGACAGCGACCCTTCCGGCTTTCGCCGTTATGGCTCTGCCCGGAAATTATATAATTTTGAAATCGACAACCTTGGATCCTATTAGGGGGCTTTATGAGCCGAGATCAGTCTGGCCTGCGTGAATCCTATTTATTCGATCGCGCCACCATCAGCGATATTCAACGTGCCGCCGAAGAAGGCATTTACAAAATTCGGGGTTTTGGAGCGAAGCGCTCTTTGCCGCATTTTGATGATTTGGTCTTCCTTGGCGCCAGCGTTTCGCGTTATCCGCTGGAAGGTTACCGAGAAAGTTGCGGTACCGATGTCACCATTGGTGCGGCCCACGCCGAACGGCCATTACAGCTTGATATCCCGATTACCATTGCCGGCATGAGTTTTGGCTCCTTGTCCGCCAATGCCAAAGAAGCCCTTGGGCGTGGCGCCTCTGAAGTGGGCACCAGCACCACAACAGGCGATGGCGGTATGACCGCAGAAGAGCGCGGTCATTCGAGTAAACTGGTCTATCAATATCTGCCCTCACGCTACGGCATGAATCCCGATGATTTGCGGCAAGCTGACTGTATCGAGGTGGTTATTGGCCAAGGCGCAAAGCCGGGCGGCGGCGGCATGCTCTTGGGTCAAAAGATCAATGAACGTGTGGCGGAAATGCGCACCTTGCCCAAAGACATTGATCAACGCAGCGCCTGCCGACATCCTGATTGGACAGGGCCGGATGATCTGGAAATTAAAATCCGTGAGCTGCGTGAAATTACAGGCTGGCAAGTGCCTGTAACTGTAAAAGTGGGGGCAACCCGCACCTATTACGACACCATGCTGGCGGTCAAAGCAGGTGCCGATGCGATTGTCGTTGACGGCATGCAAGGCGGTACCGGCGCGACGCAAGATTGCTTTATTGAGCATGTGGGCATTCCCACCTTGCCTGCGGTGCGGCTGGCGGCAGATGCTTTGAAGGAATTGGGCCTGCATCGCGGCGATGTGAAATTGATCATTTCTGGCGGCATCCGCTCTGGCGCAGATGTGGCCAAAGCCATTGCCCTTGGCGCCGACGCCGTGTCCATTGGCACGGCTGCCTTGATCGCGTTGGGGGACAATCGCCCTGAATTGGCTGAAGAATACGCAAAACTGGGCTCAGCTCCAGGGTTTTACGATGATTGGCAAGCAGGCCAAGACCCGGCGGGGATCACCACCCAAGACCCAGAGTTAACCAAACGCTTGGATCCGGTTCTTGGTGGACGCAGAATTGCAAATTATTTGCGCGTTTTGACACTTGAGGCACAGACCTTGGCGCGTGCTTGCGGTAAAAGTCATGTGCATAATTTAGAACCAGAAGATTTGAACGCCCTGACCATTGAAGCCGCAGCTATGGCGCGGGTTCCATTGGCTGGTACCGGGTGGATCCCCGGGCAAGGCTTTTAGGCATCACAGCCCAGAAAGGAAAAACCCCCATGGCCAGCAAATTGGAAGCCTTCGCGAAGGCCCGTCATATCAAATATTTTTTGATCAATTTTACCGATCTCTCGGGTGTGCAGCGCTCAAAACTGGTACCGACGCAAGCAATTGCGGAAATGGAAACAGCTGGTGCAGGGTTCGCTGGTTTTGCGACCTACCTGGATATGACACCAGCTTACCCTGATATGTTTGGGGTACCAGATCCCGATAGCGTGATCCAACTGCCTTGGAAACCAGAGGTTGCCTGGGTGGCCAGTGATTTGATGATGTCGGGCGAGCTGGTTGAGCAAGCACCACGGGTGGCGCTAAAGCGGATGCTCGCGAAGGCAAGGGACGCCGGCTATACCTTCAAAACAGGGGTTGAGGCCGAGTTTATGCTGCTGACCCCCGAAGGTGATGAGATTTCGGATGGCTTCGATACGGCCGTTAAGCCTTGCTATGATCAACAGGCGTTGATGCGTCGCTATGATGTGATCGCTGAGATTTGCGACGCCATGATCACCCTTGGCTGGGCGCCGTATCAAAATGACCATGAAGATGCCAATGGCCAGTTTGAAATGAACTGGGATTATGCGGATGCCTTGGTGACCGCAGATCGCCATGCCTTTTTCAAGTTCATGGTCAAATCAATTGCTGAAAAATATAATCTGCGGGCGACTTTTATGCCAAAGCCGTTTACCCATCTGACCGGTAATGGCTGCCATGTGCATTTGTCGCTGTGGGATCAGGCGGGTCATAATGTGTTTGATGATCCGGCAGGCGAACTTGGCGTCTCGGCGCTGGCCTATGATTTCTTAGGTGGTATGATGCAGCATGCGCCTGCCTTGTGTGCGATCACCAATCCAGCCGTTAACAGTTATAAACGCTTGAATGCCGCACCGACCACGTCTGGGGCCAGCTGGTCACCGAATATGGTCAGCTACGGCGGCAATAACCGCACTCATATGGTGCGCATTCCTGATCCAGGGCGATTTGAATTGCGGTTGGCTGATGGCGCAACCAATCCGTATCTGTTGGCGGCGGGCGTATTGGCGGCGGGTCTGGATGGCATGGCCAATAAGATTGACCCAGGTAAGCGCCTCGACATTGATATGTATGCCGAAGCCGACAAAGTGCGGGGGGTCAAAAAACTGCCAACCTATTTAATCGACGCGATCCGCTTATTTGAAAAATCAAAAGCGCTGCGTGAGGGGCTTGGTAACCCCTTGGTAGATGCCTATACCACCATTAAACAGCGTGAATGGGATGCCTATTCGCGTGATTTATCTGATTGGGAACGGCAAAACACCCTAGATACCTGAACGCTGTTGGCGAACGGGTGCGGCAGGTTAAGGGCGGCAGTGGGAGACGCGGCGATGGAAGACACAGCGGGCGCATTTATCAAACTTTTCGATGTTGCGGGGGCCACGGATGGCTCGCTCGCGGGTTTGACGTTCGGCGCCAAAGATTTGTTTGATATTGCCGGTCATATGACAGGCTGCGGCAGCCCTGACTGGGCCCGGAGCCACGACATCGCCGCCGTCACAGCACCGGCTGTCAGCGCCCTATTGGCGGCCGGCGCATCGCTTGTTGGGAAAACCCATAGCGATGAAATTGCCTATAGTTTGATGGGGGTGAATGCCCATTATGGCACGCCATTAAATAGTGCTGCACCTGATCGGGTGCCTGGCGGCTCGTCCTCTGGGTCGGTAGCGGCGGTGGCCGCGACACTGGTTGATTTCGCCCTTGGCAGCGATACCGGTGGCTCGGTTCGTATGCCAGCCTCATTCTGCGGTGTCTATGGTATCCGTGTCACCCATGGGGCGGTTGATCTAAGTGACGCTATGCCTTTCGCGCCGAGTTTTGATACTGCTGGCTGGTTTGCCCGTGATGCAGCACTTTTTGCTCGAATTGGCACGGCTTATGGGCTGGCCCCGGCGATTGACCCGCAACCGCGCTTGCTGTTGGCGGATGACGCTTTTGAGCGGGCCACGCCTGCGACCCGTGCGGCGCTTGCGCCCTTATTGGCAGTGCTTCAAGAGTTATTTGGCAGCGCACAGCCGATTCAGTTAAGCGATGGAGCCTATGAGGTCTGGCGCGATTGCTTCCGCATTATTCAAGCTGGTGAGATTTGGCAAACCCATGGCGATTGGATAACAGCCACACAGCCGGCCTTTGGCGCCGGCATCAAGCAGCGGTTTGAAATGGCGGCAGGGATTACAGCATCTGAATTTAAGGCCTCTAACGATACGCGCCTTGGCATCCGCCAGCGCCTTGATGCGGTTTTGGCAGAGGACGGTATTGTGGTGCTGCCAACCAGTCCGGGACCAGCACCACTGAAAGCTGCGGATGAGCAAGCCCTGGACAGTTTTCGGACTGCAGCGCTTGAGCTTTTGTGTCCAGCGGGGCTGGCTGGCCTGCCACAGGTCAGCATTCCAACCGGAAAAGTTGATGGTGGACCGGTTGGGCTGTCCCTGGTAGGGCCGCGCGGCAGCGACGGTGTGTTATTGGCGATGGCAGCAGCGTTACAAGCAGCCGAAGCAGATTTAGCGGAATAGCATCACCGGCACCATGCAGGAACGGATCATCTGCGTGGTGGTGGAGCCGATGATCAAATTGCGAATCCGTGAGTGGCCGTAAGCCCCCATCACCAAGAGATCCATATCAGCCTTTTCCACATAGTCTGAAATCACTTTATCAGCATTGCCCGGCTGTAAATCAGCATTGACCTGGTAGCCTCCAGCTCGCAGGATGGCGCAAGCATCATCAAGCCGTTTGCGGGCCAGCGCCGACTCTGTCCCCGCCATCAGCAAGTGACATTCCAAGTCTTTAAACAAAGGCGATCTGGCAATGCTATCGACCGCTTTCATGGCGCTACTGCCGCCATCGAAGGCAATCAAGAAACGCTTAATCGGTTTGAACGCGCGGGCGGCGACCAGAATCGGTTTGTTGGTGGCACGGATTACCCGCTCTAGGTTCGAGCCAAGATGTAATTTGGCGAAATCAGCAGCTTCGCCGCGTTTGCCAATCACCAAAAGATCAGCGTTTTCTTGAAACTCTAAGACAGTTTCCAGCAGATCGCCGTGGCGCAGGTGGGTTTCAACCTTCGCCAAGCCGCCAGCGGCGAGATATTCTTTGGCTTGGTCGAGAACGATACGGCCATTTTGTTGCGCCAGCTTGGCGCGTTTTTCGTCCAGTTCTGCAAGTTCTGTCAGCAGCGCACTGCGTGCTTCAACGTCAAGATTGCCGCTGAAATTTGCTGGGGTTTCCTCTGGGGTACGGCGGCCCAAAACATTAAACACGGCGATTTCCGTCGGCGCGCCAGCAGCGGCCCAAATGGCATGGTCACAGACACTTTCGCTGTAGATAGAGCCATCTATAAAGGCAATCATTTTGGTCATTCTTAGGTGCCTTTTTAGTGAGACATGAGACGGTCTAAACCGCCCGGCTTGTCATGGAGTGCCAATTGATCAACAATTGTTTCGCTCGCGTCGTTCAGGCCGATCAGTTCAACCTCCGCACCTTCACGGCGAAATTTCATCACCACAGTATCTAAAGCGGCAACACTTGAGATGTCCCAAATATGCGCCCGTGTCAAATCGATCGTCACTTTCTCAAGCGCTTCTTTGAAGTCAAATTGAGTTAAAAACCTATCCGCTGAGGCGAAAAAGACCTGTCCTTCAACAGTATAGACGCGGGTGCGGCCATCGGCGGACGAAACAGATGTGATACGGAAGATTTGAGCAATCTTGCCGGCAAAGAAAATACCAGAGAGCAGCACGCCAATCAGGACACCTAAGGCCAGATTATGGGTGGTTACCACTACAATAACGGTCGCCAACATAACCACTGACGAGCTACGCGGGTGTTTGCGCAGGTCCGCGATTGAGGACCAACTAAAGGTGCCGATGGAGACCATGATCATGATCGCCACCAAGGCTGCCATTGGAATCTGTTCAACCCATTGCCCCAGCCCCACGCACAGGATCAGCAAAAATATCCCCGCACAAAAGGTTGATAAGCGCCCGCGGCCGCCAGATTTCACGTTGATCACCGACTGTCCGATCATCGCACAACCTGCCATACCGCCAATAAAACCGGTGGCACAATTCGATACGCCTTGGCCAATGCATTCACGATTTTTGTCACTACCTGTATCGGTCAATTCATCGACAATCGAGGCCGTCATGAGAGACTCAAGCAAGCCTACAGCAGCAATCGCAGCTGCAGGCGGCGCAATAATCAGGAGCGTTTCAAAGGTCAGGGGAATATCAGGCAGCAAAAAGATAGGCAAGCTGTCAGGGAGCGCGCCCATATCAGCAACCGTGCGCAGATCTAAATCAAGCCAAAGCGTCAAACCTGTGAGCACCACAATACAAATCAGCGGTGAGGGGACAGCTTTTGTTAGCCGGGGCAAAAGGTAAATAATCGCCAAACCACCAGCTACCATGGCATAGGTTAAGGGCGGTACGTCGATTAATTCAGGCAGTTGCGCCATGAAAATCAAGATGGCCAGGGCGTTAACAAAACCCGTCAGCACCGAGCGCGAGACGAAACGCATTAAATTGCCAAGGCGCAGTAATCCCGCGGCCACCTGAAACAATCCAGCTAAAACAGTTGTCGCCAACAGGTATTGCAAGCCATGGTCTTTCACCAGGGTCACCATCAACACCGCTGTTGCTGCGGTCGCCGCTGAGATCATCCCTGGACGACCACCAACAATGGCGCTGATAACAGCGATTGAGAAAGAGGCATAAAGGCCAACTTTTGGATCCACCCCGGCAATGATTGAAAAGGCGATAGCCTCTGGGATCAAAGCCAGCGCAACAACTAAACCAGCGAGCACATCGCCGCGAATATTTCCCAACCAATCGGCCTGCAATTGCGACGCTGCGCTGAAATTCATTGTGACATTCACTCCACGAAAGGGGGATTGTTGGCTGCGGGCTATTACGCGCCGGAGCGGTTGTTTTTGCTGCACCGCAACATAATTATTGGATACGGGTTTTATGGATAAAACACAAGTCTCTTATATGGCGCAAAGGCCTTGATTTTATGTGATTACCCGCGACCGCGATAGGTTGGGACCCCCTGATCAGGTAGCCAAATTGTCTCTGGCACTGGGCCAGATTGGAAAAAGACATCAATTGGAATGCCGCCCCGTGGGTACCAATAGCCGCCAATGCGCAGCCATTTCGGGGCCAAGAGATCAATCAGGCGTTTGCCGATCATGACGGTACAATCTTCGTGAAAGGCCCCATGGTTTCGAAAGGATCCGAGGAAAAGCTTAAGTGATTTGCTTTCGACAAGCCATTGCTCTGGCACATAATCGATGACGATATGGGCAAAATCAGGTTGCCCTGTCATGGGGCAAAGTGAGGTGAACTCTGGGCAGGTAAAGCGGACCAGATAATCAGTGCCACTCTGCCCATTGGCAACTTTTTCAAGAACAGCGGCCTCTGGGCTGTCAGGCAGGTCGCTGCTGGCGCCCAATTGCGTCAGGGTGGCCAAACGATCGCCGTTATCAGCTGACATCTTTTGCTCTCCGTGGGGTCAGTGTTTCGACTGCTTGGTCTACCTGCAAGCTGCGGGAAAGCCAAGGGGCAATCAGCCGCGCCGATGATGTGCCAAAACCAGCCTCTTCAGGCAAATCCAAGGTATTTATGCGTCTGAACCGATAACCGCCATCGCGGATCATCGAGACAGGCCTGCACCGTTGCAGCCTCGCTTTCGGCACGAAACGGGCCGTCCATCGGTTGCAAAAGGTGATGGCTGAACGGCATCTCGATGAGTTGTTGAAGGTCAATCCCTGCTTGCGGGAAGATCACTTTGAGCTCTTGGCCGCTTTGAACAATCAAATCTGTGCCGGCCTTGGGACTGACGCAGACCCAATCAATACCCTTGGGGAGCGCCAAGGTGCCATTGGTTTCAATGGCGATTTCAAAGCCATATTCATGCAGCGCGACCACCAGGGCATCGGATATTTGCAGGGCAGGTTCGCCGCCTGTGCAGACAACCAGCTTTGCGCCGCCGTCAACCTTTGGCCAGAAACTGTCCACATGCGCGGCTAAGTCTTCGGCGCGGCGAAACTTGCCGCCGCCGCTGCCATTGGTGCCGATAAAATCGGTGTCACAAAACTGACAGATGGCAGTGGCGCGGTCGCGCTCTAATCCAGACCAAAGATTACACCCTGCAAAGCGGCAAAATACGGCAGGGCGGCCTGCGTTCGCGCCTTCGCCTTGGAGCGTATAGAAAACTTCTTTCACCGTAAAAGTCATCCGCCAATACCGTCTTGATAAAGTTGCCAGCCGGATTTGCGCAAGTCACAAGCAGGACAATCGCCGCAGCCATAACCCCAGTCATGGCGATTTTGCCTATCTCCGCGATAGCAGGTATGGGTGTCGTCAATGATCAAATCGACCAATGCGCCACCGCCAAGGTCGGCAGCCATGGACCAGGTTTGCGCTTTATTGATCCACATTAATGGGGTGTGGATTGTGGTCCGCCGGTCAAGGCCAAGGGTGAGGGAAACTTGCAAGGCTTTTAAGGTGTCATCGCGGCAATCAGGGTAGCCTGAATAATCGGTTTCGCACATGCCGCCAACCAGATGGCGGGCATCGCGGCGATAAGCGACAGCAGCTGCGGTGGTGAAAAACATCAGGTTGCGCCCAGGTACGAAAGTATTTGGGAGGCCAGCGGCGGTCATTTCAATGGCTTTATCCTGCGTCAAGGCGGTATCGCTGATGGCCCCCAGCAGCGCCATATCAATGAGGTGATCATCGCCAAGTTTGGCCGCCCAATGGGGAAAGGTTTGGCGCAGCTTTTCAAGGAAGCGCAGACGGACATCCAATTCGACACGGTGGTTTTGACCATAGTCAAAAGCGATTGTTTCAACGTCGTCAAATTGCTCCAGCGCCCACGCCAGGCAGGTCGCAGAATCTTGCCCACCGGAAAAAAGCACAATTGCGCGTTCTGTCATGACATGTCCTGACTACTCTTGGCAGATAAATATCTGTGGATGTACTCAGCGGGCTGCAATGCGTCTAGGGTTAAATCATCTCAGGTCGCCATGAACCGCCATTTTCGTGAAAAAACCCTTTCCCAGTGACCA
>JBELLC010000028.1:0-6981 GCA_042088965.1 Nisaea sp. | reverse complement strand
GGGCTGCAAGAGGCTCATTTGCTGGCCCATTCCACAGGCTGTGGGATCGCTTTGGAAGTGATTGCGGCAGCGCCCTCTCATGTCTTAACGGTAAGCCTGATATCACCATGGAGTTATGGCGACCCTCAATTGATTCAAATGCAAGGCTTGCGGGTGTCTGTGGCAGCAGTCCTATCACCGTCAGATTATGCCCAGTATAACGCCAGCTTACTGTTCCCGCCCTGGTATCGCCGGCAACATGCCGCTGGATTTGCAGACCTCGCCTTAGCCGCCATGGCGCATCCACAAGATGCAAAAAGTATTGAAAATGGCCTGATTCCCATTTTGCAGTTTGATGGCCGAAACATCGCCGCAAGTGTCAAATGCCCGGCCTTGATCATGAATGCGGATGACGATCAACTGATGCCGCCCTGGCATGGTGAATGCCTGGCCGATATCATTGATGGGGCAAGGTTTGTACCGCTACCCACGGGCGGGCATATGCTTTTAGAAACATCATGTGATGTGGTAATAAAAAACGTTAATACATTGATAAATCGTCATAAAAAATTGAATTAATAGCTATATATGCTGATCTAATCCAGAAAGGAAACTGTTATGGCGGCAGAATATCGACAACATGCCTATCAAGCGCCTGCTGGTGCCACGGAGATTTTACTGGTGCGCCATGGGGAATCTCGGGCGGCATCTGTGGATAATCCGTTCCCCTTGGTCGACGGGCACGGCGACCCCGAACTCCATGCTAATGGCGAGGCACAAGCTCTGCTGGTGCGTGACCGACTGCGGGATGAGGGGATTGCCGCGATTTATGCCACCAGCCTGCGCCGTACGCAGCAAACGGCGACCCCTCTGGCGGCATTTCTCAATCTTGAAATCGCCATTGAAGCAGATCTTCGCGAGGTGCTTTTGGGAGATTGGGAAGGCGGTATCCTGCGCATGAAAGCGGCGGCGGGTGACCCGGTTTATCATCAAATGCAGGCGGAAGAACGCTGGGACGCGATTCCTGGCGCTGAAAGCTGGGAGACTCTGAACCGCCGCATCATGGCAGGCTTACGGCGGATTCATAGCCGCCACCCAAATCAAAAGGTTGTGGCCGTGGTCCATGGCGGCGTCATAGGGCATATTGCCGCCTATGCAAGCGGCGCGCGGCCGTTTGCGTTTAACGGTGCGGACAACGGTTCGATCACCCATATCGTTATGTTGAACGACAGCATTAAGGTGCGGTCGTTTAATGACTCGACGCATGTCAAAAGCACCTTACATAGTGCCAGCGGTCAGCTGACGTGACAGCGGATCAACAGAGCCTTTATATTTCAGACATAATGCGCTGTGGCGGATGGTTTATACATGGACCCCACGGGTTGCGGTAAACCAATGGTCTCTGCCGGACAATTGATGAAGGAGCGTCGGGGATGTCGATAACTGAATTTCAATCACCTGCTGAGTGGCGTGTTTCAGAACTCACGGATGATCAAAGCTGGCGGTTCACGATCGATGATGCCAGCCGCACGCATCTGGCAACCGTTGTCAAAGCCGCCTATGACCCTGATCGGTCCCTGTTTGATTACAGCCGTCATGACTTTGACTTTGGTACTGCCGCGGCCCCCTTGGCGGCGGCGGTGAAAGAGGCGCTTGATGGCCGTGGGCTGGCAATGTTGCATGGCTTGCCGCGCGATGATCTCAGCGAGAAAGAGTTTGAATTACTCAATTGGGCCATCGGCCTGCACATCGGGGTGGCCCGCCCACAAGGCAAGGCGTCGCAATATATTTCAGCCGTGCGCGATGTTGGGACCAATTACCGGTCGGCAGCGGGACGGGGTTTTTCGTCAAATGCGGGCCTTGATTTCCATGTGGACGGCGGCGATTTGACGACGCTTGGCTGTTATAATACGGCGAAGTCAGGTGGCCAGAGCATGGTGTCCTCAAGCGTGACAGCTTTGCGCTTGCTGCAGGCGGAACGCCCAGATTTGGCCGAAATTGCCTATCAAAATTTTTATTTTAGTCGCCAACAAGAAGAAGCCGCAGATGAGGCCGCATTTTATGCGCAACCCTTATTTGCTGAATGTGATGGCCAGATTTTTGGTAAATGGAATCGCAATCGTGTGCGCACGGCCCAGGCCATTGATGGGGTGCCTGCGTTAAGCCCTGAACAACAAGAAACCGGTCTTTTGCTCGATGATATTCTGCAACGCCCTGAAGTAATGTTCACCCTGCATTTGGCACCAGGCGATCTGCAAATCATTAATAATCATACAATGCTGCATTCACGCACAGCCTATGAAGATTTTGAGGCCCCGGAACGCAAGCGGCTTCTGTGCAGGCTTTGGTTAGCGCTTCCAGGCTCGGCGACATTGCCAGACAGCTGGGGCGATTTTTATCGGTCTGTTGAGGCTGGAAGTGTGCGCGGCGGTATTCGCGGCCATCACCATGATGCCGCCTGCCAGGCGTTTGATTTACGCCAAGCCATGGATCATGGCATGCCTGCGCCGCGTTATCTTTGGCCATCGCAATGTTAGCCGACACACCCGCCCCATGGCCGGGTGTGTCTGGGTGTCAATTGCCTGCTGTTTAAACCAGCTCCAGGGTCTTCAGAGCGGCTTTAACCGCGGCTTTTTGGGCATCGCTTGCAGGGGAGGTGGGACGGCGTGCAAGACCTGCATCCAGACCCTGCAAATGTTGGGCGTATTTGACCAAGGATGGCATATTGTCCTGGCCGATGGCATCCCACAACGGCATGAGCCGTTCATGCAGATCGCGGGCAGTTTGCCAATCTTCGGCGATAACAGCATCCCATAACCTGACCGATGGTCCGGGCGCGGCCGTTAAAATGGCCGCAATGGCGCCGCGTGCGCCCAGCTGGTATGACGGATATAACAATGCATCAACGGCGCTGAAGATCAGGTTTTGTGGCTTTGAGCGGCGCATCAAATCAGCAAACAGTTTCATATCGCCTGCGCTTTGCTTGACCCCCAGGACGCCGGGCACCTCATCCATAATCCGCAGCAATAAATCCGGCGACAGATAACACCAAGGCACGACGTTATAAATGAGGATCGGCACCCCACAATCATCATAGATATCGCGGAAATGCTGCACCATGGCGTCGTCATTGGGGCGAAACAGGTAATGCGGTGGTGTGATTTGCAGGGCCGCGACACCCAGGTCTTTTACACAATGGCCGCGGGCCGCGACTTCGGCGGTGGAATTGGCAATGATCCCGGCAACCAGCGGCACTCGGCCATTGATCGCCTCCTTGGTGGCGGCGATGAGTTCTTTATATTCCTGTTGGTCAAGGGCGTGACCTTCCCCTGTGCTGCCGCCAGCTGCCAAGCCATGAACGCCATTGTCGATCATCCAATCGACCTGTGGTTTGACCAAATTAAGGTCAATTGCGCCGCTTTCGGTGAAAGCTGTCGTAAAGGGCGCAATAATCCCATGTAACTCGCTCACACTGTTTCTCCCTGGTTATAGATTTTTGATTTTGATTGTGTTGAAAACGCTCTCGGTAGAGTGACAAAAAATAGCTGTTTGTAAAGTCGCTTGGCCGTCGCTGAATCGCGCTGCGGTGCGGCAGTGCTGCTTGCGGCAACGGATCTTTCCAGAGCAGGAGCTTGGGTGGTCAAAAAGCCGATGGATCAGATCGTTATGGCGGGCGAGTCCTTTTTTGACTTTCAGTTTAAGGATCATGCAGGCCATTTGTTCAGATTTTACCTAGACCAAACCCGCTCATTACGCGTGCGCCTGATCGAAAGTCAGGCAGGTATACAAATTATATGTACGCAATAGAGGCATGCATGACGCAAAACCTGTTCGTAAAGGCGAAGGTTTTGCGTCCCTCGGGTTTTTGGTTTCGCCGCCCGAGGGGTGGGTCAGAAATGCTGGAAAAAAATACGGGTGACAGCGATGGTCACCAGTTCTAGATACAACGCCATCATCAGCATCATGCCATAACGCTGAATATCGCTGGCGAGCCCGGATTCGCGGCCGCGCGCTGTGCTGGCAAAGGTTGACCATTTGCTCATCACAAAATCGATCTTGCGATTTTCTGCGGCTTGCCACCATTGTAAACTGAAAACAATCAACAAATTCACACCACTGAAGATCCAGACAATCAACAGCAGGTAAAAATTGAGCGATTCATCCGCCCACTCGGTCAACTCACAATAACTTGTGACGGCCACGGTGCCGATACTGAAATAGACAACAGACTTCCATTGCTGGTCTTTGGCAAAGCGAATATTCGCCGAGGCATCACGGAAAATCTCACACATCTCACTGTGACTAAGGTCATCAAGCCGACTGGGCAGGTTGAAGTCTTCGTCAACATCCACCAGTGATCTATTATCGATCATCCGATTTCGGGGAGCTTGTGCCAAATTTTTCTCTTTTACCAACAGGTATCTGGTGGATCGCCGCAACGAACGTCAGGGGTTATAACGTGTGGGTAAAGGGGATGCAAATAAGGATTAGGCGATTCGTACTAATCCGCAAGTTCTGCCAAAAACATCAGCATTTTACAAATATAGCGAAAGTTGAAAACATCTAGTTTTTAATCTGTTGTGCTTTGAAAAAAGTGATAATTTGATCAATCGCATAATCTAAATACTCACGGCTTTTACCGGCGCCCGCTCGGTTGGTGATACAGCGTTTAATCACCTCCGCTTTGGTGGTTGGGGTGCCGTCAAAAAACTGTAAACGACCACTTTTCAGGCGGATGACAGGATTGTCACTACAGCCATTAACAGCAACGCCGTCAACGATGCGGCCATTTTTGCTGAAAAAGTGATTAGCTTTTGGGATCACCAGAAGATGCACATCACTGCCTTTGGCGACCAATAGATCACGATATAAGGCGCAAGGGGCGGGCGGATAATGGCTTTCATCACCTTTGATGATGATTGTTGCAAATGGCGCTTTGATAGCTTCACTGATGGTATTACAGCCAGGCTCTGCGGCGGCGATGGCCCGCCAGAGGGGCTGCGTCTGGACGATCTGGGCATCTAAGAAGTTGAGCACGGCGCTGCCGCCAAAACTAAAGCCAGTATAAAATAGGTTTTGGGCGTCGATGCGGGGATGAGTTGCAAGGTTTCCCCGTAACTGGGCGGCATAAAGCGCGGCGCGTGGGAACTGTTTTTTATCGCTTGGTTGCACGCCGGTACCTTCGAAGGCATCGAGGACAGCCACTGCGAAACCCGCGTTCGTACCATGTTTGATGAGCCGCGCCGAGAATTCATCGGTGCGCCCTTTACCGCCAATAATGCTGCCACCATCGCGGCTACTGCCGTGCTGGGAAATGATCAAGGGCAGCTTGCCTTTGGTCTGTTGCGGAAAATGTAGCTCGGCAGGGATGATCCGGCTACCGTAACGCTTCTCATGGCCTTGAAAGCTCACATCCTCAGAGGGGAGCTGCCATTTCTGCGCCAAGGTGGTGGTTTGGCAAGCGGTGAGCGCCAGCATCATGATGGCCGCTGTTAGATGCATCCAAGGCATCGGAAAACCTCTCATCAGAAAAATGCGCGGGTTGAATGGCGCAAGCTTGGCAGGGTGTCGCCGTTAATCGCAACGTGACGTGCAAAGAAAACACAATGTTGCGGCGGTATGTTCAGGCTTATCTGAAACATATCGCCTGGAGTGCGTCAACATACGCAGGTTTGCAGCTGTCGTCGTCAATTATTGCTCGGCGCACCGGTTTATATCCGCAGCAACCCGTTCAGCCATGCACCATTCCGGGCGGCCCCAAACATCTTCACCAAACGGAAAGCTAAACGGCGTTGCCCGCCAATACAGCCCCGCCGTCATCACCACGGAGGGGCGTTTGGTTTTCCTGGTAAGAGGAATGATATCAGGAAATTAAATTGAATTTGTGATAATATAAAAATAACAAATTAATCGACGTAATGATTTTTAATCGTTTTCTGTAGGTGATACCGTGCATGAGGGTGCGAATTGACTTGCATAGGAAGGTGCCAGATGATGGTCGTGTCTGGAATATTGATTGTTATCCTCGTCGTTCTTGCACCTTTTATCTATGATGTCTGGTGGCGTGATGGGGCGTTATTTGTTTGTCGCACGTTAACGCTCTTTGGACAGGAACAATTCTGTGCAGCGCAGGAGCGTGATTTCTTTTGGAAATTATTGACATTCTTTAGTCCCGTGTTTCTCGGTTTTGCTGCGTTTGGGACGAAGATTATTTCTTTCGTGAAAGAGCGTTATGGCAGCTTTCAGAAAACGACAAACACACCTTCTGATGACGACTCTATTGAAAAAGTAATGGCTGAGATGAGTTTTCTAGATCAACAGAATAAAGAAGGAAACCTCTCGCCCGGTCAACAAGAGCGCCTCAAAAACTTGACAGCCACCGTGATAGAAAAAAGGCTCACTATTTCGGAGCGGGAAAACGGTATTGATAAGGATGCGAAAGCGCAAGAGGACAGGCAGGATGCTGTTCGTAACCTTTCAGCGGACGCAGATCCGGGAACGCGTCAGGCGGTCGCGTTGATCGTTGAGGGCAAGATCGCGGATGGCTTGGCAGCGCTCCAGCAACAGGCTGAACAAGCGGGCGCGGACACGGTAATGCGCTGGCGCCAGCTTGGGCGGATCGCTTATTCGGTAGACACAAAACGGGCGCTTTTGGCCTATGAGCATGTGGCGAAGATAGGGTCAGATGATAAATGGGACGTGATATATCTGGCCCGTCTTCAGACGCGGGTGGGGCAATCGGCGGCGGCCCTGAAAACCCTCCAAAATACACTGCGACATATTCCAGAAACGGAGCAACGCCTGCGTGTTGCTTTTACCAATGAAATCGGCGATACCTTGAAAATCCGGGGGGATCTTGCCGGGGCGCTTGACCGCTTCGAGGCAGGCTTGGCCATTGCCGAGCGGCTCGCTGACAGCGATCCCAGCAACAGAGAGTGGCAGATCGGAAGAGCACACTGCATAACTCCGGTCACAGTGGTCAGACATCAGAATGGGGATATT
>JBELLC010000159.1:0-4937 GCA_042088965.1 Nisaea sp. | reverse complement strand
TGGCTGAAGCCGCCAAGCCGGCGGACAGAACTAAAGCGCCACCGAGTGCGCCAATTTGTTTTGCAGTTTGCATGATATGCTCCTACTGATCCTAGCAACGGGAGGGCGCAGACAGTCCGCGCCCGGGTTTTCTGACTGACCCTTTCTCGCTTTTCACGCGCAGTTGGTCAATAACTTCCCGAGGGACGCAATCTGGTTTGACAACAGGCGTGATAAATTTGCAACTACCTCAACGCGCGCCGTGACAGAATAGCCGCCAGATCCACGAGCGTCATACGGTGGTTGTGGCTGGGCTATTTGCGTTCTTTGGCAATGGCGTTAAAATTTGACTTATGTCCCATATTCAGGTGTAACGAGGTTGAATTTTGATACGTTTTGGACGTCCAATGAAAATGTTTTCGATCGCTTTACGTCCGGTTTTTGTGTCGCTTGCTGGTCTCGTGATGTTGACAGGCTGTGCCGGGTTGCCTGCCCCAACACCAGAAGCCGAGGTGGCGGAAGAAAGTATTTTTGGTCCAGGTGGGGTCAATTTATTCTCGAACACTGACGGCGGCAAAAGCCCTGGTGCGTCTGGCATTTCTGTGAATGCGTTTCTCTGGCGCGCGTCATTGGATACTCTGTCCTTTATTCCTTTGGCATCTGCTGATCCCTTTGGCGGTGTGATTATTACCGATTGGTATCGTAGCGAAAACAGTGACACGGAACGGTTCAAGATAACCATCTATATCCTCGACCGCGCCTTGCGATCCGATGGCGTCCGGGCGACCATCTTTAAACAGATTGCCAAGCCTGGCCAGGGTTGGGTTGATGCCCCCGGGAATGCATCGCTGAATCGTGCCTTAGAGGATAAAATCTTGACGCGCGCGCGCCAGCTTCGCATTAAAACCCGCAAGACCGAATGACCGTCATGACAACACGCAAGGCGGGCCTGACACAACCACAGGCGGGAAAATGCTACAAATGAGGCGATCACCTCACTGATTTTCGCGCCAGCACCTTTTAAAACAGATTTGAGCGCTGAGGGTACTTTGTTTTATGAGCCGCTATAACGTCAAAGAAACTGAACAAAAATGGCAAGCCCGTTGGGCTGCGAATGAAGCCTTTAAAGTCAGTGCTGAGCCCGGGCGCCCAAAATACTACGTGTTGGAAATGTTTCCCTATCCATCCGGGCGCATCCATATGGGACATGTTCGGAATTATACTCTCGGCGATGTTGTCGCGCGGTATAAAAAGGCCAATGGCTTCAACGTCCTGCACCCGATGGGTTGGGACGCCTTTGGGTTACCGGCCGAAAACGCCGCCTTTGAACGCCGTGTCCACCCCGCCAGCTGGACCAAAGAAAATATCGCCGCGATGAAAATCCAGCTTCAGGGCATGGGCCTGTCCTATGACTGGGACCGTGAAGTTGCCACATGTGATGCAGATTATTATCGCCACGAACAAAAAATGTTTCTTGATTTCTTGGCGGCTGGTCTCGCCTACCGCCGGGAATCTTGGGTGAATTGGGATCCGGTGGAAAATACCGTTTTGGCCAATGAGCAAGTGATTGACGGTCGCGGCTGGCGCTCTGGCGCACCGGTTGAAAAACGCAAACTGGCACAATGGTTCCTGCGCATTACCGATTTTGCTGATGATTTGCTGGCGACCCTGAAAACCCTTGAGCGATGGCCAGATCGGGTCACCTTGATGCAGCATAACTGGATCGGGAAATCTGTTGGCGCGCGGGTGTTTTTTGACGTCATTGGCAGGGATGAAGATTTAGAAGTCTTTACCACCCGCCATGACACACTTTATGGGGCATCTTTTTGCGCCATTGCCGCCAATCACCCTTTAGCAGCATCGCTGTCCGCGAATAACCCCGATATTGCCACTTTCATTGCCGAATGCAATGCCATGGGCACCAGCGAAGCGGCCATTGAAAAGGCCGAAAAACGCGGTGTTGATACTGGCTTGCGGGTCAAGCACCCGCTTGACCCCAGCATTGAACTGCCTGTCTATGTGGCCAATTTTGTGCTCATGGAATATGGCACCGGGGCGGTTTTTGGCTGCCCTGCGCACGACCAGCGCGACCTTGATTTTGCCCGCAAATATAATTTGCCGGTGCGCCCTGTGGTCTTGCCGACGAAAGCTGACCCAGAAACATTCGATGTCGCCGACGAAGCCTATGTGGGCGATGGCCGGTTGTTTAATTCAGGTTTCCTGGACGGCCTCGACGTTGAGACGGCTAAAGTCAAAATGGCAGAACGGCTCGAAGCAGATCAACGCGGCCAAGCAACGGTCACCTATCGGCTGCGGGACTGGGGTGTATCACGGCAACGCTATTGGGGCTGTCCCATTCCGATCATTCATTGTGATACCTGCGGCGCTGTGCCGGTGCCAGATGCTGATTTACCTGTTGAATTGCCTGTCGATGTGGATTTTGACGCCGCTGGTAACCCCTTGGCCAATCATCCCACTTGGAAGCATGTCGCCTGTCCGAAATGTGGCAGCGATGCTGTCCGCGAAACCGACACATTTGATACCTTTTTTGAATCTTCCTGGTATTTTGCCCGCTTCACCGATGCCAAAGGCGAGACTGCTTTTGATCGCGCCGCTGCAGACTACTGGTTGCCCGTTGATCAATATATTGGCGGTATCGAGCATGCGGTTCTGCATTTGTTATACTCGCGCTTTTTTACCCGCGCCCTGCAACAATGTGGCTATCTTGATATCAAGGAACCGTTTGCCGGCTTGCTGACGCAGGGCATGGTATGCCATGAAACCTATCGGGATGGTGATGGTCATTGGTTGTTTCCAGATGACATTATCCGCCAAGATGACGGCCAGATCGTGGATCGCAACGGTAGCCCCGTGAGCCTTGGTCGAACCGAAAAAATGAGCAAATCAAAGCGCAATGTGGTCGATCCTGCCAATATCATTGACACCTATGGCGCCGATACCGCGCGCTTATTCATGCTCTCTGACTCGCCGCCAGAACGGGACCTTGAATGGACCGAATCAGGCGTTGATGGGGCGTGGCGCTATATCAATCGCATTTTCCGGTTGTTCACAACCCCCCCAGGCGCGCTCGCAGACCTTGAGGCCCCTCGACCCACCGATGTCAGCAGCGCCGCCGCAGATGCCGAACGCAGCATCCACAAAACCATCAAAGCTGTCAGTGAGAGTATTGAGCGTTTTCGCTTCAATTCTGCGGTTGCCCAAGTGCGTGAATTAAGTAACGTCTTGGCAGAAATAACGGGCGACGGCGACGATTTTGATTGGCTGCGGCGCTTTGGGCTGGAAACCCTGGCGCAATTGATTAATCCAATGACACCGCATCTTGCCGAAGAGTTATGGTCACAGTTAGGGCAGACACAGCCACTCACTGAAACCCCTTGGCCCAGCTATGATCCCACCCTGGTGATGGACGAGCAATTGGAAATCGCCGTGCAGGTCAATGGCAAGCTGCGGGGAACGGTTATGTTACCGCGCGATGTGGAAAAATCCCTTGCCGAAGCAGCGGCCTTGGCGTTAGAGCCTGTGATACGGGCCCTGGGTGGAAATCGCCCCCGGCGCGTGATTGTTGTCCCAAATCGGATTGTCAATGTGGTGCTTTAAGCCAGCAAATATTTGCAGCCTGCTGCGCGGCTTCAGCCGACTGATGGCCGCCAGCTTGCTTCTGACCACCCTCTCCAGCTGTGGTTTTCAGCCGTTATACGGTATTAACGACCAACGCCCCGGTGCCCTGGCGGCCATCGCCGCCATCGACGTTGCGCCAATCCCCAACCGCATTGGTCAAGTATTACGCACCGCCTTGATGCAGTATTTCCAAACCGCCGCCGCCACCACGCCTAAAACCCTGCGTTTACACATTACCCTGGCAGAAAACCGCGCTGATCTGCTGATTTTGCCAAATGCGACCGTCCGTTTTGCAAAAATGACTTTGAGCGCGCAATTTAGTCTGCGCCGCCTCCGAGATGACAAGGTACTCATCCGCGCCACCAGCACCGCGATTTCCAGCTTTAACCCGCAAACCTCTGAATACGCGAAACAAATCGCTGAGAATGCGGCGCGAAAGCGGGCCATAGAAGCAATCGCTGTCGACATCCGTCAGCAAATCGCGCTGTTTTTGCGCCAACAACGCCTTGGGGCACCCGCTTCGTGAAAATCCGTCCTCAAGATGCCAGTACGTTTTGTGCCGCGCCCCCCCCAAACATCGCCGCAATACTGCTTTATGGCGCCGATGAGGGGCACATACGTGAGCGCGCCCAGGCCGCTGTAAAGGCGATCACAGGCGACCTGAATGATCCCTTTCGTGTGGCCGAGCTGACCGCCACTACTTTAAAAGCCGATCCGGCCCGATTAGCTGATGAACTTGGTGCGCAATCACTTATGGGCGGGCGGCGTGTTGTCTGGTTACGCGATGGTAGCGACAGCCATACCAAGAGCGTAACAGCGGCCTTGGATAATACCATAGGTGACAGTTTCTTGGTGATCGGGGCCAATAATTTAGAGAGCCGATCAAGCCTCCGCAAGCTGTTTGAATCGCGCCCAGATTGCGGCGCTGTTGCCTGTTATCGCGACGAGGCCCGCGATATACAGCGGCTGATTGCCGAAAGCTTTAAATCCCATGACATCACCATCAGCGATGATGCCAAGCGCTACCTGCTAGACCATCTTGGCGGTGACCACGCTGCCAGCCGCGGCGAGATCGACAAACTGGCGTTATTCGCGGGCCCCAACGGCACCCTAAACCTTGACCAGGTCAGCACCCTCGTCGGTGACAGCGCCGATATCGCCATTGACGAGCTGATCATGGCCATGGCCAGTGGGAACACGGCGGCCTTGAGCCAGCATTTGCAGCGCGCCTTCGCGGAAGGCGCTGCCGCTGTTCAAATCATCATTGCCAGCCAGCGACATTTCCAACGCTTGCATCACGTTTGCTGCCGCGTTGCCGC
>JBELLC010000158.1:0-4982 GCA_042088965.1 Nisaea sp. | reverse complement strand
CCCGACACGCGGATTATGATTCCGCTGCTCTAACCAACTGAGCTACTCCGCCACTCTTCGCATACCAATCAGTTGCATAGCTCATGGCTGGCTGCGAGCTTCGGGTTTTAACTGCGCCGAAAACCACTGTCAATGACGCTTTCACGACAGCGGCAATTTCCCCGAAACAGCGCCTCGCTTTCGGGCCGCACTTATTCCGCTGCTTTTGCCATGGGCAGGCGTTTGCTGCGCATGGTGACAAATTCTTCGGCGGCGGTTGGGTGAATGCCCATGGTGCGGTCAAAATCTGCCTTCGTTGCCCCCATGCGCACTGCGATGCCAACGCCTTGTATGATCTCAGGGGCGTCAACGCCGACCATATGAGCACCAACAACCCGGCCACTGGCCGCATCGACGATCAACTTTTGCAAGCCACGCTCTGGGTTTTGCGTCAGGGTATATTTCATCGGCCGAAAACCCGCCACATAGACATCAATCTCGCCGTATTTTGCCGCCGCCTCAGCTTCCGTCAGCCCAACAGTCCCGACGGGTGGCTGACTGAAGACCGCACTGGGCACATCGTCATGATCAACCGACATGGGGTTGGCGTTATAGACTGTTTCGGCAAAGGCATGGCCTTCGGCGATGGCAACCGGCGTCAGATTAATGCGGTCGGTGACGTCGCCAATGGCATAGACGCTCGCAACACTGGTTTGCGACTGCCCATTAACTGTCACCGCGCCCTTAGCGTTCATGGCAACGCCAGCGGCCTCTAAACCGAGGTTGGCGGTGTTTGGTACCCTGCCGGTGCCATACATCACCTGATCAGCGTTAATCACGCTGCCGTCATTCAAATGCACCCGCAGGCCATCCGGCGTTTTTTCGATCCGCTCTGGCAGGCAGCCAGGATGCAGCTGAATGCCTTTTTTGGTCATTTCGGTATTGAGCGTCTCGCGCACATCCTCATCAAAACCGCGCAGGATCTGGTCGGCCCGGTAGAGCTGATGGACCTCACAGCCAAAGGCGTTGAAAATACCCGCAAATTCAACGGCGATAAAACCAGAGCCAACAATGACAATGCGCTCTGGTCGCTGCTCAAGCTCTAATGCTTCATTGGACGTGATGCAGAGCTCACGGCCAGGAACATCAGGCACAAAGGGCCAGCCGCCAACCGCGATCAAAATCCGCTCAGCTGTCAGTTTTTCGCCATTCACCTCAACCGTATGGGCATCCACCAGGCGACCGCGGCCATTAATCAAGGTACAGCCAGCATTTTCCAATAAGGACAGATAAATACCGTGCAGGCGGTCCAGCTCGGTATTTTTAGCGGCAATCATCGCCGCCCAATCATGGCTGAGATCACCAACCTGCCAGCCATATCCTGCTGCATCTTCTACGTCATGGGCGAAATGGCCGCCATAAACCATGAGTTTTTTAGGTACGCAGCCGCGCAGCACACAGGTGCCGCCCGCGCGATCTTCCTCAATCACGGCCACGCGGGCGCCAAAACCGCCTGCTAAACGGCTGGCCCGCACGCCACCAGAACCAGCCCCAAGGGTGATCAAGTCATAGTCATATTGCGCCATCTTCGGCCTCCTATTGCGGTGGGTAATTGCCCCCGCCGATACCTAGCTGTTCAAACCACCCATCAAGATGTATTTGATTTCCATGAATTCATCGAGCCCATATTTTGAGCCTTCTCGGCCAATGCCGGATTCTTTCATACCGCCAAAGGGCGCGACTTCGGTTGACAAAATACCTTCGTTGACCGCCACCATGCCATATTCAAGGCCCTCAGCAACCCGCCAGACGCGGCCAAGATCGCGGGCATAAAAATAAGCCGCCAGGCCGTATTCGGTATCATTGGCCATTGCCACCACCTCATCTTCATCTTTAAAGCGGAATAAAGGCGCCACAGGACCAAAGGTTTCTTCGCGAAAGATTTTCATATCCGGGGTGGCTTCAGTCAGAATGGTTGGCTGAAAAAACAGGTCGCCGTGGGTCGCGCGCTGGCCACCTGCGACCAACTGTGCACCTTTGGCGACGGCATCAGCGATATGACTTTCAACCTTATCAACGGCTGCGCGGGTGATCATCGGGCCAATCTCAACCCCCTCCTCAAAGCCATTGCCTTGTTTTAACGCGGTAACTGCCGCCGCAAAGCGCTCCGCAAAAGCATCATAAATCCCGTCCTGAACGAAAATCCGGTTGGTACAAACGCAGGTTTGCCCCGCATTACGGTATTTACAGGCGATCGCGCCTGTCACAGCACTTTCCAGATCAGCATCATCAAAAATGATTAAGGGGGCATTGCCGCCCAACTCCAAGGAGACTTTTTTTACGGTGCTGGCGGCCTGTTGCATCAACAGCTTGCCGACCGCTGTAGAGCCTGTGAAGCCAAGCTTGCGGACCGCTGGATTGGTGGACATTTCCAGGCCCACCTCCCGTGCCCGGTCACTCACGACAACATTGAAAATACCTTTTGGGATGCCTGCCCGCTCTGCCAAGACCGCGAGGGCCAAGGCGGAATAGGGGGTGGCTGGTGCAGGCTTAATCACCACGGGGCAGCCTGCAGCCAGTGCGGGCGCGCATTTTCGGGTAATCATCGCATGCGGAAAATTCCAGGGCGTCACCGCCGCAACAACCCCAATCGGTTGCTTGGTCACCAAAATCCGTTTGCCATCTTGGTGATGTGGGATGAGATCGCCATAGGCGCGCTTACCTTCCTCGGCAAACCATTCAACAAATGAGGCACCATAAGCCACTTCGCCCATCGCCTCCGGCAAGGGCTTGCCCTGTTCCGCCGTCATAATGATACCAAGGTCGCGTTGCGCCGCCATCATCAGCGTGAACCATTTGCGCAAAATCGCCGCCCGCTCTTTGGCGGTCAGCTTGCGCCAAGCAGGCCAAGCCGTTTCAGCAGCAGCAATGGCCCGGCGGGTGTCATCGCTGCCCATATCCGCGACCATGCCGATCTGTTCGCCCGTGGCAGGATCTACGACAGCAAACCGTTCACCATCGCTGGCATCAACCCATGCGCCATCAATATATCCCTGGTGCTGCAACAGCCCCTTGTCAGATAAGCGGTCAATCAATTGCATCTCTCTTCTCCCAAAGATTGCCGCTGCACCATGCCCGGCGATCATTTTTATATGTGCCCACGCGCTGGCAATGCAATGCGCCCCACGGCAGGATTTTCAAACGCCAACCAAGCGCCAAATTAAAGCTCGCCAAAAGGCCCAACGCTCCGACATAGTGAATTGGGGAAATGGTGGGCCTCTGTGACGACAAGGCAATGTCATTTTGTGGTATTCAATGACAAAAATATGAACTGATATCGTGAAATCATCAGCCGCTGTGATTGTGATATCGACGCTGCGGACAGGTTTTGCAGCGGGCCAAGATCATTGACCAACGGAACGCCGGGCCACGCTATTCCCACCGGCAGATAAATCTGATCTTTGGTGGCGGACGTCTACCACAAATTTGGCTTATTGAGTGCTGACACGCACGCAAAATTGCAGGGTGTCTTAGGCATAGCTGATCCAGCTAACACCATGCCGAGCCATCCAAAGGGGTATTCTAAGGGGTATGGGGGCACAAAAAAACGCGCAATCTCCGCCTCAAACCCAAGCCGCCCATAGAATTCAGGGTCACCATAGGAGGCCCGACAAATCGTCATAGCAGGAGACAGCACCGGGATTAAATGCGAAGCGATTATTTAGAGGACAGCAACTGGGTGCGCAGCCGCGGCTGGATTCAAGAGACAATGAAGGCGTTCCGTCAGCCCAATGCAAGGTTCTCTACCTGACATTCATCTGATATGGAGTAACGGATGGCTAGCGCCGCGATGCATCATTGTTGGAGGACTTAAACATGTACCAATCACTTATCGATCGTTACATCAAATGGGAGTTCGAGTTGGGGTTCTCAGCAGTCTCAAACAAAGAGATTCAGGCCTTCCAGTCGCAGACCTGGGAGAAGACTGGCTATCCACATCGGATCACCAGCCAGAATGAGTTACATCGGTATCACGACTTCCAGAAATTTTTTCGGTTCGAAGAGTTTCTCGATGCGGCGACCCCCATGACCGAGACCGAATTCAAACAGTTCCAGAATGCGTCGAACCTGATCCATCGATTTGTCAAGACCCTGAAAAGCCCTTACGCACTCGGTTCGGGAAAGAAATCGCTTCTGGCCTCTATGCTGTATTCAAGGATCTTGAACGAACGAATGGCCTTTGCAGACCCTCATGGTCGAAACGGAATTCTCGAAATAGGTCCAGGCTGCGGCTATCTTGGCGTTCTGATGGCCATCAAGGGCGTGCCCTATACCTCGATCGAGGTGACCCAAGCACTCTACCTTTACCAGGAGTGTCTTTGGAGGTCTGCCGGACTGAAAGACACCTGTGCGCGACACATGGCTTGGTGGCGAGTCCTGGACCGGGACACGCCGCTGCCCAGCTTCAACACCGTGATGGCGAACCGGGTCTTGGCCGAGATGTCGATTGAATGTCTGATTTTCTATCTCCGCCGTATTCATCAGCATTGGACCAGCAATGAAACCGAGGGTGGGCTCGTGATCGCGCAAGGCATCGGGTTCCAGAACATCACCTATGCAAAGGTTTTTGATGCGTTCGACAGGACCGGATTCGAACTGATCGAAAATAAGAGGGGGCAGCCTGATTCCAGATCTGTGGCGACCTGGTGCCGAAAATCCGACATTGCGGCGGCACAAGGTCGCTTGAGCGGGGTCGGTGCCACCACCGAGCGACCCGTCAGTAAGGGGCAGGTCACAGCTTTCCTGGCGGATTACGACAATGCAAGCCTGACCTCGGAAGAGCAGTTTATGCACTATCTCCAGACTGGAAAATAACGCTGGACAACACAATAGCAGGCGCCAAGAAAAGGCGTAAGCGCAATAGTGTTAGGATTAGAAACGCAGGCAGAAAGAGTGATCGTGGCGGTATCCAACGCCTGGATTTTTGCTGATTTCATAGTGCC
>JBELLC010000027.1:0-29296 GCA_042088965.1 Nisaea sp. | reverse complement strand
TGACAGGGGTGCCAATCTTGGTGGCGCTGGTATTTGGGTCTTTGATCAGTCCGACGGATCCCGTGGTTGTGATGGGCATCTTGAAAACGGTTACGGTGCCCAAAAGCCTGGAAACCAAAATTGCTGGCGAAAGCCTGTTTAATGATGGCATTGGGGTGGTTGTGTTTTTGGTACTGGTCGCCCTGGCCTTTCCAGTTGCAGGCGCTCCTGAGCTGACATGGATTGATGTTGTTGAACTCCTGCTGGTGGAGGCTGTTGGCGGTGCTGTTCTTGGCCTTGCCGCCGGCTGGTTGGCCTTTCAAATGTTGCGCCATATTGATGATTATTCTTTAGAAGTGATCATCACCCTGGCTCTAGTCATGGGGGGGTATGCTCTTGCAGGAGCGATTCATGTGAGCGGTCCAATCACTGTGGTGGTCGCCGGCCTGCTTATCGGTAATACCGGGGTGCGCCTGGCGATGAGTGCGAAAACCGCTGGCCATGTGCGCACCTTCTGGCACTTGGTTGATGAGATTTTAAACGCTGTTTTGTTTTTGCTCATTGGTGTTGAGGTGTTTGCCATCTCCACGGCATGGCAAGATTTGACGCTGGCTTTGGTCGTGATCCCCTTAGTGCTTTTAGCGCGAACCCTTGCGGTGGCGTTGCCCATGGGGGTCTTACGCCTGCGCCGGGAATTTACGCCAGGCGCACTGCCTGTGATGGTTTGGGGCGGTTTGCGCGGCGGTATCTCGGTTGCCTTGGTGTTGTCGCTGCCCGATAACCCAGACAAACCATTGCTGCTGACGGTGACCTATGTGGTGGTCATCTTCTCAATAGTGGTGCAAGGATTGACAGTGAAGCAGGTCATTCAGCGTTTTGTGCGTGACGACTAAACATTCTAGCTGACGCACCAAACGGATCTTCAAATATTAATTTTCGCGAGACCATTGCAGGGTCTCTATCAAATCTTGGACCAGATGTGTCTGAATAAGGTTCATTCGGTTGCCAGAGTTTGGATAGGCAACTGCAACAGCAAGAATAATGTCTGTTTCTGACAATTCGCCGATTTGCCAGGCATGATGTAAGAACGCCATGATGTGATTGGCGCTGACCTTTTCAAATGGGATGTCTGCATATACCCCTTTGGTGCCGCGGTATAAATTAAAGCGGCGTGCCATATTTGGATCATTTGTCATCGCGATGATGGGGCAATTCGGACGGGCTGAGGCCACAACCCGCGCGGCAAACCCTGATTTGGTTATGACCACAATTTTTGACACATCTAAATTTGACATAACGGCGTTAACAGCGCCGCTCATGGCCGCCGGAATACTTTTGTTTTCAAGGCGGCTTACGCGTCGATGTATGGCATTTTCTTGTTCATATGTTTCGCTACTATCCGCAATTGAGCGCATCACATCGACAGCTTCCACAGGGTATGCACCAACCGCCGTCTCACCTGACAGCATAATGGCAGATGCGCCATCAAGAACCGCATTTGTAATATCGGCCACTTCCGCCTTTGTCGGGAAAGGCGAGGTAATCATTGAATGCAGCATCTCAGTGGCAACAATCACAGGTGTTGCATAGCGCTGTGCGCAATTAAGAATGCGTTTTTGCTCGATAGCGACGGTATCAAAACGTGTTTCCACACTCAGGTCACCACGGTCGATCATGATGGCATCCGCAGCGTCAATGATTTCTTCTTGGTTTAAAAGGCCAGCACTATTTTCAATTTTCGCAACAATTGAGGGTCCGTCTGACCCACAAATTTCCCGAATGGCTTCGATATGGAGTCGGGATTCAACAAAACTCAGGCCGATATAGTCAATTGCATAGGTGCGGGCAAACTGGATCATCTTGTGATCGGCAGCCGTGACCAATTCCATTCCGAGGTCAACCATTGGCACGTTAATGCCTTTTCGGCTTTTTAGGGTGCCAGCGGTATCAGCGCGGCAGTAAATATCCTGTCCCTCGATCTTTGTTACCCGAAAGCATAGGGTCCCGTCATCGGCCATGATGACATTTCCAACAGATAAGCAGCTGTGCAAGTCAGGGAAAGATACAGGCACTTTTTCGCGCCCATCGTGGTCGAGATTGGTTGTTAAAATGAGCTCATCCCCGACCTCAAATGTGGGTTCATGGTTCAGATGCATGGTGCGAATTTTTTTCCCCGGGATATCCATCAAAAAACAGGTTTCTGGGGAGACTCGTCGGATCATGTCAATTGTTGCCGCATGCCAATCTAAGTCTGAATGACTGGCATTTAATCGGGCCACAGACATCCCCGCGCCAAGAAGTTTTTTGACGACGGGGGCGTTATTTGAAACAGGCCCAATTGTGGCAACAATTTTTGTAAAGCTCATGTTTTGTCTTCTTTGATAAAAAGGTCAAGGCCGCGCAAAGCGTCGACGACTGTGGGCCGAATGAGTCGCGGATCGGGCTGTTTGCCGTCCACCAAAACTTGGCGCATAAATGTGCCGCTTATTTCTATAATATCATCTGTCCCAACTAAGGTTTCGGGAATGGATCTTTCTGTTGCGATGCCTTCAATACAATGGCTGTAGAAAGGTCCTGACAAGGCTAATATCTCGATACCAAGATCCGCTTCGAATGTTTTTGCCAGATTTTGGGCCGCATAAAGACCATAGAAATCACCAACGCCAGCGTGATCCCGACCAACGATGAAACGGGTGCACCCGTAATTTCGCCGTATCAGTGCGTGGAAAACGGCCTCACGGGGGCCCGCATAACGCATCGCGGTTGAAAGCACGCCAATGGCGACTCTGTTCTGCGGAAAATGATTTTTAACAAGTGCTTGATAGCCTGCAAGCACCGCCTGTGGGGTAAAATCACCAACCTTCTTTTGGCCCACCAATGGCTGAATGAAGAGGCCGTCTGAAATCTCAAGGGCTATTCGCTGCAAATATTCATGGGCCCGGTGCGGAACATTGCGCGTTTGAAAACCTGTGATCGTTTTCCAGCCACGCGCCTTGAAGAGGGTTTTGGTTTCCTGTGGTGTCAACTCGTGGTCAGAATGTTCAAAACGCACCCGGTGATCGAGTTTAATGGCCCCGCCCAAAAGCCAAGGTTTCATCAACATAAAATTCTTGACGCCAGGGTGTTGCGCGCTGGTTGTGCCAAAGATCTTCTCAATCACGCCATTTATATCTTTGGGATAGCAGCTTTCTGGTACGAGGGAGCCAACCACCTGGCCCTGAAAAACAAGGTCGACGTGGCGCAGCTGAATGGCGTGCTTTGCAATGTCTGCATCAACATCTAGAACGACCGGCAACGGAAACGGTGCGCCGCTTGGTAAGCGCATCGTCTCGATCACTGAGGTGTAATCGTCTTCATTCATAAATCCAGTGAGTGGGCTAAAGGCGCCCAGAGCAAGTTTTTCAAGCTCAAGATACTGCACGGCGGTGAGTTGGATTTCCAAAATTATTTGCCTTTGGTTTTAGACAGAAAGATGCTGCAAAAGTGCCGTCGTCAAGCGGTCAGCAGATATGCCTGTATCACAGTCAAAAACAAGATCTGCATTCTCTGGTGCATGCCAGGCAATATCAACCCCAACCACGTTTTCGACACCGCTGTCATAGAGGCCTTTGGAGTTTCGTTGCCGCAAAAGATCAAGCGATGCTTGCAGATAAACCTCTGTATAATTTGGCAAATGCGCCCGGTTCCAGGCTAATAAGTCGTGGTCGCAGTAGAGCGCAGAAACTACAACAAGACAGCCTTGCTCTGAAAGAAACAACGCAAGCGATTGTAATCGCTCAATCTGGGTGCGCCGAGCGGTAACGTCATATCCAAGGCTTTGCCCAAAGGCCGCTCTTACAGCGTCACCATCTAAGGTGACGACGTGATGGCCACGCAATCGTAACGCGGTAACCAATCGGTCAGATAAGGTTGTTTTACCGGCTCCAGAAAGGCCCGTAATCCAAATAACCCTTCCATTTAGAGCGAGAGATTTATCATCAACTGGCATGGTTCTGTCTTACAAACATTTCAATTCGCCGCCGGTGATTTTATGGTTTCACTGTTTTAGTCGATGATCAAACAACGAAAAATCCACATCAGGATAGTGGTTGTAGTTTTGGCGTGCGATGTCCACAAGATGTCCAGGAATCACATCATACCCGATATCAACGGGTAATTTCTGACCACGTCGCTGATTTACATTTGATTGAGTATTTGAATTATCAACAAAGTTCACAGCGTTTTCCAAGACTTGTTTTGAAAAGGGCACGCCCAAGTAGTATAAAAATTTTGAAAAAGGGAGTACAGGATTCTCATTCATCAAGGTTGAAGAGATCATGATGGTATCAAGAGTTTCTTTTTTAAAGGCTCTTTTCCAAGAAACATAAAAATTAAACAGGTCTGGAAAATCCTTTCGGAAGATGTATTCATATTTCTGTTCATCGTCTAGGGTTTCATATGCGGGATGAAGCGTATGACCAATCTCGTCAAATCTTGTCTTTAGGCTTACCAGAGAATCAAAGACGTTCCGAATAGGGATAAGTGGCAAAATCTCAAAATCAGTTAAAAGACGTCCTGTCAGTTGCGTCAGCTCCGAATGGGTATGAATGACAACATTACGCGATGCATGGTCCATCAGAAAATCGACGTCTAAATTACCCGCCGACTCAATGCTGGACGTAAAGACAGGGTAGTCCAAGGTGAGCGCGAGGATCCTAGCAGCAAAAGTAGAGGCTGACTTTTTCGGGCCGGCAACAACGATGGTTCGCCGCAGTGGCGGCGCGTCATGTGGGTAAAAATACAACGACAGCGGCAACTTTGTTTCAAGTGATGACGCAACTAACAGATGTTTCCGCACCACGTTGTGAGATATGCCGGCCTGATGCAAGCGGGCGATAACTTCCTGGCCTTTGTCTTCTTGTAAATACGCCCTTACCAGGCAGGTAATTAATTCCCGATTAGGTCTCTGACGGATGAAGAGGAAAATTTTATCTATAAACTCATTGCTACAATCACTGATTGGGCCGTTTGATAAAATATTGATTAAACGTTCCTGAAAAATCTCTCCGACATGTGAATTAATATTAAATAACGATAGTGTGAATTTATATTTTCGACCTGATTAATTTCTAATTTTTTACTTAATATCAAAGCCATTTGGCGGGTAACATTAAAGAAAAAAGAGCTTTTTATTGAAATGCTGACCTGAAGAAACCTAATTTTATTGATTAGTGGGTCTAGACATTTTAAGTCATCGTTTTTGATATGAACGAAAAATAGACCAATATATCCAGCCGGATTTTTGGGGTTCCCAATAACAGCGTTGACGCTTAAGTCGTGTACCAGCGGCAGGTTTTCATCGACAATCGCCTTTGCGATTGCATGGTTGACGTCGACTTCTTTCAACAAAACCTGCTCCATAAAAATTCAGCCCGTATCAGATTGTCGCGCGCCGTGATACGGACATCATAACAGCTTTCGGACCCTCAATCGATGCCGTCGCCAACGTGCAAACACAAACATCATCTCATGACCGCCGACGATGCCTTGGTCCATTACGGCATGCCCATATTTGAGATGAAATAACGACGCAACCATGTTAGGCATTATGTTTATGCCGTTGGTGAGGTCAAATCTAAAAAACGTATTAAATTGTAAATTTGATCGTTTTATAATATCGACATGATGAGAGAGCTGGCCTTGGTGGTGCAGAAATTTTTTTCCCTTCGAAACACAGCGAATGACTGAAATTGTTTTTGTCAGTGTGGTCATTCTCATATTTAGCGCAGTGCAGTCTATATTCGGTATTGGCCTGCTATTGTTTGGGACGCCTATCTTTCTGATATATGGTTTTAGCTTTTTTGAAACTATTTTTTATCTGGCGCCACCATCACTTCTTATATCTGCATTACAGGTTTTTCGTGGTTATTCTGATAATTTAAAAAACAATCATAATTATTTATATGTATATTGTTTGCCGTTTATTTTCATTGGAATGTTTTTATCAACATATTTAGAAGCATCCTCGGTCTTAAATTTTTTAATTGGCATGTTTTTATTTGTTATTGCGGTCCTGCGATTTTCTAATCGCTTAAATTACGCAGGGGGTCAATTTTTTGAAAAAAACGCAAGTATAATGCATGTGATAATTGGTACTGTACACGGATTAACGAACCTTGGTGGCTCGTTACTGGTTTTAGTCATGCCAAGAAATTCAGATCAAAAGGAAAGTACGCGGTATAGAATTTCATTTTATTATCTAACGTTTTCAATAATACAATTTTTCACAATACTTATATTTAAACGTCCAGATTTCAATTCGAATTATTTAATTTTATTTCCTGTTTTGGCATTTTTCGCGTTTGTTTTTTCAGAAAAAAACATATATCAAAAATATAATGATAAGAAATATCGGTATTTTCTGAATTGCCTTCTTTTAAGTATTTCGCTCTTGATTTTATCGATAGAGTTGGCTGGGCATTTATCACCGTGAAACAATATAGAGTATTGTAACGACATCAGGCATAAGGTCGGTTCCAAAAGGGCTGTTCATTTTCTGGAAACGCCTTACGGATCGTGAAAACAAGAGCCGCAGTTGCAGCCATTATTTTAAAATGACCTGCCTGCCTTGTTGTTATTTTCATCCAGCCGGCGTGACCCGTTTCAATCTCTATATTGAGTATTTTTAGAATGGTTTTTGCGCGCCCATGGTAATTCGACGCATACGCCGCCGTTGGCCGTCATAATCGTTAATGGCGGAATGCTGGGTGCAGCGATTATCCCAGAACGTCACGGTCCCAGGATGCCAGTTCACCCGGCACGTAAATGCCGATTGGATCATATGGTTTTGCAAAAACTCGATGATTGGGCGACTTTCCTCAGCGCTGAAGCCCTTGATATGGGTGCTATGGGCACGACTGACATAGAGCGCCTTGGCGCCGGTATCAGGGTGGGTGCGGACCATTGGGTGCTCAGATTCGATCTGCGCGGCCTCATCGGTGCCGTGGATCGCCATGCCGCCAATGGTGCCATGATGCTTGCTGCGGCCGCCGGCGTTTTTCAGATCGGCATTGTTAACCACGATCAAGCCATCAAGCATGGCTTTCATACCATCCGACAAAGCGTCATATGCCGCCGCTGTATTGGTGAAAAGCGTATCACCGCCAAAGCTTGGCGTTTCCAGCGCATATAACAAAGTCGCTTGCGGTGGGGTGGTCATGTAGGTGGAATCACTGTGCCAGCCGCCGCCAAAATTCTTTGTTTCATGCGGTTCTTTGATGATTTCAAAGATAAAGGGATAATCGTCAATGCCGCTGACAAACGGGTAATCACAAGGCCCCCCAAATTTCTCACTAATCGCCATCATATCATCAGGCGCGAGCTCCTGATCTCTGATGGCCAGAACTTTATGCTTTAAAAAGGCTTGCTGAAAGGCATCCCAGGTTTGGTTGTCGTCGAGCTGGCGTAAATCAAGCCCGGTGATTTCGGCGCCAATTTTCCCTGCGAGTGGACGGATTTGAAATAAATCTCCCGACATTGGGTGAACTCCTCTTGCTCCTGTCCGGATATGGTGGATGATTGCATTAATGAACAGATAGCTTAGCGCGAGAAACAGGGAGACGCAATCATGGGTAAACGCATCGCTGTCATTGGTGTTGGCGCCCTCGGGGGGTATGTCGGCGGACACTTGGCACAACATGGGTATGATGTAACCCTTGTCGATATGTGGCCAGAGAATATCGAACGCATCCGAAGTCATGGGCTTGAGCTGGATGGCGTCACCCTGGAAGAGCGGATGACGGTGACGGCCGCAAAGACAATGCATGTCACCGAATTACAGGATCTCGATAAACAAGGACCGATCGATATCGCCTTTCTGGCGGTCAAATCCTATGACACCGAATGGGCTGCCATGATGGTTCGCCAATATCTTGCCCCCGATGGCTATGTTGTTTCCTTGCAAAACTGTCTGAATGAAGAAAAAATCGCCTCAATTGTCGGCTGGGGACGGGTTGTCGGCACCATTGCCTCGCTGATCTCAGTGGATATGCATGAGGCCGGTCAGGTGCGCCGGACCATTGCCAAGGGCGGTGATAAGCACACAGTGTTTCGGGTTGGCGAAGTGCATGGCCGGATCACCTCTCGGGTGGAAGAGCTGGTCGAGATGTACAGCTTGATTGATAGCACAAAGGCAACCAGTAACCTGTGGGGTGAACGCTGGTCGAAACTGGTTCAAAATGGTATGGGCAATGGAGTGTCTGCGGCAACGGGAATGACCAGTAATGACTGTAGCCGTAATGACGCCATTCGCCGCTTTCAGATCCGTCTTGGCAGTGAAGCTGTGCGGGTCGGCCAAGCGTTGGGGTATGCGCTTGAGCCGATTAAAGGCATGAACCCCGACACCCTTGCCAAAGCAGATGATGAGCATCCGGCTGCTTTAGCCGAAGTTGACGCCTGGTTGACACCAAAAGAAAGCGGCGATGCTAATCCACGTGCCAATATTCAACGTCCGTCAATGGCCCAGGATATTATCAAAAAGCGCCGCACTGAAATCGAGCTGATGAATGGGTACGTTGCAGACAAGGGCATTGAAATCGGTGTTGCTGCGCCCAGTCATGCGCGTTTGACGGAGATCGTTCTTCAGGTGGAACGTGGCCAATTGCTGGCAGCGCCGGACCATCTTGGTGGATAAGGGACGATAAATTCATGGATAGTTTTGATTACATAATTGTTGGTGCGGGCTCTGCGGGGTGTGTCCTGGCCAATCGGTTAAGTGCTGACCCCAAGGTCACCGTCTGTGTTTTGGAGGCCGGCCCGCGTGATCTGCATCCGATGATCCATATTCCGGCAGGTTTCATGAAAACCCTGACAGATCCATGGGTGAATTGGCTGTATCAAGCCGAGCCAAGCGAGGGCACAGCAGGCCGCATCATCGAGGCACCGCGTGGTAAAACCCTGGGTGGGTCCAGTTCCATCAACGGACATATTTATAACCGTGGCCAATCGATGGATTATGATACCTGGTCACAAATGGGCAATCGTGGTTGGGGTTATGCCGATGTGTTACCCTATTTTCGCCGTTGTGAGCGCCGCCTGCCGGGCGCTGACAGCAGCTTTGATGAGACCTATCGCGGTGATCAAGGTGAAATGGTGGTCACGGATATCGACTATCGTCATCCGCTGTGTGAGGCTTTTATCAAAGGCGCTGAGAGTATCGGCATCCCCCATAACCCGGATTATAATGGCCGCACCCAAGAGGGCGTTTCTTATGCCCAGCGGACCATTTATAAAGGTCGGCGGATGAGCGCCGCGCGTGCTTTTTTAAAGCCGGTCATGGGGCGGCCCAATTTGACAGTGCGCACAGGGGTGCATGCAACCAAGATTTTGTTCGCTGAAAAACGTGCCGTGGGGATCGCCTATCGCAAAGGCGGCCCACGAGGCACCGCGGACGAAGTTCGGGCAAATCGAGAGGTTATTCTCTCGGGTGGGACCGTTAATTCACCGCAATTGCTGCAACTCTCGGGGATTGGGCCTGGCGGCTTATTGTCTGATTTGGGAATTGAGGTTTTTCACGACATGCCCGGCGTGGGCGAAAACCTGCGGGATCATTACGCGCCGCGCTTCACCTCTCGGATTAAGAAAATTCAAACCATTAATGAGCTGGCCCGTGGCTGGCGGCTTTATGGTCAAGTGGCCAAATGGTTAACATCGGGCAAGGGAATTTTGTCCTTAAGCCCAACCCAGGTTTATGGCTTTTGGCATTCCGATGAAACCCAGCGCAACAGTGATATCCAGTTTACCTTTACGCCTGCCAGCTATGATGAGGGCGTGCAATCAAAACTCGATGATCTGCCGGGGGCAACCGTGGCCAGCTGGCAACAACGGCCGGACAGTTTGGGCTATGTGCGCGCCCGCAGTGCAGACCCTTTTGATAAACCACTGATTCAACCAAATTACCTGGCCGCAGAAACCGATCAAAAGGTGATTCTGGCTGGTATGAAGTTGTCACGCCGGTTAATGGCCTCTGAAGCGCTGAAGCCCTATATTGAATTTGAAGCCTATCCAGGCGCCGATGTGCAAGGCGATGATGAGTTAATGCAAATTGCCCGCGAGCGAGGCGGCACCACCTATCATCTCATGGGCACCTGCCGGATGGGGCCTGATAGCGATCCAACAGCGGTTGTGAATGATCAGTTGCAAGTCAAAGGCGTGCAAGGTTTGCGAGTCGTTGATGCCTCGATCATGCCAACCATGTTGTCAGCTAATCTGAATGCTGGGGTCATGATGATCGCCGATAAAGCCTCTGACATGATCCTTGGCAATGCCCCCATGGCACCAATCATTACCGATCGCGGGGCATAAGTGAGTGCAGACGGTCAGCGGTTTCAGCCGTTAATCGCTGCACGATGTCAGCCGCTGGTGCGCTTATGGCCAGACGAGCCGCTTGCCCCGACCAAAGAGCGCTAAAGTCGCCTCGGCCGTCTTTTTCAGCGGCGGTCTTCAGGGGTGCTAAGGCGCTGCCCGCGGCAGGAAAGGCCGGTGCGTCAACGCTCATCGGGCCGATCTCGTGCATGATTTTAGTGCGCAGGCCGCGTGCAGGCCGGCCAGAAAATAAATTGGTGATCTGGGTTTGTCCGTCACTTGCCGTGTCCAGGGCGTTTCGGTGAATATCACTGATCAACGCCTCTGGGCTTTTTAAAAAGGCTGTGCCCACTTGCACCCCGGCCGCCCCAAGGGCGAAGGCGGCGGCAATGCCGCGACCGTCGGCAATGCCGCCTGCTGCAATAACGGGCAGGTCAACCGCATCCACAATTTGCGGCACCAAGGCCATGACCCCGGGCTGGGCTGTGATGTCGTCTTCCAAAAACATGCCGCGATGCCCCCCTGCCTCATAGCCTTGGGCAATGATGGCATCAACGCCGTGGGCGGCCAGCCAGCGTGCCTCGCGGACGGTGGTCGCAGAGCTGAGGGTTTTCGCGCCGCTGGCTTTTACACGGGCCAAAAGGGCGGCGGCAGGTAATCCAAAATGAAAGCTAACAACTGCTGGCTGGACAAGCTCAACCAATCGGCAGGTCACTTCATCAAAGGGGGCGCGGTTTGCGGTCGGCACTTTTGCCGTTGGCTCTAATCCTTCGGCCCGGTAATACGGCGCTAAGCGTGCCTGCCAGGCGGCCAGTTTATCTGCGTCATGGGGGGCAGGTTCATGACAGAAGAAGTTGAGATTAAAAGGCCGGTTGGTGTGGTGCCGGATGATATCAATCTCGGCTTGAATTTGCTGTGGGTTGAGCATGGCACAGGGCAAAGAGCCCAAACCACCTGCCGCACTGACCGCGCCTGCCAGTGCTGATCCTCCCGCCCCTGCCATCGGCGCTTGGATGATGGGGCAATCGATGTCACATAGCTCTAAGAGGCGTTGATCAGGCCAGTTGATCCCACTATCCATCAGAGGTCTCTTGATGTTTTTCAGATGTCATCCGCCAACAGTATATTGCCATTTCTGATTTGCCCTATCATGATTAACAAAAATTTTGCGCAAAAATATGAAAAACAGGGGCTGTGATGTCGGATATTTTAGAAAAAATCACTGAAATTGTGGGGGCAACAGGGGTTTTAACAGGGGACGCTGTGAGCGACCGGATTGCGATTTGGGGAACCAATCAACCGATGCAGGCCAAAGCCATCGTTCGGCCTGCGACGGCAGAACAAGTGTCGGCTGTCCTAAAGCTTTGCCATGCCGAAGGCCAAGCCGTTGTGCCGCAAGGCGGGATGACTGGATTGGTGCATGGCGGCGTGCCAAACCAACAAGAAATCGCCCTGTCGATGGAGCGGATGAGCAGCATTATTGAAATTGACCCAGATACCGCCACCATGACTGTTGAAACCGGGGTCACCTTGCAAAGCGCACAAGAAGCAGCGGACGCTCGTGGTTTAATGCTACCGCTTGACCTTGGCGCACGCGGGTCGGCAACAATTGGCGGCAATCTGTCAACGAACGCGGGCGGCAATCGGGTGATCCGCTATGGCATGATGCGCGATATGGTTTTGGGGCTCGAGGCCGTGCTGGCTGATGGGACGATCATTTCATCGTTGCACAAGATTTTGAAAAACAATACCGGCTATGACCTGAAGCAATTGTTTATTGGTGGCGAGGGCACCCTGGGCATCGTCACCAAGGCAGTGCTGCGGTTGCGGCCAAAGCCGCTGAGTCAAAACACTGCCTTTGTGGCTGTTGACGGCTTTGATAATGTGACTCAATTGCTGCGCGACCTCGATGGCCGCCTGTCGGGAACACTGTCAGCATTTGAGGTGCTGTGGAGTTCAGCCTATGAGGTGATGACAGGGGAGTTTTCGCAAAATACCAAGCCTTTGCCGCTTGGGCCAAGCCACTTCGTTTTGATTGAGGCCCTTGGCGGCGATCCAGACAGCGATCAGGACCGCTTTGAAAATGCCCTTGGCGCGGCAATGGAAAAAGGTTTGGTGGTTGATGCGCTGATTGCGCAATCAGAGGCAGACCGGCAACGGTTTTGGGCCATCCGGGATGACGTGCCTGCCATCCGTGACACCTTTCGCAATGGCGGCCAAGCAAGCTTTGATATCAGCGTGCCCATTTCGGAAATGGAAGATTATCTGGCCACAGTTGAAAGCGATTTAAAGGCTCGCTGGCCGCATGTACAATTCATTTCCTTCGGTCACTTGGGGGATAGTAACTTGCATCTGGGCGCGCATATCGGCCCAGAGACCGAACAGTATCATCATGAGATCGAAGAAATTGTGCTTGGCCCCCTTCAGGGGCGGGGCGGCTCAATTTCAGCAGAGCATGGCATTGGCTTGAAAAAACGCGCGTTTTTAGGATTGAGCCGCAGCCCGGATGAAATTGCCGTAATGCGGGCCATGAAACTGGCCCTCGACCCAAAGAATATCCTTAATCCTGGGAAAATTTTTGCGGTGAACGCAAATTAGAACGTGACCCGGGCCGGTGCCCACCGGCCCGGGTCACGTCTGGTATTAGCCTGCTTTGGCTTCTAAGCGGCGGGCATGCAGCACTGGCTCGGTATAGCCGCTTGGCTGCACGCGACCAGCAAAAACCAGCTCTGAGGCTGCTTGGAACGCCACGCTATCAGCGAAATGAGGGGCCATCGGTTGATACAGGCTGTCACCCTCATTTTGACGATCAACAACCGCGGCCATCCGTTCCATGGTGGCCTGCACTTGGGCGGTATCACAGACACCATGGTGCAGCCAATTAGCGATATGCTGGCTGGAAATACGCAGGGTGGCGCGATCTTCCATCAGGCCAATATCATTGATGTCCGGCACTTTGGAACAGCCAACACCCTGATCAACCCAGCGCACAACATAGCCTAAGATCCCTTGGGCATTGTTATCCAACTCGGCTTGGATGTCGTCGGCAGACCAATTTGGCCGGTCCGCTAAAGGGACTGTCAGAATATCATCAAGCGCGGCCCGCGCGCGGGATTTCAGCTCTTCCTGACGGGCGGCAACATCAACTTGGTGGTAGTGGGTGGCATGTAAGGTCGCCGCTGTTGGTGAGGGCACCCAGGCTGTATTTGCACCGGCCATTGGATGACCGATCTTTTGTTCCAGCATGCTGGCCATCAAATCAGGCATGGCCCACATGCCTTTGCCGATCTGGGCATGGCCTGGCAGGCCGCAAGCGAGGCCAATATCCACATTCCAATTCTCATAGGCTTTGATCCATGGCTGGTCCTTAATATCAGACTTGCGCAAGAACGGTCCTGCTTCCATGGAAGTGTGGATTTCATCACCGGTTCGGTCAAGGAAACCTGTATTGATGAAAAACACCCGTGATTTCGCGGCCCGGATGCATTCTTTTAAGTTTACCGTTGTCCGGCGTTCTTCGTCCATGATCCCCATTTTGACTGTATTACGGGCCAAACCCAGGGCGTCTTCGATACGGGCAAATAAGCTGTCAGCAAAAGCAACTTCTTCAGGGCCATGCATTTTTGGCTTAACGATATAGACGGACCCGGTGCGGCTGTTACGGTTTTTGCCGCCGCCAAGCAGGTCATGGATGGCGGCTGCACTTGTGACCATGCCATCAAGAATGCCTTCAGGAATTTCATTACCATCGCGATCCAGGACCGCCGGTGTGGTCATCAAATGGCCGACGTTTCGGACCAGCATTAAGGAGCGGCTATGCAAGCTAATCTCGCGGCCATCACCTGCGGTATAGGTTCGATCAGGGTTCAGCGTACGGACCATTTCCTGGCCGCCTTTAATGAACTTTTCTTGTAAATCGCCTTTCAGCAAGCCGAGCCAGTTGCGGTAGGTCACAACCTTATCAGCGCCGTCAACAGCTGCGACCGAATCTTCACAATCCATGATCGTGCTCATGGCAGATTCGATTTCCACATCTGCGACCCCAGCGTTATCGCTGCTGCCAATGGGATGGCTGCGGTCGATGCGAATATCAATATGCAAACGGTTATGCTTCAGCAGCACCCCGCTTGGATCAGCGGCACTGCCTTGAAAGCCAACAAACTGGCCCGGATCGTCAAGACCAACCGCTGCGCCATCAATGCTTACATGCAGTGTGCCATCAACGATTGCATAGCCGCGCGCATCCGCATGGCTGGCGCCCTGCGCCAAGGGGACTGCGCTGTCGAGGAATTGGCGCGCCCAGGCAATAACCTTGGCGCCGCGAACCGGGTTGTAGCCACCAGCGCGGGTTGCCCCATCCTCCTCGGAAATGGCATCGGTGCCATAAAGGGCGTCGTACAGCGATCCCCAGCGCGCATTAGCAGCATTCAGGGCATAGCGCGCGTTCATCACCGGCACCACCAATTGCGGCCCGGCAAGAGTGGAAATCTCATCATCAACATGCGCTGTATCAACAGCAAAATCAGGACCTTCCGGCAGCAAGTAGCCAATCTCGGTCAAAAAGTTTTTATAGGCATCGAAATCAAAGGCCTGCCCGGCATGTTGTTTATGCCAGCTATCGATCTGCGCTTGCAGGTCATCGCGCTTGGCAAGCAAGGCACGGTTCTGCGGTGCCATATCGTGCACAATGGCAGAAAACCCGGCCCAGAAATCAGCAGGCGACACATTGGTGCCGGGTAAAACTTCATCATTAACAAAGCCGTGCAGCGTCGCGTCAACGGATAAACCGTTGGTGTCAATTCGATTGCTCATGGATAAATTCCTTAAGGGCAGCCCTATGATGCAGTTTGGCGCACCATAGGGTGCATTTGGTCAAGGTCAAGCAGGCGTGAACATGGCCACCGGCGGGCCATCATCTTCACTGTCAACGTAAACTAATTTGACCGCTTGGCCGACGGCCAATTGATCAAAATCACAGTCGACAATATTGCTCATCATGATCGGGCCTTCCGCAAGGGCCACATAGGCAATGGCAAAAGGCACGGGGATGCGGCGCATGACGCTGTAGGAATAAATCGTCCCGGTGCCAGCGGCTTGCAGCAGACTGGTTTTACCACTGCCACAATGCGGGCAAATGTGCCGTGGATAGTAATGTGTTTCGCCGCAATCCTGGCACTGGCCGATCATTAATTTATGATCGCGGGCAGCGTCCCAAAAATCTTGTGTGTCAGGATCAACCGCCGGCGCGGGAATACTGCGTTGCTGAAAGGTCATTGGCTTTACTCCCGCTCTAAAATGATTGTACCGGCACCGTGACGGGTGCCAAGTGAGCCACCTGTGCCATGGGCCAGCGCCAGGTCACAATTCGCGACCTGCACAGCTGGATGGGCTTCGCCGCGAATTTGGCGCACTGCTTCGATCACTTTGGTCATGCCGCCGCGATTACCAGGGTGGTTGTTACAAAGCCCGCCGCCATCGGTGTTGAACGGCAACTTACCTGTGCCTGAGATCAAGTTTCCATCGGCAACCAGGCGGCCACCTTGACCTTTTTCAGCAAAACCCAAGTCTTCAAGCTGCATCAATACAGTGATCGTGAAGCTATCGTAGATTGACACATATTTGATATCATCAGGGGTCAATCCAGCATCGGCAAAGGCCCGTGGGCCAGTCCATGCAGCGGCACTATAGGTCAAATCAACCTTGCCGCCCATTTGATGCTTCAACCCTTCGCCAGCGCCGCGAATTTTAACCAAGGGCCGGTTGAGTGATTTGGCAATTTCCGGGGACACCACCACCAAAGCGCCGCCGCCATCACTGATGACACAACAATCAAGGCGGTGCAGCGGGTCAGCGATCATCGGTGAATTGACCACATCTTCGACCGTCACCACATCGCGCAGCATGGCGTTGGGATTATGTTGGGCGTGGTGTGACGCGGCAACTTTAATCCAGGCAAGTTGTTCACTGGTGGTGCCATATTCATACATATGGCGCATTGCACACATGGCGTACATGTTGACGATGGTTGAGCCATAGGGAAATTCAAAAGCAACGTCTGGGGCACCGGCACCATAGTTACGCGGTGCGGTGCCGGTTGCCATGCCTTCGGCTTTTGGTCGGCCTGCGAGGGTGATCAGCGCGACCGAGCATTTGCCTTGGGCGATTGCTTCGGCGGCATGCGCCACATGGATTAAATAGGATGATCCGCCGGTTTCCGTTGAATCAATATGCCGTAGGTGCAGGCCCATATAATCCGCCATCGACAGCGCCCCTAGGCCTGGCGCGTCTCCGGCACAAAAATAACCATCAACATCATCTTTTGTTAGTCCTGCATCGGCCAAGGCGCCTTTGGCGACCTCAGCATGCAGTTGTGCGAGTGACTTATCCACCGCTTTGCGCGTTGGATGCTCAAAAGCACCAGCGATATACGCCTTACCATTAATTGTCATTGCCCCGATACTCCTCTCCCATTCACTCCTTATAGTGAATAAAGCAGGCCGCCATCAGGTTCAACGATTGGCTTAACAATTTGACGACAATTGCGCGCCGTAAGCGGGTTTAAGGTTATTTTGCGTTGGCTTCGCGGGGTGTTGTGTAGGCAACAATGCAATGCGCGGTGCAATAGGGGCGGCCATCTTCGGCGCGCTCCCCACAAAAACGAAAATCATCGTTTTTAGGGTCGCCAATGGGCCAACAGCATTTGCTCCGGTCCCATTCTTCAAAGGTCATGGGGCTGGTCGCCTTGGCCGCTGGCCGCACCACAGCAGGTTTCGCACTGCGCACGATCGGCGATTGCCGTTTTGGCAGGCCCATGCGGTGGACTTTACCGACCACAGCATTACGCGATACACCAATTTGGGCACCAATTTGGCTAATAGACAGGCCTTTTGCCCAAAGACTTTTTAATTGCTCAAGGCGCTGTTCTGTCCAGACGGATCCGACGGCTTCGGCCATGGTTTTCTCCCTTATCTTTAATCAACCGCAAAATCTACCTGCGATGATTTGGCACCAAATGTTGTGTTTAGATAGGAGGAAACTACAAAACATGGCCATTTTTGGCAAGACAGAATCTTTGAGAATCGGCACTATTTTGCCGCTCAGTGATGGTTTTTTGCCGTCACACTGGCGTTCGCGTATCTATGCGGCAGCGGCCTTGGTGCCCGGTGCAGACCGCAGGCGGTCGCGTTCGGCTATCAAGAATTGCGCCACCGCTGCTGGCGCATTTCGGCCCGCCGTTTTCTCTGCCTCGGGATTGTAATTGGTATTGGTATTCACGTCATAGCTATAGGTTTGGCCCGCAGCGTCGGTAACAAATTCAATTCCGGCAATGGCGATATCATTGGCTGCAAGGAAAGCTTCAAAGCGGTGTTGCAGTGCGCAATCGATCGCTTCAATGATGGTGAATTGCGGCGGCGCCTCTTGTCCCGGGATTTGGCAGACTTCGGCGGGGCATAATTCAAAGCCTTTGGTGGCGTCAATTTCAACAGCGTAGTGAAATTTACCGCCGATAAATTCAGCGCGTGTGACGATGCCACGCGGTGACTGAATATAGCTTTGAGCCAGCGTTACGCCGTCGATGGATGGTTCAATGTCACCGGCTGCTAAGGCTGCTGCGGCGGCGGCGGGTGTCTCAAAGCCAACAACACCACTGCCTTTACCGCCGCGATTTGGCTTTAGAATGACAGGGCCCTTGTCGAATTGGTCGAGCAATCGTGCAATCGCTGGAGAACCCAGCCCAACCAGCGTTCGCGGTACGGTAATGCCAGCCGCCTCAAGCGCAGCGTATTGGGCCGCTTTATTGATTTCTAATTGCAGGGCTCGGCTGCCATTAATGACTCGCCGTCCATGCCGTTCGAGCCAGGCAAGGGTGATACTTGTTAATTCTGGCACCCGATCATGACCGCGTGTGAATGACGACGCGCTCATACGATTGTAAAACACGCCTTCGGGAGGCGTTTGGCTGAGATCAAGGTCGCGATCTGCCATGTTCCAATCGGTGAAACGTTCGCCCCTTTCAGCGAAAGCAGCCGCAAAAGGCGGCAACCAGTCGGGGTTTTCGTGGATGATAAAAATCTCTGCTGTCATCGCTTTGGTCCTTCACTTACCCACCGTGGCCGGGTCACTGCCTATTGAGGTGGGTATTGTGACGGCAAAAGCAAAATATTTCTTAAAAATTCAATAATTTGTCAAAAATAAGCAATTTAAGTCCCGTTATAGCCAATCATGAGAAAAAATGTTCATAATTTAAACCAGATGAGAATAAATTTTCACCCGGTTTGCGGCCCAAAATACGCCGAACCGTGTGGCTATTGCGGATCATACGCCCATGAAATCGCCAATTAAGCGGATTTGTTGATCCAACATATGGCGACCATAGTGCACCGGATGGCCTGCGGCTTTGGCGGCTTTTAACAGGTCGGTTTCCACCGGGATCATAATAATTTCAGCCACAACCGCCGTGCCCGATAACAACGCCACATCGATTGGTAAGGCATCGCCCGGATGCAATCCAAGGGAGGTGGTGTTGATCGCGATATCAACGGTTATATCTGGTGCATCTACAGCGGTAACATCACACTTCGGGTACGCGGCGGCGACAGCTGCTGCCAATTCTTCGGCTTTGCCGCGGGTCCGGTTATGGATCATCAATCGCGCCGCACCCGCAGCCGCAACAGCAAAGGCAATGGCCCGGCCCGCGCCGCCCGCGCCAGTTTGATACAGGGTTTTATTGGTGACCTCAAAGCCTTCGACGCGCAGGCCCGCAACAAAACCTTGGCCGTCAAAATTATCCCCATGGACGCGCCGATTGCTATCAATGCGGATTGTGTTCACCGCCCCAACCAGGCGGCCTTGCTCGCCAATTTCATCACAGAATGCCATGATCGCCATCTTGTGCGGGATCGTGACCGCCATGCCGCGGAAATTCCCCTGTGCTTTTAATCCGGCCATGGCCGCGCCAAGGTCTGCTGGCCTGACATGTAATGGCACCATGACAGCATCAATACCGCGTTCAACAAACAAGGGGTTGAACACCATTGGCGCCCGCACGTGGTCGGTCGGGTCGGCAATAATGCCGAACACATTGGTGGTACCGGTGATATTAAGGTCAGGCATTGGCCGTTAATCCTGTCTGCACATGGCCTAGAAGTTCACCATATCGCCACCCTTAAGGGCGAGCATTTCCCGGGCTTCAGCGGGGCTGGCCACTTCCATCGACAAATCTTCGATGATGCGTTTAACCTTGGCGACCTGCTGGGCGTTGTTTTCCGCCAGCTTGCCTTTTGAAATATACAAGCTGTCCTCAAGGCCAACACGAACATTCCCGCCGAGCATTGCGCCCATGGTTACAAAATTCATTTGATGGCGACCTGCGGCCAGGATTGACCATTGGAAATCATCGCCAAATAGCTTGTCGGCAATGCGCTTCATATGCATCAGGTTTTCCTCATCCGCGCCAATGCCGCCAAGGATCCCAAAAATGGTTTGCACAAATAATGGCGGTTTCACAAGGCCCCGGTCCAAAAAATGCGCCAGGTTGTACAGATGCCCCATATCATAGCATTCGTATTCAAACCGCACCCCATGACCTTCACCCAGCTCTTTGAGGATATACTCAATATCTTTGAAGGTATTGCGGAAGATGAAATCTCGCGAATTCTCTAAATATTGTGGTTCCCAGTCATGCTGAAAATCCTGCATTTTATCGAGGATCGGAAACAAGCCGAAATTCATCGACCCCATATTCAAGGAAGTCATTTCCGGGCTGGCTTTTACGGCCGCTTCCAAACGTTCTTGCACGCTCATGCCATGGCCACCGCCAGTGGAAATATTGACCACCGCGTCGGTTGATTGCTTGATCCGTGGCAAAAACTTCATGAACATCTCGGGATCAGGGGTGGGCTGACCGTTTTCTGGATCACGGGCGTGTAAATGCAGGATAGAAGCGCCAGCCTCAGCAGCAGCGATGGACTGTTCGGCAATCTCATCAGGGGTCAGCGGTAAATGCGGGCTCATTGACGGCGTATGAATGGAGCCTGTCACTGCACATGTAATGATAACTTTTTCGCGGTTCGCCGTCATATCTCTCATTCCCTGATGCTATCTCTTTGGGCAGAACCTAGCCCGACAATTGTCCTGTCGTCGACCCCCTGAGATGTTTTTTATCAAAGCGGTAAGTTTTTTTAAAAAACCGCGACGGAAAATACCAGCTGCACCGTTCTCTTTATAACGCCCCGATATCCGGCAGCGTTTTTTAGAGGAGACGATAATGAAAAAGCTTCTGACTGGCACCGCGGGTGCTTTGCTGATTGTCACCGCAGCGGCCATGCCCGCCCTTGGCCATGATGACGATCATGACGATCGCACGCGGCATATGATGAAGTCAGCGCATGGCTACCAGATGGGCCCGATGTATCAAAGCAAAGCTGACATGCAGGAAGCGTTTCAGCGGGCCGATAGCGACCAAAGTGGCGGCTTGAGCAAAGCGGAACTAAAGGCGTTTTGGGAGGCTGAAAAAGCCCGCCGACAGGACCGCCATCATGATGCTCTTGACAGCAATGACGATGGGCAAATCAGCAAAGATGAGTTCCTGCAAGCGTCCGGCCACCGGATGGGCCATCGACGGCATTTCATGCACCGCTGGTTTAACTAGTACTGGGTCCATTCTCAAGGCAATATAATCAGCCTCGTCAAATGATTTAGCGATCTAAAGGGGGCTGATTTGCCCGCAGAAACGGACGATGATTTACTGTTGCGCGTCGCCAGTGCTGATGGCGACGCGTTTGAGGAATTAATGAACCGTTATCTTGACCCTGTTCATGGTTATGCGCAGCGCATGTTGGGGATGCCATCGGCGGCAGATGATGTGACGCAAGACTGTTTTTTGCGGGTCTGGCAATCTGCGGCCGGGCGCAACCCGGCAGCACCTGCACGCGCCTGGATTTGGCGTATTGCGCATAACGTGGTGATTGACCATCTGCGGGCCCGGCGGCCGACAGTTGATGTCACGGCGGTTGAGTTGGCAGATCAACGCCCTGATCCTGAACGCCAGCAGCAAAGCAAAGAAACCACGGAGCAGGTTCAAGCGGCGATTGCCCAATTGCCAGATCGACAACGGGCGGCGCTGGCGCTGGTCCATGATCAGGGCCTGTCTGGACATCAGGCAGCTGAGGTCTTGGATATTAGCGTTGATGCATTAGAATCATTGCTGGCGCGCGCGCGCCGGGGCTTGAAAGCATCGCTGCAGGACGTCAAAACGGTATTGTTGGAATGAGCGGGGGACGGGCGATATGACCGATCAAATCATGGCCATGGATGAGGCCCGATTTAAGGCATTGGCCGCCAGCTATGGGGGTGATTTGGCGCGCTGGCCAAGGGGCAGCAAAGCGGCAGCACGATTGCTACTACGCCAAAAACCTGACCTTGTGGGGGTTTTGGCGGCGGCGACGGAAATTGATCAAGTTTTGGATAACAGCTCGCCAACGCCCGCCAGTCGCGATTTACGCAAGGCCATTCGGGCGCAAACCAGTCGGGTGCAGTCGCCTGTACCCCGAGTCGCGCCACCAGAAATGAGCGCCAGGGCGCGCCAAGGCACACGGCCCTTGGGCCTTACTGCGATGGCAGATCTGGTGTCAGGTCTTCTGCGACCAGGTCGGATATGGCAGCCTGCCAGCGTCTTGGCAGGGGTTTTTATGCTTGGCTGGGTTGTCGGGGCGTATCAAGCGCCGCCGCAAGCCAATGCCACTGTCATGGCGCCGCCACAGGTGGTCGAAGAGGCCGTTTATGAGGCCACAGGCAGTATTGATTTTGAGGTGTTACGATGACAGCGGATGATAAAAATCGGCAACCTGCGCCGCGGCGTCGCTGGGCGCGGATGCTGCTGGTCCTGCTATCACTCAGTTTGAATGTTTTTCTGATTGGCTGGATGGTGGGCCGTGATGGTGGCGGCGTAGACTGGTTGCCTGCTGCGGTTTCACAATTGGCCGATGATGACAACCCGCGCCGCGCGCCGCAATGGCTTGAAGATGGCCTGGGCGATAAGGGCTTGCGGAAATTCCGCACCAACTGGGGCGAGCAAAAAGCCAGCCTGCGACCGTTGATGGCAGAACGCGGGCCATTACGCGCAGAAGTGTCAAAGGCGTTGAGTGCAAATCCATTTCAGCCAGCACGTTATGCGGCGGCTTTGGCAGCCCTGCGCGACCATAACCTGCGGCTGCAGACGCAGATTCATACTGTCATGGTTGATACCGCCGCGCAGCTGTCGCCGGTTCAGCGGCAAAAATTTATGCGCCACGCCCACCTCATGAAAACGCATAAGCATCACAAAAGACGGCAATGGTGGCGTCAATTTGATGATAATGACGATAATGACGATGACGACGATGATGATTAAGATCCATAAAATAAGCTGAGTGGCCTGGTGAAAAGGCAGGGGGGAATATGCGGTTAAAAAATCGGGTTGCGATGGTCACTGGCGGTGGCGGCGGTATTGGCAAGGAAATCTGCCTGAAACTGGCCGCTGAAGGGGCCCGTGTGGTGATTGCAGACATTACCCAAATGCCCCGTGAAGGCGGTATATCAACATTCGAGGCTCTGAAGGCGGAAGGCGCTGAAGCTGTTTTTGAACCTGTTGATGTGAGCAATTGGGCTGATCTTGATCGGGCGGTCTCGGCAGCGGTGGATCGTTGGGGGCGGTTGGACATATGGTCAATAACGCCGCCACGCGGGCAGGTGGTGCTTTGCTTGATACCACCGAGGCGGATTGGGATCATGTCATGGCCGTGAACGCCAAAGGGGTCTTTTTGGGCTGTAAACGCGCCGTTCAACAGATGATCCAACAACAGCCCCTTGAGGACGGCGATCCAGAGGTGCGGGGCCGCATTGTCAATATCTCATCGCAGCATGGGATGATCCGGTCGCCGAACGACATTGCCTATGGGGTTGGCAAGGCAACAGTTGTTTACATGACGCGGCAGATTGCGGGCGATTATGCGGGCTCTGGCATCGTTTGTAATGCTGTTGCGCCCGGTAAAATCCCAACGGGCAAGCCTGCCCCTGAAAATGAGGCTGAATTGCTGGCGTATTCGCATGCGCGGACACCTTGGCCCCGGTTAGGGCGGCCGCGTGATGTGGCCAAAGCTGTTTGTTTTCTGGCAAGCGACGATGCCAGCTATATCTCTGGCGAAAATCTGATGGTTGATGGTGGCTGGATGGCCAATTAATGTGCTGCTATGACCCAACAGACGCTTGCGACAATCAGTGACCACGGCGGTGAAGTTTGTATTTTGCTGCGTCCAGATGGCGGCCATCTTCGCTATGTTTGGTTTCAATCAACAGCCGCCCAGCAACGCCAAACCGTTTTATTCCTGACCGGCTATGCCGAGTTTGTTGAAAAGCAAGTCGATGTGGTCGGCCAGTTAATTCAGCGCGGACATTCTGTGCTGGTGCTGGATTGGCGTGGTCAGGGGTTATCATCGCGTGATTGTGACGATCCCCAAAAAGGCTGGATCGATAGCTTTGATCACCATCTGGACGATCTAGATGCGGTGCTTGCAGACTGCTTTTCGGGTGCTGGCGGCGTGCCACAGTTTCTGGTTCTGGGACATTCCATGGGTGGCCATTTGGCGCTGCGGTTTGCGCACCGACGGCCAGCGCTATGCAGCCGCTTGGTGCTGTCTGCGCCGATGGTGGATATCGAAATGGCTCTCTGGCAAAAACTGCTGGTGGGATGGTTCGTTGACTGCATGATCCTGCTCGGCCAAGGGCGCTGTTATATTTTGGCAGGCGGCCCGCAGAATGCGAAAAACCGACAGTTTGATGGTAACCCGCTGACCGCCCATCAAGGCAATTTTGAGCGGATTTTTCAACTCATTGACCACGACCCACGGCTGGCTGTCGGGGCGCCGACTTATGACTGGGTAAAAGCGGCCCGCACGTCGATCAAAAAACTGTCCAACCCTGGTTTTGCTGAAGCCATTACACAGCCTGTGCTGATGGTGATTGCCGGCCAAGAACGTATTGTTGATAACGTCGCAAGTCAGCAGTTTTTAAATCGTTTGGTAAATGGCCAAGGACTGTTTTTAGAGATGGCGCGCCATGAGATTATGCTGGAGACAGATGATATCCGGCAACAGTTTTGGGCGGCCTTTGATGCTTTTACCAAAGATAGCTGCGCTGCTGACTAGACCGGCTAACTGGTCGCCTGCTAGGCTTGCGGCGGATAAATTAATGGTGCTGCCGTCCGGCGGCCTGGCGGCCCAAGATCTTGGCCAATAACCCGAACAAGGCCTGATCGCAGGCAAAGGATGAGACGATGGACGCACGTGAAACACCTCATGTGGTAGGCCGTTTAGCTGCCAAGGTGGCGGTTATTGGCGGCGCTGGGTCAATTGGCCCCGGGTGGGGCAATGGTAAGGCGTCGGCAACACTGATGGCGCGCGCTGGTGCGGCGGTGGTTGCTGTTGACTTGGACCTGAAGGCGGCAGAACAGACCTGTGAGATTATTTTGGGCGAAGGCGGCCAAGCGATTGCGGTTGAGGGGGACCTCAGCCGCGCCGAGACCGCCCAGAAAGTGGTTGCAGCAGCACTGAAAGCCTTTGGGCGGATTGATATTCTGCATAACAATGTGGGGATTGTCCGCACTGGCGGCCTGGTCGATACCGATGAAGCGACGTGGGATATGGTCCATGCGGTCAATTTAAAAAGTGCCTATTTGACCAGCCAAGCGGTCGCCCCTGAAATGCTAAAGGTTGGTGGTGGGTCGATGATCCATACGGCCTCAATTGCGGGCATTCGGCATATTGGCGTGGACTATTTATCCTATTCCACCACCAAGGGTGCCTTGCTGCCTTTTAGCCGCTCAATTGCGTTGGAATATGCTGGTCAAGGGATCCGCTCGAACTGTATTCTGCCTGGCTTGATGGACACACCGATGATCCGGGTTGGCTTGCCAGATGCCTATGCGGATGGCGATGCTGATGAAATGGTGCGCCTGCGCGATGCACAATGTCCCATGGGACATATGGGCAATGCCTGGGATGTGGCCTTTGCGGCACTATTTTTAGCATCAGATGAAAGCCGTTATATTACCGGCACGGAAATCATTGTCGATGGCGGTATCACGGCGCAATTTGGCTAGCGAAGCGGTTGTCGCCTACAAACCCTTATCGCCAATGGCGATGAATTTCGCCCGCCGCCCCGCTTTCAAAGCCTCTCCTGATTGCTGTAAATAGGGCTGAAGTGCGTTTTCGATGGCGTCGCCAAGGCTGGTCAGCGCGATAGCAGGGTCACGGTGTGCGCCGCCCAAAGGCTCCGCCACAATATCATCGATAACCCCCAGTTTAAGCAAGTCAGCTGCGGTCATCCGCAACGCTTCGGCGGCATCTTTGGCATGCTCGGCGCTGCGCCACAAAATAGAGGCGCAGCCCTCAGGTGAGATTACTGAATAAACAGCATTTTCAAACATTAACACATGATTGCCCGCCGCCAAGGCAACCGCGCCGCCCGAGCCACCCTCGCCGATAATGGACGCGATCAGTGGCACTTTGACCTTTAGGCAGGTCTCAATAGAACGGGCAATGGCTTCGGCTTGGCCGCGTTCTTCAGCGCCAATTCCGGGATAAGCACCAGCGGTATCAATGAAGGTCAAAATCGGTAAGCCAAATTGGTCGGCGAGGCTCATTAAGCGTTGCGCTTTACGATAGCCTTCCGGCCGCGCCATACCAAAATTATGTCGCAGCCTGTCCTCGGTATGGCGGCCTTTTTCGGTACCAATAACAACCACAGAGCGGCCCCGAAACCGACCAATGCCGCCGATAACGGCTAAATCTTCGGCAAAGTTGCGGTCTCCTGCAAGCGGCACAAAGTCACTGATGAGGGCGGCTAATATATCGCTCAGGTGGGGGCGGTCTGGATGGCGCGCCACTTGCACTGTCTGCCACGGCGTTAATTTTTGATAAATCGTTTTCAATTGGCGGTCGACTTTACTTTGCAGCTTGCCAATTTCTTCAACGATATTTATGTCGCCTTCAGTCGATAGATGCTTTAGCTCTTCTATCTTGCCTTCAAGATCAGCGATTGGCTTTTCAAAATCTAAGAAATTGCGCATCTACGCTCCGTTAGCGGCAGTAAAGCGGGCAACCTACCCGGGTCGGGCGGGCGTGACAAGTAATGCGGCGAATAGAGTGCAGAAGATCGCATCATGGCTCGTAATGTGCGCTCAAGGGGTGGGCATCATTTACCAAGGCCTGTAGCCGTTTTGCCAGCATATGGGTATAGATCTGGGTGGTCGAAATATCAGCATGGCCAAGCATTTCTTGAACGCTTCTAAGATCAGCGCCATGGCTCAAAAGATGGGTGGCAAAGGCGTGCCGCAACACATGCGGTGAAACCTGGCTGCGATCGAGGCCAGCTGCCAGCGCCAGCGCTTCAAGCATTTGGCCAACACGACGGCGGGTTAAATGCCCGGCGCGGCTGCGGGAGGGAAAGAGGTAAACGGATTTTGCATCACCGAATTGGCGGCGATCTGGCAGATAGATTGCGATGGCTTCCCGTGCAACGGTCGTCAACGGCACCAAACGCTCTTTGCCGCCTTTGCCAGTCACCAAGATAATCCGTGGATCGCGATTAACCGCAGCGATCGGCAGACTGACCAACTCGCTCACCCGCAGGCCGCTGGCGTAAAGCAGTTCCAGCAAACAACTTAAGCGCCGGCCATCATGGCCTGGTGAATTACGCGCCGCCGTTAACAGCACGCTCACCTGACTTTCGTTTAAGGTTTTTGGCAATCGGCGCCCTTGACGGGGGCTGTCAATGACAAGTGCTGGATTATCCGGACGCTGGCCCTCGGCATACAGAAACCCGAAAAACTGCCGCAATGTGGACAGCCGCCGGGCACTGGTTCTGGGGGCATGCCCGGCCCTTACGGTGGCGGTGAGATAGGCCCGAATATCGTCACTTGTGGCCGCACTTGCAGGCCCGCAACGCGGTGTACAATAGCTTTGAAAGTCAACCAGATCGCGGCGGTAGGCGAAGAGTGTATTGGCAGCAACACCGCGTTCCGCCAGCAGCATTTCCAAAAACACTTCAAAATGCGGATCCAGAAGGGGTTGAGGGGTTGCGCGCCGACCCATTGCTGCTCACAAACGCCCAGCAAAGGCGATGTCCAGGGCGAATTGCCGCGCTTCTGCTTGCAGGCCAAGATCCTTTAAGGCTGTCACCAGAAATAACAAATCGCTGCCCGAAAAGGCGTTGAGGGGGTGTGCAGACAAAGCGATTGCCGACAATAAAATGGTCTCTGCTAAACGCTTTTCACGGACAGCAATGGTGATCGCCTGGCGAATACTGAGAGGCATCACCATCACCGGTGGACCGTTTACAGGGGTGACCATGCTGCGCCAGGCATCATCGCTGATGACGCCCCCCATGGTTTGCAAAAGCGCCAGCAAGGTAACCTTTTTTGACGCCTTTTCGGGTGTCTGTTCATCCTGTTTCAATTGCCACCATTGATCAATCAGTGCGCCATCCCAGGGGGTTGTTTCTGCTCCATTGGCCAGGTAAGTGAGCGGCCAAAGCTGCGCCCAGGCGCGCATCTGTGGCTGTGTTTTTGCACGGCTGGCCAACCGGCTCCAGTCTGTGGCTTCGGTGCCACGATTGGCCGCAATCAAGATACGAACAGCGGTTGCTGCAAACCAATCAAGCTGCGAAATGACCGGCATCTCAAGGACAATTTCGGCAAGCGGTGCGGCCAAGGCCTGCACCTTCTGGCGTTTTTCAGCAAGCGTAAAAGCTTGTGTAATCAACTGTGCCCGTGCCAGCGCCGATTCTTGGCTTTCGGCGGCCCGAAAAAGCAGTGCACTGGCCTGGGCATCGGGATCATTCTCCACAAGCGTTAAAAGCTGATCTAAGCGGGTGTCATTAACCTGCACCTCTTGATACAAAATTTGCAGATCAGCGCTGCCCATAAGGCCCAAGCTAACGGCCCGCTCTGCGAGCTGAAGGCGCGCGTTAAAGGGTGTCGATGGTGCTTTCACCAGGGCAGTGATCCACTTTGGTGCCACTGTCTTGACATTGTCAACTTGCCGGGCACCGCCGCTGAGGCCGGCGATCGCAAAACTCTCGGGGGCCAGACCATCGGCGTTTTCGATACTCGGTGTCTCGCCGCCCAATAAGGCCGACGTGAGACGATTAAAACGACTATCAGGGTCGCCAATTTCGTTCAGCAAGCGGCTGTCCAGTTCAACCCGTTCAAGGCTGCCATCAAGGGTGTCGCAAACAATGCTTGCACGCAGCCAAAACAGATCGTCACTCCGGCTTAACATTTGCCGCACATCGCCGCAGGCTTGGCCAAGGTCAGGGCTTAAAAAGGCGATCTCCGTTGCCTGCCGAATGAAGGCTGCCGACCGGCTGCCTTTTGGCACCGCCATCATCAAATTCAACGCCTCATCAAGGGCTCCAAGCTGAACCAGTGTTTGCACCCGCACCTCGAAAAACCTCTGCGTGTCCGCTGCTTTTACAGCACTTTCAGGCGGGGTTGCGGCGGCCAGTAAAAGCCGCCGTAACAGCTTATTGATTGTCGCGCTCTGGGTCCCGGTGGCAATGTGAGATAACAGATCATGGGCAATTTCAGCGGACGTCCCCTGCCAAAGAGTGGCCTCAAAGCCGCCATTTTCCGGCGTTAGAATGCCGATGGTGGCAATGCTTGGGGTTTGCAGATTTTTAAAGACGAGGCGTTCGTCCAGGGGCGCTTTAGCCCCCTCATCGCCAGCGTCCTTGTTGACGTGGTTTTGCGGTGGGCTGTTTTCAGGGTCAGTCTGCTGGCTGAGGATGGGGGCTGTTCCGGGGGCTATTTGGGGGGCCCCTTGGTCGTTATCAACGGGTTCAGGCGTTTGGCTTGATGGGGATGTGCCGGGGGCAACGGTCCCGAGGGATTTTGGTATTCCAAGTTTTATGGGTTGGCCGGTTTGCGCGCCTGCGCTCC
>JBELLC010000157.1:0-5005 GCA_042088965.1 Nisaea sp. | reverse complement strand
TGGTGGGCCCGGAGGGATTCGAACCCCCGACAACGCCGTTATGAGCGGCGCGTTCTGACCGCTGAACTACAGGCCCGTTTCACACGATGTCGATGCGACAGGTTATGCCAAGCTCACTCCGTCGCGTCAATCAAGCTGACACAACAAGATCAAATCAGATATCTCGGGTAATTTTAAACGCGCCCAATTAGGTGAGTTTTGACCCGCGCATTCCACGCCAATTTCACACAAAATGACTCGTGCCATTTGATGCCTGTCATCACACGTCTGGCGAATTTTGGTAAAAAAATCGCTTCAACATGGGTTTTGAGACTGCATCTTTTGAAAAAAATCAACCCCCCAGCCAAGAAATTTTTTGACGCAGTGAGGCAGCTTGTCGCAGCTCCTTCCTAATTGATTTTATTAAAAAAAATGGATTTTCCCCGATACGAAATCGAGCTGACGAACAGCCATTGAGGATCAGAATTTTTAATTATGACATTGCCTTTAAGTAAAAATGTATTAAATCGGATGGAAGATGTGCGTATTGTTTGTGCTAGTCTGAGTTGAATATCACACGTGAAATCAAATCTCTGGGGGGAATCGCCATGGATAAAATGCTACTTTTGGACCCGTCTGACTACGTCGGCGTGAGCTTTTGGATCATCTCCGCTGCGATGGTTGCAGCGACCTACTTCTTCTACGTCGAGCGTGATCGCGCGGTCGGAAAATGGAAGACATCTTTAACTGTCGCCGCGATGGTGACCGGCATTGCTGCCATCCATTACTTCTATATGCGTGAAGTCTGGGTCATGACTGGCGACAGCCCAACAGTCTTCCGATATGTTGATTGGCTCTTGACGGTGCCATTGCAGATCATCGAATTCTACTTGATCTTGGCGGCGATCGCCGTTGTCGCGACAGGTCTTTTCTGGCGTCTGTTGATCGCCTCTTTGGTCATGTTGATTGCTGGTTATCTGGGTGAGGTGAATGCTGCCAACCCAACCGCGCTTTGGGTGTTCTTCATCATTGGTATGGCCGGCTGGATCTACATCATCTACGAAATCTTCGCAGGTGAAGCGAGCCAGATCAGCGCCAGCCAAGGTACCGTTGCATCACAGCAAGCCTTCAACGCGCTGCGCTTGATCGTGACGGTTGGTTGGGCAATTTACCCAATTGGCTACATCTACGGTTATGCCGGTGGCGGCGACGCTGCGGCCCTGAACATCATCTACAACTTGGCCGACTTCGTGAACAAGATCGCCTTTGGTGTGGTGATCTGGGCAGCTGCAACGTCATCAGATGCGAGCAAGCCAGCGTCCTAAGACGACTAAAATAATGCTTTAAAAAAAAGCACGTATAAAAAAGGCGTGTCCTGCTTCGGCAGGGCACGCCATCTTAACGGCGGGGGGGAACGTCATGCTGGGACATATCGATGAGAGGTATTTAACGGCACAGTCGTTTAGCCAATCACACAGTGATGACCATACGGTCATGCAAAACAAACTACAGCAAGCCATCACACAGACCCTGCCAGACGCGAATACGACACTTCATGATGTTGCTCATTTTCATTTTGACGAATTCGGAAAGCTCCTGCGGGGTCGAACAGCCCTTGCAGTCAGTGCCGCGGTGGATTTTAATCCAGATCGCGCTTTGCAATGGGCCCTCGCGGTTGAGCTGATGCATAACGCCTCTTTGGTCCACGATGATATTTGTGACCAAGATGAAAAACGCCGTGACCAACAAACCATCTTCTCAGCATTCGGAACACCGCTGGCGATTTGTTTTGGTGACTGGCTCGTTGCCAAGAGCTTTGAAGCTGCGCTTGCCGCCGCGAGCGGAAGCAGCAGTCACGGATTTGCAGCTATTTCAAGCTTTGCCAAGGTAATGGCCCGGCTATCGATTGGCCAGGCAGATGAATTTACGGGTGTCCCTGTTTTGACATGGCCCGCGTACGAGCAAGTTGTGTGTCGGAAAACAGTTCCGCTTATCCTTGCCCCGATTGAAGGGCCGCTGCAATTGGCTGGGCAGGTCGATGATATTCTCACAGTTCGGCGGGCGATCCGTGCTTTAGGTATTGCCTACCAAATGGCCAATGATATTCTTGATGTGCTCGGCGAGGATGGCCGTTCAGGTACCTTTGGCGATTTGCATCGCCGCGCCCCAAATGCTGTTTTGGTCAGCTACCGCAATCAGCTCGTGAACGGAAGTCGAGCGGCCTTTGATGCGTGGATGGCAGAACCGACCGCCGATGCTGTTCCCTACGACGCCGAACAGATGATCACGACAGGCGCACTGGACCAATGTGCGCGCCGCTTACAAGATCAAATCGACACATGTGAGCGACATTGCGCCGACCTTCCTTTAGCCTTGCAGACGGCACTTGCGCCGTTGCTTGGATATTTGGAAAAAACAACAAATGGTGCGCGCAACCGGGCTGCGGAGAATCGATGCCAGTAAGCGAATTACCGCTTGTTAAACGGCCTGCGGAACAGCTATCGTCAAACCATGTCGTCATTGTTGGTGGTGGCTTTGGCGGTATTGCCTCAGCACTCCGCTGCCGCGCACTTGGCCTTGAGGTCACGCTTGTTGAACGGTTACCCCACCTGGGCGGCAGGGCACAGGTCTTTGAGCGTGATGGCTTTCGACATGATGCAGGGCCAACTGTCATTACAGCACCGTTCTTATTTGAAGAACTCTTCCAGCTTTTCGGCGAGAACTTGCATGATCATCTGACATTTGCGCCGCTGACGCCCTGGTATCGTTATTATTTTCATGACGGCAGCAGCTTTAACTACAGCGGCGATCAAGACCAAATGAGTGCTGAAATTGCACGGTTTTCGCCATCAGACGTCGCCGGGTACGAAAACTTGGTTGAAGCCTCACGAAAAATATTTGAGGTTGGATTTACCAAGCTCGCGCATCGGCCGTTTACCCGCTTTACCGATATGCTGAAGCAGGTTCCAGCTCTCATGCGTTTGCGTGCAGACCGCACCGTGAGCGCATTGGTGCATAAACATATCAAACATCCATTGTTGCGGCGGGCCTTTTCAATCCAGCCCCTTTTGGTCGGTGGAAACCCTTTCACAACAACCTCCATCTATTCCTTGATTCATTTTCTGGAACGTAAATGGGGCGTTTTCTTTTGCATGGGCGGCACAGGCGCACTGGTCAAAGCGCTACAAGATTTGATGCATCGAAATGGCATTAAAACCATCACGGGCGCAGATGTTGAGACACTCGTGATGCACCATGATCAGGTGAAAGCTGTCCAACTGGTCGATGGTCGAGAGCTAAAGGCAGATTACGTTATTTGCAATGCCGACCCACCAACTGTCTACCGCCAACTGCTCGCCGGCGGCGGCCCAGCGGCTCAGCGGCGTAAACGCCTCGTTCCTGAACGTATGACCAAATATTCCATGGGGTTGTTTGTGCTATTCTTTGGTACCCGTCGCAAATATGACGATGTGGCGCACCATACGATTTGGTTAGGCAAGCGTTTTAAAGAACTGCTTGCTGATATTTTTGACCGTGGCCGGCTGACTGATGATTTCTCGCTTTATCTGCATCGTCCAACAGCCACCGATGCCAGCTTTGCGCCCGACAATTGCGACAGCTTTTACGTTTTATGTCCGGTTCCCAACCTGCAGACTGATATTGATTGGTCCGTTGTCGGGCCCGACTTACGTAATCGCATTGTTGAAGCGTTATCAGAGACGATCTTGCCTGATTTGGCGGAACACATCACAGCTGAATTTTGGATGGACCCAACAGATTTCAAAAGCGATTACCGCGCCCATCATGGCGCTGGATTTTCAATCGCTCCTATTTTCAGTCAATCCGCGTGGTTTAGATATCGCAACCGCGACCCCCATATTGATAATCTCTATTTCACAGGTGCCGGAACACACCCAGGTGCAGGCCTTCCAGGGGTTGTGAGTTCGGCCAAAGTGGTCGAAACTCTGCTACGAGAGCGGTTACCAGCGGAGCATTAAAAGGGAACGGGGTAGATGCGCAGCAGCCATCACGTGGGCGATCTGGCAGCATCGGAAGCCGCTGCTGACCTAATGCTTGCAGCGCATGGTAAATCCTTTCATTGGGCGCGGCGTTTTCTGGGCCCAACCGCTGCCCGCCAAGCGACCTTGCTCTATGCTTTCTGCCGCTTACTAGATGATATCGCTGATGGTGATGCCCCTGGCGGTGAGATGCGCCTCCGCGCGATTGAGGCACGGCTTGGCGGTGACACAAGTGTCGATGCGCCAGAAGCCGATGCATTCCTGGGGTTTGCAAACAGCGCAGGTGTGCCAGTATCAGCGGCCCAAGATTTGATTGCCGGACTGTTATTTGATCAAGGGGAGGTGCTGTTACAAACAGAGGCTGATTTAATCCGCTATGCTTATCAAGTCGCCGGCACTGTTGGTTTGATGATGGCGCCTCTTCTGGGCCGCCGCGATCCGCGCGCCGATGCCTTTGCGGTTGACCTGGGGGTGGCCATGCAGCTGACCAATATCGCCCGCGATGTTTTAGAGGATGCGCATCTTAACCGCCGTTATTTACCGGCTGAATGGTGTGATGGGGTTCTGCCGCTGACCATGCGAGAGGCAGCACTTGGCGATGATGATAAGACCCGTCACGCGGTTGCTAAGGCAGTTGCGGACACCTTGCGGCTTGCTGATACGTACTATGCGTCTGGTTTGCAAGGATTGACCTATCTGCCACTGCAAAATGATGTCGCGATTGCTATTGCCGCTTCTGTCTATCAAGCCATTGGCCATCGCTTGAGGGCACGCCAATGTGCTTGGTGGCAAGGTCGCCAAGTGGTTGGCATTGGCGGTAAAATCATCCGCTCCTTGGCCAGCTTGTCTGGGTTATCGCGTCGATTTCAAAAGCCAATGGTCCATGATGATCATTTGCACCATGCCTTGAAAGGGTTTGATAGTGTCGCCGCCTTACGCTGAAAATATTGCGGTCACAACCGCCGTGGTGGGTGCCGGTTGCGCAGGCTTGACCCTGAGCCATCAGC
>JBELLC010000156.1:0-5093 GCA_042088965.1 Nisaea sp. | reverse complement strand
AATTTGACGCGGTGCGGGTAATGGCTGAAAAGGCGCGGGCGGAGAATGAGGCTTTAGCCGCACGCTTGGCGGTGTTGGAAACAGCCGCCAAACCGAAAACCACCACTGCCAAAAAGACACCCTCTCGGACGACGGCGAAAACCGCCCCTACACGGCAACGCAAACCCAAGACCACGGACTAACACCTACGGCTAAACTGCGTGATATCGATACCATGCAGGTTTCGGTTTTGTGATGCGACGGCGTTCAGGGGCCGAGAGGATTGTTTGCATGACCAACTCCCCTGTCGGCGTGCCGCCAGTTGATCGCTTGGGCCTCGTGTTGGCCCTGGTCATGATCGTTTTTTTCGCCACAGCCCCGAATTTGGCGCGGTTGGCCTTTGACGATGGCATTGGCGTGATCAGCTTTCAAGTCGTCAGATTTGTGGTTGCTGTGACCACCATGACGGTGCTGGCGTTGATCCTGCGTTGGCCCATTCAGCCAATGGTAAAGCATTGGCGGGGCGTCGGCGCATTATCCCTGGTCACCATTGTGGCCTCATTTGGATACATGACCTCGGTGCGTTATATCCCGGTTGGTTTGGCATCGCTGATCTTTTTCTGTTTCCCGATCCTGGTCGCGGTTTTGGCGCATGTTTCAGGTCATGAACGTGTCTCTGGCGCGCGGGCTTTGAGCCTGGCCATTGCCTTTGCAGGGGTGGTGTTGATTTTCGGGGTAAGCTGGGATGCTGCGGATCCCCGTGGCATGGCGTTGGCGCTGGTCGCTGGGCTGGCGGTGGCGATTGGCTATTTGGTCAGCCGCCGCATGTCTGAACACTTGCCCAGCACGTCCCTGTCCCTTGGGGCGATTTGGGGGGCAGCGGTGTTTTATATCACTCTGGGGGTAATCATTGGGGATCATCAATGGCCTGCCAGTGCCATCGGTTGGGGCGGTGTCCTGGGGGCGGCAATAGCTTATGTGATTGGCTTAACCGCGCTCTACGCCACCATAGCGCGGCTGGGGTCGGTGCGCTCAGCGGCGATCAGCAATCTGGAACCTTTGGTCACGATTGCGATCGCTTTTTTACTGCTGGGCGAACGTCTTACGCCCAGTCAATTGCTGGGCGGTGCGGTGGTGATTGGGGCATTATTTTTCGCCCGCCGCTGATCGGTTATGGCAATGCTTGGGCTACATCGGATCTGGGATTTCAAGGCCTTGCAGTTCAACCGTCGTGACACCGCTGCGGATTTTCTCCAAATCACTTTCTTCAGCGGCCATTTTTGCTTCACAGGCGTCGATCAGGGTGGTGATCAGCGCCTGTGGGACGACCGCAATGCCGTCATCATCGCCCAAAATCAAATCACCTGAATGCACAGCAACATCGCCGCAGGCCGCCGCCCCGTCAATGCGCCCGCCAAAGCCCTTATGGGGGCCGCGTGGGCAGGCACCAGCAGCATAAACAGGTATCCCTGACTCGCGGAGTTCGCCTAGGTCACGGACCGCACCATCAACAATGATACCGCCAATCCCGCGCGCCTTTGCGCCTTCAATCATTAAGCCACCCATCAGCGCAATATCCAGATTACCGCCGCCAGCGATGATAATGATATCGCCAGGTTCAGCCAGTGCGAGGACGACATGAATGGCGGCATTATCGCCTGCCATTGGGGTCACGGTGCGGGCAAAGCCTGTTAACGTCGTGCCATCGGCAATCGGCGATATGCGGCCATTCATGCAATTGTCGCGGTTCATACAATCGCCCGCGATGGCGGGCGGCACCTTGCGCCAACGGGCCATGAGGCTGTCATTTATGGCGGGTGCTGTGTAACTGTGGCGAAGAACGGCCATTGTTGGCTCCTTTGGTTATATGCCTTTGAAATTTGGTGTCCGGCGGTTGGCAAAGGCGTCAATACCTTCGCGGCCATCATGGCTGCGGGCCATGCGGGTAATGCTTGCTGATTCCTCCTCAAGCTGGGTTTCTAAGCTGCCGCTGAACGCCGACAGCAAGAGACGCTTGGCCCCGCCATAAGCTTGGGTTGGGCCATTGGCAAAAACCTTTGCCATGGCCATCGCCTCAACCAGCAATTGATCATCGCTGACAACCTGTGACACCAGCCCCCAGTCAAGGGCTTCGGCAGCGCTTAAACGGCGATTGGTCAAAACCAATTCTTTGGCCCGCAACAGGCCGATGTGCTTGGCTAGGAAATAGGTGGAGCTACCATCCGGGGTGATCCCGGCGTTGGTATATGCGCAGGTAAAGGCGGCGCTTTCGCCAGCAATGACCTGATCACCCGCAGATACCAAACTCAGGCCGCCGCCAGCCGCCATACCATTCACGGCCACAATCAGGGGGGCGTTCATGCGTTGTAGGCGCGTGACAGCAGCATGCAGGAAGGTGGCAAGCTCGGTCACATAACCGGGCAAGTCATCGCCTTGTTCGGCAAATTCTTTCAAGTCACCACCCGCGGAGAAAAACCTCCCTGCGCCCGTTAAAATAACCGCGCGGATATCATCATCACTGTCACACCGGCAGGCGACAGCAAACAGCTCCTGCATAAACCGCCGGTTCATGGCGTTGACAGCCTCTGGACGGTTTAAAGTGATGGTCGCGATGTGATCGGTAACGTTAAAGGTAAGGGTCTGAAGATCCATAATATTTTCCCTGTATGCTGACGAATTTCTGGGGTTTCTTAACGTCCCATTTGCCGGACAGCGAGGTCACGCATAATTTCTTCTGAACCGCCGCCAATGGCCATTTGATGCAAACCCCATGGCACCTCGCCGGCCCCATCCCCGGCGTCAGCATATGGGATGATCTCAGCGCGCGCAAACTGCGCGAGCATTTCGTGAAAAGCCCGCCGCTCGTCGGTGTCAAAAGGGTTTCGCATTGTGGGTGGGTCTCGCAGGCAGACTGAATATAAACGCTAGCTTGCCGTCTTTACCAAGAATAGCAAGTCTGCCGTGCATTAAAAAAAGCTTGAAATTGCCTGATCAGCCGTGGCCAACTTAATCGCCGGTCTGTTGATCGGCCGAGAATATCCGTTCGCAATTGAGGTGATGCCATGCAGCCGCGCGCACCATTGGCCCAATTACCAACCCATGAGGTGGTCAATATGCCACCGCATCTTGGTGATCAAAATCTATGGCAAGATGACCCCGTCTTAAGGGCGGCCGTTGACCGTGAGGGTGCCGGTTGGGCGGCCGATCACTTCGACGCGCTGGGGGCGGCTGTTGGCAGTGAAGCGAGTTTTGATAAAGCAGATCAAGCCAACCGGCATAGTCCCCAATTGGCCGCTTACGATCGCTATGGCATGCGCGTCAACCAAGTGACCTATCATCCGGCCTATCATGATCTTTTGGGGCTGGCGATTAAGCATCAGCTTGGCAGTTTTGCATGGCATAACGAAGGGCGCGGTGGGCAGGTTGGTCAGGCGGCTTTGATCTACATGTTCAATCAGGTTGAAGCCGGGGTGATGTGCCCGATGGCCATGACCTATTCAGCAATCCCGGCTTTGCGATCAACGCCCGAGATTGCCAATGCGTGGATCCCGCGGCTACTGTCAACACACTATGACGCGCGGGATTTACCCGTTGAGGAAAAAACCGGCGCGACCATTGGCATGTTCATGACCGAAAAACAAGGTGGCTCGGATGTGCGCAGTAATTCGACCCATGCTGTGCCCCTGGGTGCTGCCACAGGTATTGGTGAAGCTTATTTGTTAACTGGGCATAAGTATTTTTGCTCTGCCCCTATGAGCGACGGCTTTTTAACCTTGGCGAAAACAGCCATGGGCATCAGTTGCTTTTTGGTGCCACGCTGGACCCCTGAGGGCCAACGGAACAGCCTGTTTATCCAGCGCTTGAAAGATAAACTGGGCAATCGCTCTAATGCGTCCAGCGAGATCGAGATGCAGGATACCTGGGGCTTGATGGTTGGTAACGAAGGGCGCGGCATTCGGACGATCATTGATATGGTGCAGGGTAACCGCGTTTATTGCGCCATGGCATCGGCAGGTTTGATGCGCCAAGGTCTTGTGCAAGCTGTGCATTGGACGCGCAATCGGCGGGCTTTTCAGCGTACCCTGTCTGATCAGCCGTTGATGGCAAATGTGCTGGCGGATTTGGCCATAGAGACAGAGGCCGCGACACTGCTTGGGCTGCGGGTGGCGCGGGCGATGGATCAGGCCAGTTCGGACCCTGGCGCGGCGGCGTTTGCCCGAATTGGGACAGCCATCGCCAAATATTGGAATGCCAAGCGTGCCCCAGGACATGTTTTCGAATCCATGGAATGCCACGGCGGCTCTGGCTATATTGAGGAGTCAATTCTGCCTCGTCTATATCGTGAAGCACCAATCAACAGCATTTGGGAAGGCTGCGGTAATGTGCTGTGTCTGGATGTGTTGCGGGCGATGGAACGTGAGCCTTTGGCAATCCCTGCATTGTTTGATGAATTGGAATTGGCCCGCGGCGGCTATCCAGCCCTGGATTTGGCCATCGATCGGCTGCGCAATGACTTGAAAGATCGCCGCCATTTAGAGGCCCGCGCCCGCCGCTTAACCGAACAAATGGCGGTTATGTTGCAGGCAGCATTGCTGATCCGTCACGCCCCCAGCGCTATCGCTGATGCTTTTTGCCAATCGCGGTTAGATGACAGCGCCTTGGCCTATGGCTGTCTGCCACCTGGCAGCGATTTTGAGGCAATTATCAATCGCGCACTGCCGCCGCACCATTAAACAGGGTTGGAAACGGCTTTGGCAAACAAACGGGGTGAGGGCAATGTTGCTACCAAATTTCGCCAAAGGGCCGCAGTTCGACCAAGAATGACCAGGTTGACGGGTCTTGATGGGCGACATGGAACATCTCATTGGCAATGGCAGACGGTTTGGCAAAATAGTCATCGGGTTTGTCAGCGGCGAGCATAGGCCGGGTGCGCGGCGTATCAATTGATGCGTCGATTAAGAAATAAGCCACATGAATGCCTTGCGGGCCAAATTCACGGGCCATTGATTCTGCCAGGATGCGTTGCGATGCCTTCGTTGAGGCGAAAAACCCCCAATGTGCTTTACCGCGTGTGGCAGAGGTATTGCCGGTGACCAGAATCGCCCCTTTTCCGG
>JBELLC010000026.1:9530-29756 GCA_042088965.1 Nisaea sp. | reverse complement strand
CCAAGACATCAGGGTGCATGGCATTCAACGTCATCGCCGTGTCGATTAACGTTTCGCCCTTTTTAATCGAGCTGGTCGAAACCGACATATTGATCACATCGCCGCCCAGGCGTTTGCCAGCCAATTCAAATGAGGTGCGGGTCCGGGTGGAGTTTTCAAAAAACAGATTGATAACCGTCCGCCCCCTCAAAACCGCAGTTTTTTTATCAACTTGCCGGTTCTGCTCAACGTAACGGTCTGAAAGATCGAGGATTTGTGAGATATCGCTACGCGATAATCCCTCGGTTCCAAGAAGATGGCGATGACCAAAGCTACTTTGGTCGATCGAAGGTGGTGTCTCGTTTTGGCTCATAAGCACCGAGTATAAGGCGGCCTTCAGGGTCGCGGCAAGAGGACATTACATGGCCAAGAGCAAAATGAGAAAGCAGATTTAAATCAATATTTTGCGACGTGCAAAAGTCACCCTTCGGCAGGTTTGCAGCGGATTGAACGACGCCGTTTTGGCGACTCGCTGCCAACGCTTAAATCGCCCCCGCCGCGCGTAGGGCGTCGATTTCATCCTGATCACAGCCAAGTTCGCCCAAAATCTCGTCAGTATGTTGACCCAATGTTGCTGCCGGTCGCCGATAAGTCGCTGGTGTTTCGGAGAGTTTCACAGGATAGGCTGTGGAGCGGGCTGGCGCGGTTGCGCGCGAATCCGCATGAGGCATCTCAATCACCATTTCGCGGGCCAGGACATGGGGGTCATTAAAAGTCTGATCAATGGTATTTACCGGGCCACAGGAAACCCCCGCATCCTCGAGCGCCGACACCCAATCAGCGGTATCCCGGCTGGCCATAACCGCGGCGACCAATGGGACAAGAATGTCACGATTGGCAACCCGTGCCCGGGTGCTGGCAAAACGTTCATCCTCAATCCATTCTGGTTTCTGGGCGCTTTCACAGAACTTGCGAAATTGGTAGTCGGTGGTGACCCCAAGAATGACATGGCCATCGCGGCTTTCAAACACTTGATAGGGCACAACCGACGGATGTGCCGTGCCATTGCGGCCGGAGACAATGCCGGCGTTGAGATAATTGGAACTGAAATTAATCATCCCCCAAACCTGACAATCAAGGAGCGCCACATCCAGCCACTGCCCTTTGCCGGAGCGGTCACGCTCATGGACGGCGGCCAAGATAGCAATGGCGGCATGCAAGCCAGCTTGGATATCCCCAACAGCGACACCGACCTTCATGGGCAGGCCATCAGGCTCGCCTGTCACGCTCATCAAGCCAGCGGCACCTTGCGCCAAAATATCATAACCGGGCCGTTTAGCGTAAGGGCCAGTTTGACCAAAACCGGTTATAGAGCAATATATTAAAGAAGGAATTTCATCTTTTACTTTATCATAGGATAGGCCATATCGGTCAAGATCACCGACCTTTAGATTTTCAATGAAGACATCTGCCCATGCCATTAACCGCTTGACCAAGGCTTGTCCCTCTGGTTGCCGAATGTCCACCGTGATTGACCGTTTATTGCGGTTGGTCACTTGGATATAGGCACTTTCACCGAGCAGATCTTCGCCATCCTGGTCTTGAAAATACGGCGGCCAGAGGCGGGTATCATCACCGCTGCCGGGGCGCTCAATCTTGATGACGTCTGCCCCCAGATCAGCCAAGCATTGAGCGGTGAGCGGGCCTGCAACGACACGTGTGAAGTCAATAACGCGTAAGCCCGCCAAGGGGCCGGTGGAAGAGCCGTGAGTCATGATGTTCTCAGATGATGTGTCTGCACAGACGGAAGCCGGAAGCATGGACCAAGGGTACAAGCGGGGTCAAGCTGGATAACCCGTGATCAGGCGCCATGTGCGTCAAGAAAGCCTTGTAAAATATAGGTCGCTGCCAAAGTATCTTTGCGTGCTTTGCGGCGCTGGCGTGTCATGTCAGCGGCCAGCATGGCGCGTTCAACGGCTTGAGTTGACAAGCGCTCATCCCAGAAACTGACACTGAGCTCGCGGCGCGTTAAAAATTCTGCGACCCAATCGCGAGTCGCTTGGGTGCGGCGGTTTTCGCTGCCATCTAGGTCAAGAGGCAGGCCGACGATTAACCCCTTGGCCTCTCGGTCATCAATGATCGACAGCAATTCAACAGCGGTGGGGGAGAATTTGCGGCGCGTCAATGTGCCGATCGCACTGGCCACCCGCCAGCCGCCATCACAGACCGCCAAGCCAATGGTTTTTTCCCCTAAATCAAGGGCAATCAAGCGGCTGTTCTGTGGCAGTGCTTGGCGAAGGTCGCTGGGCTTGAAGATGGCCATGGCCAATGATATCTTTCGGTTTTTCGAGCCCATAGGCGGGCACGACACTGTTCACTCATGTAATGGAAGCCTGACCCCATGTCTCTAGACAAGGCCACCGTACGCCATATTGCAAAATTGGCCCGGATAAAACTTGCCGATGATCGCGAAGATGCATTGGCCAACGAGCTTAACAGTATCCTTGGTTGGGTCGAGCAGTTAAGCACGCTAGATACTGGTGATACGCCGCCTCTGGCAAATGTCACCGGCCATGATCTGCCAGAACGAGGCGATATCGTCAATGACGGCAATATGCCAGAGCGGGTTTTGGCAAACGCGCCTGATCCGATCGAGGCCTTTTTTGCGGTGCCGAAGGTGATTGAGTGATGGATAACTTAACCGATCTGACGATGACAGCGGCCCGCCAACATCTTGATGCAGGTGACTTTACCGCGGTTGAGCTGACCGAAGCCCATTTAGCGGCGATTGAAGAGACCGCCAGTTTGAACGCCTATATCACGGTCACCGCAGAACAAGCTTTGCAAATGGCTGCGGCCGCCGACGCACGCCAAGCCTCGGGTGCCGCGCCAGCAATGAATGGTGTGCCCCTTGGGATAAAGGATCTGTTTTGCACCAATGGTGTAGCGACGACCGCCGCCAGCCATATTCTGGATGGCTTTGTGCCGACGTATGAAAGCACGGTAACGCAAAACCTATGGGATCATGGGGCGGTTTTATTGGGGAAAACCAATCTTGATGAATTTGCGATGGGGTCTTCCAACTTAAGCAGCTTTTATGGACCGGCTGAAAACCCTTGGCGACGTGCTGACAAAGCAGAAGAAAAACTGGTTACAGGTGGCTCGTCGGGTGGTTCGGCGGCGGCGGTTGCTGCGGGAGCGGCGATGGCGGCCACGGGCACAGATACAGGTGGATCGGTTCGCCAACCGGCGGCGCTAAATGGTGTTGTTGGCCTAAAGCCGACCTATGGGCGTTGTTCGCGCTGGGGGGTAGTGGCTTTTGCCTCTTCGCTTGATCAGGCAGGACCAATCACGCAAACGGTCGCTGACGCGGCGCTTATGCTTGGCTGCATGGCAGGCCATGACCCAAAAGATTCAACCTCGGCGGCCTTGCCGGTGCCCGATTTCAGCGCCGCTGTTGATGGTGATATTCGCGGCCTTAAAATTGGCATTCCCCGGGAATATCGGGTTGAGGGGCTGAGTGCCGAGGTTGATCAGCTTTGGAAGACTGGCATTGATTGGCTGCGCGCCGCCGGCGCAGAGGTCGTCGATATCAGCTTGCCGCACACTGATTATGCCTTGGCAAGTTATTATATCATTGCCCCGGCTGAAGCCTCGTCTAATTTGGCGCGCTATGATGGCGTTCGATATGGCTTGCGGGTTGACGGCGATAGTTTGGAAGAAATGTACGAAAACACCCGTGCCGCAGGTTTTGGCGATGAGGTGAAACGGCGGATATTGGTGGGCACCTATGTGCTGTCAGCAGGCTATTACGATGCCTATTATCGCAAGGCGCAACGGGTGCGCCATTTGATCCGTAAAGACTTTATGGATGCCTTCGGGGATGTTGATGCGATTTTGACACCGACAACGCCAAGTGCTGCCTTTGGAATCGAATCGCCGCCAACGGATCCTGTGGAAATGTACCTGTTGGATATCTTTACAGTGACTCTCAATCTCGCGGGCTTGCCAGGCATATCTGTGCCAGCCGGGCTCTCGCAGCAGGGCTTACCCCTTGGCTTGCAGGTGATTGGGAGGCCCTGGGATGAGGAAAATGTGTTGCGGGTTGGCGGAGTCCTTGAAACCGCTGCTGACTTCTCTCATCGCCCGACGCAGCGGGCAGGAGGGGGACGATGACGGCTTCCACGACTGAAAAAGGCATGATCATCACAGGCGCGACAGGTGATTGGGAAGTTGTCATCGGCCTGGAGGTTCATGCCCAGGTGATGTCAGCAGCAAAGTTGTTTTCAGGGGCGGCGACAGATTTTGGAGCGGCCCCAAATGAGCAGGTATCGCTTGTTGATGCCGCCATGCCAGGCATGTTGCCGGTGATTAATCAGCGCTGTATTGCGCAGGCGGTGCGCACTGGTTTGGGCATTAATGCGGTGATCAATTTAGTCAGTGTGTTTGACCGGAAAAACTATTTTTATGCCGATTTACCGCAAGGCTATCAGATCAGCCAATTTACTCAGCCGATTGTTGGGGAAGGGGCGATTGATATCTTGCTGGCCGATGGCAGCTCCAAGACGATCGGCATTGAGCGCCTGCATTTAGAGCAGGATGCGGGCAAATTAATGCATGACCAGCACCCGGCAAAATCAGTGGTTGATCTGAACAGATCAGGTGTGGCGTTGATGGAAATCGTTTCCAAGCCAGACTTGCGGTCGCCGGAACAAGCTGGGGCTTACGTCACCAAGCTGCGATCGATCATGCGTTATCTGGAAACCTGTGACGGCAATATGGAGCAGGGATCCTTGCGGGCAGATGCCAATGTTTCCGTCCGCCGACCCGGCGATCCGTTGGGTACGCGCTGTGAAATTAAAAACGTTAATTCGATCAAGTTTTTAATGCAGGCGATTGATTATGAAGCTCGCCGTCAGGTTGAGATCATCGAAGATGGTGGTCGCATTGACCAGGAAACTCGCCTGTTTGATGCCAATTCGGGAACGACACGGACCATGCGCTCGAAAGAAGATGCGCATGATTACCGCTATTTCCCTGATCCAGACTTGCTGCCTTTGGTGTTAAGCGATGAGATGGTCGCGGCCATCAGAACTGACATGCCCGAATTGCCAGATGTTAAAAAAGCCCGCTTCATCGCTGATTATGGTTTGTCGGAAATTGATGCTGCGATTTTGACAGAGGAACGCGAAACGGCTGGTTTTTATGAGACCGCGAGCCAAGGGCGCGATGGTAAATTGGTTGCGAATTGGCTGACCAGCGAGTTATTTGGATTGCTGAACAAGGCCGGAAAAAGTTTATCAGACAGCCCTGTGTCTCCCGGCAGTCTGGGCGGTCTGGTGGATTTGATCAGCAATGGCACGATTTCGGGACGGATTGCCAAAGATGTTTTTGCAGAGATGTTCGACAGCGGCCAAGAAGCCGCCGCGATTGTTGAGGCCAAGGGCCTCAAACAAGTCTCTGATAGCGGTGCTATTGAAGTCCTGATTGATGCTGTGATTGCTGGAAACCCTGACAAAGTTGCGGAATATAAGGGCGGTAAAGATAAGCTGTTTGGGTTTTTTGTCGGCCAAGTGATGAAGCAATCTGGCGGCAAGGCGAATCCAAAGATGGTTAATGATGTGCTGCGGCGAAAGCTTGCTGGTTGAGCTGCGCGGCACCCGACCATTTGCGGCATTGAAAGGGCTATTGTGACAGATCGCCGGGCGGCACAGATTGCGTTGATTTTCTCGAGTATTGGGCATGTCTATGCGCATATGTTTTTGCTGTTGTTTCCAACAGTTGTTTTAGCGCTGGAAAAGCAATGGCAGCAGCCGTATGGCGAGCTGATGATGTTGCTGTTGCCGGCCAGTATTCTGTTTGGCGCCGGTGCTTTGCCCGCAGGCTGGCTTGGTGACCGCTGGAGCGCGCCAAAAATGATGGTCATCTATTTTTTGGGAACTGGCGGCGCGGCGGTGTTAAGCGGTTTGGTATCAACCGCCGTTGGTTTGGGCCTGGCCATGGGCCTAATGGGGCTTTTTGCATCGATTTATCATCCGGTCGGTATTGCTTGGTTGGTGCGAGATGCAGAAAATCGCGGTAAGGCCCTGGGCATTAGTGGCTTTTTCGGTGCTGTCGGGGTGGCTATTGCGCCAATTTTGGCAGGGTTTTTAACCGATACCATCAGCTGGCGGGCGGCCTTTATTGTGCCAGGATTCGTCTGTATCGCCACAGGCATGGCGTTGGCGGTATTGGTGGCCCGGGGTGCTGTGCGTGATGTGGTCAAAGATATCGCTGCGATGCCGGAAGCGTCACGCGGGGAAATGCGCCAAGGGGCGATGGTGTTGATCATCACTGTTATTGTCTCTGGTCTGATCTATCAAGCCGCCTCAAATAATTTGCCAAAGTTGTTTGATCAACGCTTGGGCGGCATTCTAGATGGCGTCATGGGCGAGGGGGTTGTGGCTGTGAGTGCGATGGTCTCAGCAGTATTCCTGTTCTCGAGCCTGGCGCAGCTTATTGGCGGCTGGCTGGCGGACAAGTTCCATCTGCGGACGGTCTATATCATCTGTTGGGGGGTGCAATTACCGCTGCTCATGTTGGTGGCGGGGTTAAGCACTCTGTGGCTATGGCCAACGATCTTCATGGTTTTTGCTGCCGCCTCGGCCAGCCTGCCAGCGGAAAACAGCCTCTTTGCCCGCTATTCCCCACCGCAATGGCGGGGGACGGCCTTTGGGATTAAATTTGTGTTGGCTCTTGGGGTGTCATCAGCGGCGATCCCGTTAGCGTCTTACATTCACCTAACGACAGGTGGTTTCTACTATTTGTTTATTATATTGGCCGTCTTGGCGGGGGTGGCGGCGGTCGCAACCTGGTTCTTGCCGCGACCAAAAGGTGATGCTGATGGCGTGCTTGGCGCAGAAATGCCAACAGCAAACCCGCCAAATTGACGATCTAAGGGCAACCCACTCGGTTTTAAAAGGCAGCTTAACTGCAAGCTGTTAGCTGGTCCCAGCGGCAAAACGCACCGCTTCTTCGGCTGCCCGCACCAGCGCTTTGGCCTTATTGACGCTTTCTTGATATTCCGCCTCGGGGTCGCTGTCGGCGACAACGCCGCTGCCTGTTTGCACGTACATGGTGCCATCTTTGATGACAGCGGTGCGCAGGGCGATACAGGTATCCATTGTGCCATTGGCGGCGAAATAACCGATGGCACCAGCATAAATCCCCCGCCGGGACTTTTCCAATTCATCAATGATTTCCATGGCCCGCACTTTTGGGGCCCCTGAAACCGTCCCGGCTGGGAAGCCAGCGGCGAGGGCATCAATGGCATCAAGGCCATCGTTGATCCGGCCTTCCACATGGGAGGCGATGTGCATGACGTGGGAGTAGCGTTCGACAACAAACTTCTCGATAACATCAATGCTGCCAACTTGGCTGACGCGGCCAACATCATTGCGGCCTAGGTCAAGGAGCATCAAATGCTCTGCCAGCTCTTTGGGGTCGTTTAACAACTCATCGCCAAGGGCGCGGTCCTCTTCGTTTGTCGCGCCGCGTTGTCGGGTTCCGGCTAACGGGCGGATGGTGACGATGTCATCGCGCAGGCGGACCAAGATTTCAGGGCTCGAGCCAACAATCGAGAAATCACCAAAATCAAAGTAAAACAAAAACGGCGATGGGTTCAGGCGACGCAGGGACCGATACAGCGCCAGCGGCGGCAGTTTAAACGGCACGGCAAAACGTTGTGAGGGGACGACTTGAAAGGCGTCACCTGCGGCAATATACGATTTCGCCGTCTCAACCATCTCTATAAATTCACGGCGGCTGGTATTGGATGTTGGCTCTTCAAAGGCAGGGGTGACAGCGCCGCTTTCGCGTCGATAGGGCAGGTTGCGCTGAAAGTCGGCAACCAAGTCTGCCAGCCGCACGCGAGCGGCATCATAGGCTGAACGCGCCGACACATCGCTGTCTGGCCAAACCGGTGTCACCGCAGTGATCACATCCTCAAGGCGGTCAAAAATACAAATCAAAGTTGGCCGCACAAACATTCCGTCCGGGACCCCTAGATCATCTGGATTCCCATCGGGAATATCTTCGACCAAACGCACCGAATCATAGCCCATATAGCCAAATAACCCAGAGGCCATCGGCGGTAAATCGGCGGGTAAATCAATCCGGCTTTCGGCGATGAGGGCACGTAGTTCGGTTATCGGGTCACTCTCGCAGGGGGTAAATGTCTGTGGGCTGATTCGTGCGTTCCGGTTAATTTCGGCCTGTTGGCGTTTAAACCGCCAAATGATATCAGGCTTCATGCCGATAATGGAAAACCGCCCGCGCACAGCGCCGCCCTCGACTGATTCCAGAAGAAAGGCATTTGCTTGACCATCGGCCAATTTCAGCATCACAGAGACAGGCGTCTCCAGATCAGCAACCAGGGAGGTTGCCAATACTTGGGCTTCGCCTTTTTCGTACAGCGATTGAAAGGTCTCAAATTCGGGTGTGACGGTCATAATGATAAAGACTCTTAATTGGCAGAGACAGGCGCGATACCCAGTATCCGATTACGGATGACGCGGTCATTGACACTCACCGCATGGTCATTGCGTAAGCTGGCGACATAAAGGTCTAAGGCATCGCGGCTTGCGTCTGCAAGCAGGCGGGCATTTAAGGCTTCCAAGCTGTCCTTATTTTTATCTGGATCAGCCGCAATGACACTCACAAGCTGGACCACGGCAACGCTGTTTTCGTCTTCAGTTTGATTGATCTCGGTGCCCGTTAATTCAAACGCCAAGACCGCTAAATCGGCCGGCAATCCAGCGCGTAAACGTTGTCCTTGGCGGTCGAAAGCCGGCAGGTTTTCAACCGTAAGGTTTTCCGCACTAGCCGCCTGTTCGAGCGTTTGCCCGGCTTTGACGGCGGCGATGATCTTTTCGCCACGGGCGCGTGCGGCGTCAGATTTTGCCGTTGCCGTCCAGGCGGCAGTTACAGCCTCTTTCACCGCGCTCAGTGGCTGAATGGCTGCTGGTGTCACGCCATCCACACGCAGCACAAAATAGGTGTCGCGATCGCCTTCAATCAGGGCGCTTTGTGTGCCGCTTTCGGTTGCAAACGCTGTTTGGATGAAGCGATCATCTATGCCGTCGACTTGGCGGCCTGTGGAATCTTGGCCATTTGCATTGACGGCAGCGATGGACTGCGGCCTGAGGTTAAGCTCGCTGGCAGCTTCTTCGATGGTTGCCCCGCCTGCCAAGAGATCTTCCAATCCATTGGCAAGCTCAAATAATGCATCCAAGGCACCCGCCATTTGAATGTCGTTTTTCAACCCATCGCTGACCTCGGCAAAGGTTTTGACACTGCCATCGGTTATCGCGGTGACGCGGAACAAATGCCAGCCAAAGGGGGTTTCAATAGGTTGCGTCACAGCATTTAATGGCAACGAGAAAACCGCCTCTTGGGCGACGTTCGGCAAATCTTGTTTGATGACTTCACCAAGGGATAAAAATGTCTCGGCACTGCCACCGACATCATTGACGGTTTTTTCAAAATCACCACCTTCTGCGATTCGCTTGGCGGCGGCATTGGCATCTTCCAAACTGTCAAAAAGCGCCTGATCGACAACCCGTTTGGCGGGTGTTGTAAAGCGGTCCAATTGATCTTGATAGGCCTCGTTCAAGGCTGCATCGGTGACCGCAATTTCACTGGCAAAATCTTCTGGCGCGAGGCGTAAATAAGACACCGAGCGAAAGTCAGGTGATTTAAACTCGTCTTTACGGCTGTCATAAAAACTTTGTAACGCGGCGTCGCTCGGCGCGGGCACCTTTTGCGCAGTGGTTTCCACGGTGACAATGCGCGCCTTCCGCTTTTCCTCACGAAAGGCGAACAGTGCTTTGGTTAACGGCGAGGGCAGGCGCACCCCCGCAATCACAGCGTCAGCTAATTGCTGGCGCAGCAATTCACTTTTTAACGCCGCAAGGTAGCCTTCTTCACTCAGGCCGGCATTGCCAAGGGCACGGCGGAACAGGTTTGAATCAAACTGTCCAAACTGATCTTTGAAGGCGGCTGTTTGGCGGATCTGTGCGGCCACCATGTCATCGGTGATGACAATGCCCATATTTTCCGCTTCAGCCGTATACAGGCCTTCTTCGACCAGCGAGTCAGTAACTTGTTGAATTAACGTATCGACAAGCGCGTCGGGTAAATCATTGCCAAGGCGGAGGGACGCCCGGGAGCGCTGGTAACGATTGTAAACTTCCACCTCTGAAAACTTTACGTCGTCAACCTCGATCACTGCTTGCCCGCCGCGATCGCCGGTAAAGATATCGCCAATACCCCAAACAGCAAAGCTGGCGATCAACAGCAAAAACAGCAGCTTGGCAAAGATGCCAGCAACCTGCGAGCGGATAAATTGCATCATGAGTTACTAATCCTGTCTTCGGCGGACAAAACCATCCGGCATTTCACGCCTAACATAGCGGTTGGTTGGCCAATTGGGCAATGTTAATTCACTGTTTCAATGTGCAAATCTTGGTGGTTTCACATTCATTTCTTTGCCATGCTAGCGCCTGCGGGCGCGTCTGCATGTCAGGCGTCAGCATGAGTGCGCAATTTCATGAGCTGCTGGAAGAGGATTTTGCTATGGCAATTCGGTCACTAATCGCTGGAAATTGGAAAATGAATACCCGCCGGGCAGAAGCCTCGGTCTTGGCCGCCGATATTGCCGCGACTGCCTGGCCTGCTGTTGACCTTTTGCTGTGTCCACCGGCCCCTTGGCTGCAATCTGTCATCGATAAAGTGACAGGGTCGGCGGTTATGGTGGGCGGGCAGGATTGTCATGCGGCGGCGTCTGGCGCGCATACAGGAGACATCAGCGCTGAGATGCTGGCGGAGCTTGGCTGTCGCTTTGTGATTGTTGGCCATTCTGAGCGCCGAACTGACCATGGCGAGCAGGACAGTGATGTGAAAGCCAAAGCAGCGGCGGCCTTGCGGGCAGGGTTGGTGGCTGTGATTTGTGTCGGTGAAAGCGAAACGGAGCGTGATGCAGGCCAAGCGCTATCGGTGGTTGGCGGGCAATTGGCCGGGTCAATCCCCGAGGCCGCCAACGCTGATAATGTTGTTATCGCCTATGAACCTGTTTGGGCCATTGGCACAGGCAGAACGCCGACGGTCGATGATGTGGCGGCGATGCATGATCATATGCGTGTGATCATCAGCGATAAAATTTCCGGCGCGGATAGGGTGCGCTTGCTGTATGGCGGATCTGTAAAGCCGGGGAATGCTGCGGAATTAATGGCGATTGAGAACGTCAATGGGGCGCTTGTTGGCGGTGCCAGTTTAAAAGCAGAAGATTTTCTGGCGATCGCTGCGGGAGCGTCGGTGTAAGTTTCGCTAGCGTTCTTGAAAGCTTCGCGTTAGAAAACGCGCAAATCCTCGTGACAGGTGACTTTTTATTGGGGCAAACGCCATGATCGCGGTCTTACTGACCATTCATTTGATGATCGCCATAGGGCTTATTGTATCGATCCTTTTACAACGCAGCGAAGGCGGCGGTCTGGGGATTGGCGGTGGTGCTGGTGGCGGCATGGGGGGCTTTATGTCGGCCCGTGGGACAGCAAACCTGTTGACCCGAACCACCGCTGTCTTGGCCGCGCTGTTCATGGGGATGAGCATCTTATTGGCGATTCTGTCTGACAATGGCTCGCGTAGCTCAATTGTGGATCGTGTCACCCAACCAACCACAACTGAATCAGTCCCCGGCGTGCCGCAAGCGCCGGTTGGAAACTAACAATTCATCACCCTCCCGCGTGCCGTGCAGAATTATGGTCATAAACATATTTTGTGACTGAATCTTGTGGGCGGTTGTTTTCAAATCAGGTATAGAGATCCTCCATGGCTCGCTTTATCTTCATTACTGGCGGCGTGGTATCCTCCCTTGGTAAAGGACTCGCGTCAGCCTCACTCGGCGCTCTTTTGCAGGCGCGTGGTTACGCGGTCCGATTGCGCAAACTTGATCCCTATTTGAACGTCGACCCCGGGACCATGTCCCCCTATCAGCATGGCGAGGTTTTTGTCACCGATGATGGCGCCGAAACCGATCTTGACCTTGGTCATTATGAGCGTTTTACCGGCGTGCCAGCGCGCAAAAGTGATAATGTCACGACAGGCCGGATTTATTCCGATGTAATCGCCAAAGAGCGCCGCGGCGATTATCTGGGCGCGACGGTTCAGGTCATCCCGCATGTCACCGATGCCATTAAAAATTTCGTTAAAAGCGATCTGACCGATGAAGACTTTGTGTTGTGTGAAATTGGCGGCACAGTGGGGGATATTGAAAGCTTGCCCTTCTTAGAAGCGATTCGTCAGCTTGGTTTTGAGCTCGGCCGGGAAAACGCGTTATTTGTGCACTTAACCCTGCTGCCGTATATCGCCACGGCAGGGGAGTTGAAGACCAAACCGACACAACATTCGGTGAAAGAACTGCAAAGTGTTGGGATTCAGCCTGATATACTGCTGTGTCGTTCTGAGATTCCGATTCCTGAGGATCAGCGCCGGAAAATTGCACTTTTCTGTAATATCAAATCTGAGGCCGTCATTGAGGCCCGGGATGTGGATACCATCTATCAGGTCCCAAGCGTTTATCACAATGAAGGCTTTGACCGTGAAGTGTGTCGCCACTTTGGCCTGATGGATGAAGACAAGGAACCGGATCTGTCCGTTTGGGAAAACATCGTTAAAACGGTCCGGCAACCTGAAAATACAGTGAAGATTGCGGTTGTTGGTAAATACACAAGCTTGATTGATTCCTATAAATCCCTGGCCGAAGCGTTGACCCACGGCGGCATTGCGAACAACGCCAAGGTTGAAATGCAATGGATTGATTCAGAGATTTTTGAACGAGAAGATGCGGTTGACCACTTGCAAGGCGTGCATGGTATTTTGGTGCCTGGCGGCTTTGGGGAGCGCGGCTCTGAGGGGAAAATCTCTGCGGTTACCTTTGCCCGTGAACGCGAGATTCCGTATTTTGGAATTTGCTTTGGCATGCAAATGGCGGTGATTGAATATGCCCGCAGTTGCGCTGGGATGCCGGCGGCAACGTCAACTGAATTTGGCCCCGCAGAAAATCCGATTGTTGGCCTGATGACGGAATGGACTCATGGTAATCAGGTTGAACGTCGTAGCGGCAAGGATGACCTGGGCGGAACCATGCGCCTTGGCAGCTACCAGTGCACACTCCTGCCAGACAGCCGCGTCAAGGCGGTGTATCACGGTGCAGATGAAATCAGTGAACGCCATCGCCACCGCTATGAAGTGAACATTAACTTCAAGGCGCAGTTAGAAGCTGCGGGTTTAGCGTTTTCAGGCATGTCCCCAGATGGCGAATTGCCTGAGATCATCGAGCTGCCAGATCATCCATGGTTTATTGGGGTGCAGTTCCATCCGGAGTTGAAATCGAAGCCTTTTGCACCGCACCCGCTGTTCACGAGTTTTGTTGAGGCCGCGATTACGCAATCCCGATTGGTCTAGGACCGCGTTCGGGGCGTGTCACCCGTCGTGACATGATAACAAGCGTTTAAAGGGTAGGGTATGTCAAAAGCGATTACGATTGGGGGCTTGGAAGTTGGCAATGATTTGCCCTTCACACTGATTGCGGGGCCCTGTCAGATTGAGAGTCGGGATCAGGCCATGGAGGTTGCAGAAAGCCTGCGAGGGACCTGCCAGCAGCTTGGAATTGGGCTGATTTATAAAAGCAGTTTTGATAAAGCCAATCGCACGTCGGCGACCGCTGGACGCGGCGTTGGGCTGAGTGATGGTCTGGATATCTTGGCTGATGTGCGCCAACGCTTCGATGTGCCGGTGCTAACCGATGTCCATGAGGCGCAGCAATGCGCGATTGTTGCCGCAGCCGTTGATGTGCTGCAAATCCCGGCTTTTTTGTGCCGACAAACGGATCTGCTGCTGGCGGCAGCGGCCACGGGCAAAACGGTGAATGTCAAAAAGGGGCAGTTTTTGGCGCCCTGGGATATGGAACATGTGGCCGCTAAAATTGCCGGTGCGGGCAATGAAAATATCATGCTGACTGAACGCGGTGCCAGTTTTGGTTATAATACCTTGGTTTCTGATATGCGGGCGCTGCCTATCATGGCGGCGATGGGTTATCCTGTGGTGATCGATGCGACCCATTCGGTGATGCAACCAGGCGGCCGCGGCGGCAGTTCTGGCGGCCAGCGCGAGTTTGTGCCGGTGATTGCGCGGGCAGCTGTCGCACTTGGCGTTGCGGCGGTGTTTATGGAGACACACCCTGATCCAGATAATGCACCGAGTGACGGGCCAAACATGGTACGCTTGCAAGACATGCCAGCATTATTAAAGACGTTGGTTGCGTTTGACAGACTTGCAAAACAGCATCCATACCAATTAACGCCGTAAAATCGCTGACATGTGATCAGGTGATCATCGCTGACGGGGGCCGTTATGAGCAGTTTTCGAGATGCAGCAGGGCTTGACTACACCGCCGCAGAGCCACAAGCGGTAGAGGCTTTTGCCGCTTTGGTCAGTGGCTATCTTGGCTTTACCCGAGATGTTGGCGACCGTTTAAAAGCTGTTTTAGAAATTGACCCAGACATGCCGATGGCGTTGATTGTCAAAGGCTATTTCTTTTTACTCTTTGCAAATGGGCCGATGGCGCTACGGGCGCGAAAAGTACTAGATCAAGTTCAAGCAATCGCTGAAAAGCAGCCGTTAAATGACCGTGAGAAGGGGCATTTGCATGCTTTGTCCCGTTGGTGTCAGGGCGATCACATTGCCATGACCGCCGCTTGGGAAGAGGTGCTGATCCATTATCCGCGTGATGTGTTGGCCTTGCGGTTTGCCCATTATCAGCATTTCTACAATGGAGAGGCCCGCCAAATGCGGGATTCCATCGCTCGGGTGCTGCCCAGCTTAGACAGCTATACCCGGGATTATTCCTTTGTGCAGGGCATGTACTGCTTTGCTTTGGAGGAAGCTGGCGAGTACGACCGGGCAGAACCTTTCGGACGCGCTGCTGTTGAGGCCAATCCGACGGATGCATGGTCGGTGCATGCTGTCGCCCATGTGATGGAAATGCAGGGCCGTCACCGCGAGGGGGTTGAATGGGTCTCTGGCTTATCCAAAAGCTGGAGCAAAGCCCATAATTTCCGCTATCACCTGCATTGGCATCAGGCCTTATTCCACTTGGAAATGCAGGATTTTGACGCTGTTTTAAAGCTATATGACCAGCAGATCAGCCGTGATCTGGAAATGGATCAATATCTTGACCTGTGCAATGCCAGCGCGCTGTTATGGCGGTTAGAGCTTTATGGCGTTGATGTCGGTAAACGCTGGCAGGCAGTCGCGCATATCGCTGCCAAGCATATTGAAGACCATGAATTGATATTTGTGCAGATACATTGCCAAATGGCTTTATTGGCTGCGGGACGCGACAGTGAGGCAGAACGTTTGGCCGCCCATGTAGAGGCCCATAGCGCCCGGAAATATCTGCAAGCTGACGCTGCTGCAAAAGTTGGCGTGCCCTTGCTGGCGGCGATGGCCGCGCAGCGGCGCGGCGATTATGACGGGGTGGTTGAGCGTTTATGGCCGATCCGTTACCAGTTGCCGATGATTGGCGGCTCGCATGCGCAGCGAGACCTGTTTGAGGAGATTTTGGCTTGGTCGGCAATCCGCTCCCGGCACCATGGCCTGGCGCGTAATTTATTGGCAGAGCGGACAGCCGCCAAACCCAACAACGCTTGGGGATGGAAAATCTATGCTGCTGCCCTTAATCGCGCTGGGGAGCGGCTCGCTGCCCAGCGGGCAAGCGCGGAAGCTGAAAAAATTATCGCCAGCTATGCGTAGCGGTCGCCTGCCAGATTTTTAAAATGCCGCTTACCATCTGCGTCTTTTGGGCCAATCATGAGATCAAGGCCCGGGTAAAAAGTCTGACAGTCGGGATCACGGTTACCAACTTCGAGGTATACGGCATCGCCAGCACTGCGATTGATCAAATGATGGCCGTTTTTCTCACCGCCAGGAAACCCCGCAACCATCCCCGCAGAGAGGGTTTGCGTGCCGTCATCTGTCACCAGATCAAGTTCTCCGGAAACAATGTAAATAAATTCATCCTCGCGCATGTGATAGTGGCGCAGCGCCGACTCGCAGCCTGGCGGTAGGGTCGTCAAGTTGACGCCAAACGCCGACAGCCCCAAGGCGTCGCCAAGGACACGTTTTTGTCGGCTGGCTGTTGAGGCGGCAAATTGTGCGGGATAAGTTGAACCCACATGAGGGGTGATTGTTTGCGGGGCAAGCGACGATGATTTGGCCATGGTGTATTTCCTTCCGACGAGAGCTCATGGAAAAGCATGCAAGCGATTTGATTTAGCCACCTGGGAAGCTCAGTGTTACATCACATCGATGACGAATTACATTGAATTAATGGCGCTGGCTTTGTATCCCTGAGATCTTCTTTCAGCAATCTTTCGGAGCCAGGTTATGACCGCCATCGTTGATATCACCGCGCGCGAAGTTCTTGATAGCCGGGGCAACCCAACGGTTGAGGTTGACGTGCTGTTAGAAACGGGGGCGATGGGGCGGGCCGCTGTGCCAAGTGGCGCGTCCACCGGCGCTTACGAAGCGGTGGAGCGCCGCGATGGTGATGCAAGCCGGTTTGCAGGCAAGGGGGTGCTGGACGCAGTTGAGGCCGTTAATGGAGAGATTTTTGACGCTTTATCTGGCCGGGATGCCAGCGCCCAGATGGACATTGATGCCACCCTGCTGACCCTTGATGGTACCGCCAATAAAAGCCGCCTTGGGGCAAATGCGATCCTTGGTGTGAGCATGGCGGCTGCAAAAGCCGCGGCAGTTGAAAACGATATGCCGTTATACCGGTATATTGGTGGGCCTTTCGCGCATGTTTTGCCGGTGCCAATGATGAACATCATCAACGGCGGCGCACATGCGGATAACGCCATTGATTTCCAAGAATTCATGATCATGCCGGTCGGCGCGACAAGCTTTGCTGAGGCGTTGCGTATGGGCGCTGAAGTGTTTCAGGCGCTGAAAGCGGCCTTAAAGGATGCAGGGCATAATACCAATGTTGGCGATGAAGGCGGTTTTGCCCCCAATCTTGGACATGCGACCGAAGCACTGGATTTCGTTCTTGCCGCGATTGCGCGTGCGGGTTACGCGGCGGGCGATGACATTGTGATTGCGCTGGATGCGGCGGCGACCGAGTTTTACAAAGATGGTGTCTATGACTTGGCAGGAGAGGGGCGGCAATTATCACCGGCTGAGATGGCAGGCTATCTGGCCGACCTTTGTGACGGTTATCCCATCGTTTCCATTGAAGACGGCATGGCAGAAGATGATTGGGACGGCTTTAAGCTCCTGACGGATAAAGTTGGCGATCAGGTGCAAATTGTCGGGGATGATTTGTTCGTCACCAATGTGGCGCGTCTGCAACGGGGCATTGACAACGGTATTGGCAATTCGATCTTGGTGAAAGTAAACCAAATTGGCACTTTAACGGAAACCTTTCAGACTGTTGATATGGCGCATCGTGCCGGTTACACCTCGGTCATGTCGCATCGTTCAGGCGAGACCGAAGATACCACAATTGCTGATCTGGCAGTTGCCTTGAACACGGGGCAAATTAAAACTGGCTCCCTGTCCCGTTCGGATCGGATTGCAAAATACAACCAACTCCTGCGGATTGAAGAACAGCTTGGCGGCGCTGCAAAATACGCAGGCGCAGCGGCATTAAAAGTCAGCCGCTGACGGACCCGCATGAGAACCTTTGCTCACCTAGCCATCATGCACGTCTGTGTGAAAGCTTTTTGAGACGATTTGCCAGCCATCGGGGCCTTTCATCAGGGTCAAGTAATCGGTGAAATACTTGGGTGGAATGGCGCATTGAACCGTGGCCAGCGCGGTATTTGGGCCCGCTTGTTGGATTGCTAAGATCCGGTCGTGGCGTGCCAGTGATTGTGCGGCCGGTGACGGGCGGCCTGCAATCATATCAAAATAGTCTGCCCGTGGCAGATCTGTGACGGTCGCGCCGTCTGTTGAATAAAGATGTGCTGCCGGGTGAAAAACGCGCTCAAATTTTGGTAAATCACCGTCATAAAGTCCGTCAAAGTAATCTTGAAGGGTGTGGCTTATTGCTGTGATGTCGTTGTGATCATAAGTGTTCATGAATGGCTCCAAGTGTCCGCAGTCGATATCAAATTTATCATCTCAAAAGCGATGCGGATATTAACCACGGTTGTTGTCAAAAAAGTGAGTCTTTTTGGCAACGTTTATGCGGAATGGTCTAAAAATGCGCTGTGTTCCAATTTTGTTCACGTTGACCATCCGATTCGGGGGTGATTCATTGGTGTTTCCTTAACGGAGTCAGTGATGGCCTTTTATAGTGAGTTCAAAAAACGTGCAAAAGCGGTCGTATGGCCGGTTTTGGGCTGTTTGACGATTACTTACTTTGGTTATCACGCGGTTGAAGGCAGCCGCGGGCTGCGGGCTTGGTTTGCCGTTGATGCAAAGATTGCTCAAGCCGAGCAGACTCACCATGATCTCATACAGCGTCGGCAATTGATTGAGGATCGGGTAGCTTTACTGCGGCCCGAAAGCCTTGATCGTGACATGCTGGAAGAGCGTGCGCGCGCCATGCTGAATCTGGGTCATGTCAATGATGTTGTTCTTGCAGATGATCGCTACCGTCCGATCGGGGCAATGTTGGAAAGTGTCGTCATTGCGGCAAAATGATGTTAACTGAAAATAAGTTAACCTCAAAATAATATAATAAATTCAATATATTAGTCTATGTTGTGCTTCTCGCTTTTTTTCGCTAAAACAAAGGCATGTCCGCGACGCTGTTTTAAGGCAGCGTGGCCCTATGGAGCGAGGAGAGTGACATGGCGCGTGCCGCAAAAATCACCAGCCCGAGTAAAGCCCGTTCGGGCGTTAAAACAACATCTCGAACCCGAAAAGCCGAGGTGAAGCCTAACAAACTGGAAATGCTGGAACATTACCGTGACATGTTGCTGATCCGCCGCTTTGAAGAAAAGGCCGGACAACTCTATGGCATGGGCATTATCGGTGGGTTTTGCCACCTGTATATCGGCCAAGAAGCTGTGGTTGTCGGCATGCAGTCTGTGGCGGGCGAGAGCGACACGGTTGTGACCAGTTATCGTGATCACGGCCATATGTTGGCCTGCGGTATGGAGGCGCGCGGCGTAATGGCAGAGCTGACCGGCCGGGAAGGCGGTTATTCCAAAGGCAAGGGCGGCTCCATGCATATGTTCAGCCGCGAGAAAAACTTTTTTGGTGGCCATGGCATCGTTGGTGCACAGGTGCCGATTGGCACAGGCCTTGCTTTCGCGTCAAAATATAAAGGCGATGGCGGTGCCAGCTTCACCTATCTCGGCGATGGTGCTGTCAACCAAGGCCAAGTCTATGAAAGCTTCAATATGGCGGCGCTCTGGTCGTTACCCGTGATTTACGTGATCGAAAACAATAAATATGGCATGGGCACTTCGGTGAACCGAGCAGCAGCGGGCGGCTCGCTTGCGGATCGCGGCAAAGCCTATGGCATTCCCGGCATGGAAGTCGATGGCATGGATGTTATGGCGGTCAAGGCGGCGGCGGAAAAAGCCCGCGCCCATTGTGCTGCGGGTAAGGGGCCAATGATCCTGGAGATGAAAACCTATCGCTATCGCGGTCATTCGATGTCCGATCCAGCCAAGTACCGGACCAAGGATGAGGTCAGTAAAATGCGCCAAGAGCATGATCCGATTGATAATGCCCGCCAGGTCCTTGGTCGCTTGGGGGTTGAAGAAGAAGATTTGAAAAGCATTGATCGTGAAATCAAGGCGATTGTCACGGATGCAGCAGATTTCGCGCAGACCAGCCCGGAACCAGATGCTGCGGAATTGTTCACTGAAATTTTGATCGACGCCTAAGCGCCGCTGAAGCAGAGGAAAAACAATGGCTATTGAAATTCTGATGCCAGCCTTATCGCCCACCATGACAGAGGGCAAATTAGCCCAATGGATGAAGGCTGAAGGCGATACGATTAGCGCTGGTGATGTGATCGCGGAAATCGAAACAGATAAAGCAACCATGGAAGTGGAAGCGGTTGATGAAGGGGTTCTCGGTAAGATCATTGTTGCGGCGGGTAGCGAAGGTGTTGCCGTTAATGCGGTGATTGCGGTTCTGCTGGAAGAAAATGAAAGTGCTGATGATGTGGCCGCTGCCCCCGTT
>JBELLC010000026.1:0-9430 GCA_042088965.1 Nisaea sp. | reverse complement strand
GCCCCCGTTGCGGCGGCCCCCGTCGTCACCAAAGAGGCGGCCGCGCAAGCAAGTGTTGCGCCTGTTAGCGCCATGCCCGCCGCGCCCGTCGCCAGTGTGCCAGCCATGGATGAGGATAAGTTCTTCACCACAACGCAACCTTTGACCGTGCGGGAGGCGTTACGCGACGCCATGGCGGAGGAGATGCGCGGTGATGACCGCGTCTTTGTGATGGGCGAAGAAGTCGCCGAATATCAGGGGGCCTATAAGGTTACCCAAGGTTTGCTCGATGAATTTGGTGAACGCCGGGTTATTGACACGCCGATTACCGAAATTGGTTTTGCCGGTCTTGGCGTTGGTGCGGCCTTTGGTGATTTGCGGCCGATTGTCGAGTTTATGACCTTTAATTTTGCCATGCAGGCGATGGACCACATCATTAACTCGGCGGCAAAAACGCTGTACATGTCGGGTGGGCAAATGGGCTCGCCAATGGTGTTTCGCGGTCCCAATGGTGCGGCGTCGCGGGTGGCCGCGCAGCACTCCCAATGTTTTGCCAGCTGGTTCGCCCATTGTCCGGGTTTAAAGGTGGTCTCGCCGTATTCCGCCAGTGATGCCAAAGGGCTGCTAAAGGCCGCCATTCGGGATCCAAATCCAATTATCTTTTTGGAAAATGAAGTCCTGTACGGACAAACTTTTGATGTTCCGACCGATCCTGATTTTGTTCTGCCCATTGGCAAGGCAAAAATCGTTCGCGCGGGCAGCGATGTTACCATCACCGCATTTTCGATCATGGTTGGCAAAGCGCTTGAAGCCGCAGAAATCTTAGCCGCCGACGGTATTGATGCAGAGGTTGTTGATTTGCGGACCTTGCGACCCTTGGATGTTGAAACGGTCACACAATCGGTGATGAAGACCAATCGCTTGGTCTCCTGTGAAGAAGGCTGGCCCTATGCTGGTATTGGTGCTGAGTTATCGGCAACAATGATGGAGCATGCCTTCGACTATCTGGATGCACCGGTAGCGCGGGTGCATGGTGCAGATGTGCCCATGCCCTATGCCGCCAACCTTGAAAAACTCGCTTTGCCGCAGGTCGATCATATCGTCACTGCTGCCAAGTCGGCTTGTTATCGCGCGTAAAAGGAGGCTGATATGGCCACTCCAATCCTGATGCCGGCGTTATCGCCGACCATGACTGAAGGCAAACTGGCGCAATGGCTCAAAGCGGAAGGCGATGATGTGCGTGCGGGTGATGTGATCGCTGAGATTGAGACGGATAAAGCAACCATGGAAGTAGAAGCGGTTGATGAAGGGGTGATGGGTAAAATTGTTGTCGCCTCTGGCACCGACGGGGTTGCTGTAAACGCCGTGATCGCTGTCTTGCTTGACGCGGGTGAGGATTTGGCCAGTGTTGATATGGCAAGCCTCAGCGGACCGATTGTGGCACCTGCCGCACCCCCAGCGCCTGTCGCAGCTCCCCCAGCACCTGTAGCAGCACCTGTAGCAGCACCTGCTGTCGCTTTGGCGCCGGCTGGCCCAGCACCGGTTGTGGCACCGGTTGTGGCATTTGCGGCAGCGTCTGCGGATGTGCGTGTCTTTGCCAGCCCACTGGCCCGCCGTATTGCCGCTGATGCTGGCTTAGATTTGGCGCGTATCGACGGCTCTGGGCCGCGCGGCCGCGTGGTGAAGCGCGACGTTGAGGCGGCCATCGCCAATGGTACCGGCGCGGTTGCTGCCCCCGTATCGCAAGCTGGGGAAGCCCAAGTAGGGGCTGTGATGGCAGGCGATATGCCGGGCATGCCCGCTTACACGGCCATTCCAAATTCAATGATGCGCAAAACCATCGCCCGCCGATTAACCGAGTCAAAGCAGAATGCGCCGCATTTTTATCTCACCGTAGACTGTCAGTTAGATGATCTGCTTGACCTCAGGAAAAAGCTTAATGCGAATGCCCATGACTTTAAGCTGTCCGTCAATGATCTGATCATTAAGGCGTCCGCTTTGGCCTTGCAACAGGTTCCCGCGGCCAATGCATCTTGGTTTGAAGATGAAATCCGGCAATGGCAATCGGTTGATATCTCGGTTGCTGTGGCCATTGACGGTGGCTTGATCACGCCGATCATTCGGGCCGCAGAGCAAAAGGGTTTGAAGCAGATTTCAGGGGAAATGAAAGACCTCGCAAGCCGCGCACGTGAGGGCAAATTATCACCAGAAGAATATCAGGGCGGGACCTTTTCGATCTCTAACCTAGGGATGTTTGGAATCAGGGAATTTGCTGCGGTCATCAATCCGCCGCAAGGCGCCATCCTGGCGATTGGCGCAGGAGAGCCGCGGGCGGTGGTGAAAGACGGTCAATTGGCGGTGGCCACAGTCATGTCGTGTACCTTGTCGTCCGATCACCGGGTTGTTGATGGTGCTGTTGGGGCAGAATTCTTGCAGGCGTTCAAGGCACTCGTCGAAGATCCTTTGAAAATGCTGCTGTAGGAGCGGACAATGGCAGATAACAAATTTGATTTGATTGTCATTGGCGGTGGTCCGGGCGGTTATGTGGCGGCCATCCGCGCGGCCCAACTGGGCATGAAAACAGCACTTGTGGAGCGTGAGCACCTGGGCGGTATCTGCCTGAATTGGGGATGTATTCCCACCAAGGCGATGTTGCGGTCGGCTGAGGTTTTGCACCTTGCACAAAATGCTGCTGCCTTTGGCCTGGAGATCAACGCTGCGCATGCCAATCTTGAAAAAATTGTGGCGCGTTCCCGGGGTATTGCCAAGCAGTTATCGGCTGGCGTGGGCCATTTGTTGAAGAAAAACAAAGTCACTGTGTTTGATGGCCAAGGGCAGTTAAATGGCGTTGCCGGTGGGCTGCGTAAGGTGGCTGTGCGCGCTGCAGGCAAATCGGTGGTTGATTTGACAGGCACGCATGTGATCCTCGCCAGTGGGGCCCGTGCCCGCACCCTTCCTGGGATGGAGCCGGATGGTAAAACCATTTGGACCTATAAAAACGCTCTGGTTCCAACAGAGACACCGAAATCAATGTTGGTCATTGGTTCTGGCGCGATTGGCATTGAATTTGCCAGTTTTTATAATGATATCGGCGTTGACGTTACGGTCGTTGAGGTGGTGGACAGGGTATTGCCAGCTGAAGATGCAGAAATTTCAGCTTTCGCACAGAAATCCTTTGAAAAACAGGGCATCAAAATCCTCACTAATGCGACGGTGGTCGCTGTTGAAAAGCAGTCTGGCGGGGCGCGTGCCACCATTGAGGTTGCCGGTAAAAAGCAAACAATTGATGTGGAGGTCGTGCTGCTTTCGGTCGGGATCATTGGCAATACCGAAGATCTTGGCCTAGAGGGCAGTAAGGTCAAGATTGAACGCGGTCATGTGGCCATTAATGGCTGGTGCGAAACAGGCGAGCCGGGGGTGTATGCTATCGGTGACTTGGCGGGGCCACCGTGGTTGGCGCATAAGGCAAGCCATGAAGGTGTTTTATGTGTTGAAAAGATCGCTGGCGAAAAAGATTTACATCCCCTTGATGCGCAGTTGATTCCAGGCTGTACCTATTGCCGACCGCAGGTTGCCAGTGTTGGTTTGAGTGAAGCCAAAGCCAAAGAGGCAGGCTATGATATCAAAGTTGGCCGGTTTCCCTTCATCGGTAATGGCAAAGCAATTGCGTTGGGTGATTCAGAGGGCATGATCAAAACTGTTTTTGATGCCAAAACCGGCGAATTACTGGGCGCGCATATGATTGGTGCCGAAGTGACTGAACTGATCCAAGGCTATGGCATTGCCAAAACCTTGGAGACCACGGAAGCTGATCTGATGCATACCGTGTTCCCGCATCCAACTTTATCGGAAATGATGCATGAATCGGTCCTTGACGCCTATGGCAAGGCGATCCACTTCTAAGATATGATCAAAAACCGTGGGATATGGGTATGAATGATGGCAAGGCTGAAGTCTTAGTTGGCGCAGCGCGTCATCCTGAAAAGCGTAACCGGCCAGATAACCCGATACAGCGCAAACCGGCATGGATCCGCGCCAAGGCACCAACCTCTCCGCAAGTCGCTGAGACCCGCAAATTAATGCGTGACAACAATCTGGTCACAGTATGCGAAGAGGCGGCCTGTCCAAACCTGGGCGAATGTTGGCAGAAAAAACATGCCACGATGATGATTTTAGGTGCCATTTGCACCCGCGCCTGCGCCTTTTGCAATGTGGCGACGGGACGGCCAAACGCGGTTGATCCGTTAGAACCGCAACATGTTGCCAATGCGGTGGCGACCATGGCTTTGGCGCATGTGGTTATTACTTCTGTTGATCGTGATGATTTAGACGACGGCGGGGCGGCGCATTTTGCGGCTACCATTGCCGCCTTGCGGGCGACAGCACCAGACACAACGGTAGAGATCCTAACCCCTGACTTCCTAAAAAAGCCTGGTGCTTTAGAGGTTGTCGTAGATGCTTGTCCTGATGTCTTCAATCATAATTTAGAAACAGTGCCACGGCTTTATCCGGGGATTCGCCCCGGGGCGCGGTATTATCATTCCCTGCGCCTGTTAGATCAGGTCAAAGAGCGTGACCCTGCTATGTTTACAAAGTCTGGCATTATGGTTGGTTTGGGCGAAACCCGCGAGGAAGTGGGCCAAGTCATGGATGATATGCGCGCCGCTGACATTGATTTCTTAACCATCGGGCAATATTTGCAGCCGACACCAAAACATGCACCGATTGACCGCTTTGTTACCCCAGATGAATTCCAGGGTTATGAGAAACTGGCCTATGGGAAGGGCTTTTTAAAGGTTTCAGCGACGCCAATGACTCGCTCCTCCTATCATGCAGGGGATGATTTTGCGGCCCTGCGGGCTGCCCGTGATGCCAAACTAAACGCCAGTGCAGTTTGAAGCGCGACCGCAAGGGCTCCCAATGGGGTGGTATTGAAGTTTTAGTGTTTTAAGAGAATCGATCTATTGAATGCCAACACATGCTGAAAAGCGGGTCGTACCGTTTCAGGCAGATCAAATGTTTCATTTGGTCGCTGAGGTAGAACGCTATCCAGAATTCCTGCCCTGGTGTGTCGGCGCGCGAATAAAATCACGCCGCGAAAATGTCATTCATGCAGATCTTATCATCGGCTTTAAACTGGTTCGCGAGCGCTTTACCTCCAGGGTAACGCTGGCAGAGGATAAATCGCGCATTGATGTCGCCTATACCAATGGGCCGTTCCGTTATCTGGATAATCATTGGATTTTCAATAACCAGCAGGCTGGCTCGGAAATTGACTTCTTTGTCGATTTCGAATTTCGCAATCAAATGCTGCAAGGCTTGGTGGGTTTGGTTTTCAATGAAGCGGTTCAGCGCATGGTAAGCGCCTTTGAAAGCCGTGCTTATGATCTCTATAAAAAGCCAAATGCTGAGATTGAAAACACTTTTCACGGCTAAACGGGCAGTATGTCACCGGTTATAATCGTTCTGCCAGCATTGCAAGCGCCTTTGCCACCGTTTGCGCGCGCACGGCGCTGCGATCGCCGTCAAAGACCAGGTGCGCCAGCTGGGTTTCATGGCCGCGCTGGGCACAGCCAAAATGCACCAGGCCGACAGGTTTTTCAGGACTGCCGCCGCCAGGTCCTGCGACACCGGTTACTGCGACGGCAAGGTCTGCTTGGCTGGCGGCAATTGCGCCCTCTGCCATCGCTTTGGCAACCTCGGCACTGACGGCACCGTGTTGGCTGATCATGGCCGCAGGAACACCTAACATCGCCTGTTTGGCAGCGTTGGAGTAGGTCACAAAGCCGCGGTCAACAACTGCAGACGATCCGGCAATTTCCGTCAGCGCGCCTGCAATCAGCCCGCCGGTGCAGCTTTCGGCAGTGGCGATCATCAAACCTGCCGCCTCGCAGGCTTTTAATAGCTGTGCAGCATCGCCTAAAATGTCGGTGTCATGTATCATTTTGCGTTCCTTTAACCAAAGGCGGCGTAGGGGTCTATATAAGGCCATAATGCCCAACATACCGCCAGGGCCGCCAGGCCTGCCAAGACATCATCGGCCATGATCCCAAAACCGCTTTTCAAGCGTTGATCCGCGAGACTTATTGGCCACGGCTTGAGGATATCGAAAAACCGAAAGGCGAGGAAGGCGAGCAGATAGGCAAACGGGTTTAAGGGCAGGGCGATGACTGCGATCCATTGGCCAACCACCTCATCAACGACGATTTCCCCAGGGTCACCCGTGCCAAGGCGGCGGGCATAATGTGTTGATGCCCAGGTGCCAATCACAAATAACACGGCGCTTGCGATCATCAGGCCCGCGGCATCGCTAACAACCACAATCCCCCAGGCAAAAGGCAGAGCGGCGATACTGCCGACAGTACCAGGAGCTTTTGGGCTTCGGCCAACACCAAACCATGTGGCAACTATTAAGTGAACATAATGAATGGGTTGGGCCATAATATTAATCTTAAATAGTAATTAGGCAGACAGCCATAGCGGCAATGCCTTCGCCACGGCCGGTGAATCCAAGGCGCTCTGTTGTGGTTGCCTTTATGCTTACACAACTGAGGTCTAGGCCCAGAATATCTGCCATCCGCGCCTGCATCTTGGGGCGGTGCGGGCCAATGCGTGGCTGCTCGCAAACAATTGTCAAATCGATATTGTTAATGGTGCCCCCTGCTTGCTGGATGAGCGTTCCGGCATGGGCGAGAAAAACGGCGCTATCAACGCCGCGCCAAGTGTCGTCACTGGGCGGGAAATGACTGCCAATGTCGCCCGCGCCAAGCGCCCCTAACAGCGCGTCTGTTACCGCGTGTAAGCCAACATCAGCATCGGAATGCCCAAGCAGTCCAGCGGTATGGGGGATTTTGACACCCGCCAGGGTGACGTGATTACCGTCGCCAAAGCGGTGCACGTCAAAACCTTGGCCAATGCGGTGTGTTCTCGGTTGTGTGGTGGGCTGGTCGGCGGGCTGGCCGGTGGGCTGATCGGCGGGCTGATCGGCGATCAGGCAATAGTGATGTGCCCGCAGCATGTCTGCTGGTGAGGTGATTTTAAATAACGCCTCATCGCCATCAACAAGGACAACCTGAAGACCCGCGGCGCGGGCAACAGCCGCATCATCTGTGAGGGGCGGGGCTGCTGGGGTCGCCGCCGCCGTCAAATGGGCGGCGAGAATTTCTGCATAATGAAAGCCTTGCGGTGTCTGTGCCCGCCAGAGGCCCTCGCGGTCGATCTCATCATCAATTATGGCTCGTTCTGCCCGCTTGACACTGTCAACCACAGGCAGCGCGGCAATTGCGCCTTTATGATGTTGCAAGGCGCTGAACAGCCTATCGAGGACAGCGCTATCCACAAACGGCCGGGCGGCATCATGGATCAAAACAATGTCTGGTGCAGCAGGGCGCAGTGCGGCTAAACCGTTCATCACAGAGGCTTGTCGGTCAGGGCCGCCGAGAATTGCGGGCGCAAGATCCAAGCCCTGCACAGCCGCTGCGTACAGTGTTTGGTGATCAGGGTCGATAATGACGCGCACCGTTTCAATTCGATGATCTGCATAGAGGTTATCAATGGCATGGCGTAAAATCGACCGTCCAGCCAGCTTTTGGTACTGCTTTGGCAGGTCACCGCCCATCCGACTGCCATGGCCAGCAGCGACCACGAGGGCCGTTATGCCGCCAGTTTTGACGGATTTTGGATTTACGGTGATCGACGTGTTCACGGCAGCGGTGCCTTGTTGTAGACTTGGGTCTAACTGTGTATGGCGTTATCAGGGGTAAAGGCAATCGCAATTTCGCTTTTGTTGACCTGCTGGGGAGCTCGGCTGAATGTCGTCGATGATGATTTTATCAATGATGGTCCTGATCTGTTTGCTGCCTGCTTGTGTCTTGCCGCATGTGGGCAGCTTCCAGCGTGATCTGCGCTATTGGCTTTGTCTCTTGCTGGCGTTTAGTGCGGTGTTGACTTGGACCGTCTGGCAGATGGCCAGTGGTTGGCAAAATGGTCTAGCGCCAGCACTTTGGGTGTCCATTAGCGCCAGCCTAGGGGTATTTTTGGTCATTGCCGCCGGGGCAGAGGGGGCATGGCGGTTATCCGTGCTGCTGTTGCCTTATATGTTGCTGCTGTCGCTCTTGGCGGCACTGGTCGGGGCGCCGGCAGGTCCACCGATAAGCAGTCCTGAGGTCGCCGTTTGGACATGGGCACATATTGCGGTGTCGGTCGTCACCTATGCCTTGGTGACCATGACAGCCATTGCGGGCTTATCGGTGTTATTGCGGACAGCCGCGCTCAGACGTAAAACGGCGGATCGGCTGACAAGCTTATTGCCGGCGATTGCTGAGGCGGAAAGCCTGGAGATACGCTTGCTCGCAGCGACTTGGGCGGTTTTGCTGGCCGGCATGGTTTCAGGGGTAGCGGTTCAGCTCACCCAAGGTGCGCCGTTACTGGAACTCGATCATAAAACGATTTTCACACTGGCGGCATTCTTGGTGATCGGCGGATTACTGCTGTTTCATCTCCGCAGTGGTGTGCGCGGCAGGCAAATTGCCCGGATTGCCCTTGTCGCCTATCTTTTGCTGACCTTCGCCTATCCAGGTGTGAAATTTGTCAGTGAGATTTTAAAGACCTAACAGAATGCAAAGAAAAAGCGATCATACTGGCGTGCGACGCAAACCTAGTAAGAAAAATCCCAACAGTATTGTTCGACACGGCTTAAATAAATGCAGCGTTTGCCGAACGTCATTTACAGTCAAAGTTGGCATCGTATTTGAGCATGGACTTCTCTCCCGGCATAAAATGCTTCAAGCTGCTTGCCTTATGAGCAGTAGCAAGAAAGGGATCAACACCCACCAACTGCACCAAATATTGGACACCAAATACAAGAGCGTTTACTTCCTTGCTCAACGTGTCCGTGAGACAATGCGCTTATGGTGATTCATCTTGTCTTAGGCGGTGGATGGCCACCTTCAGAACTTGATGGCCTCTCCTGAGATGAATTTGCACTTTGGCATGAAACCGCTGTGACGTTGGCCGAAGAACGCAACGCCCGAGCCAGATAGGTCAGTCGTCATTAGAAAGCGCTATAATAACAAAGTGAGTTGTGCCCAGACCGAGTAAGATAAACAGCAAGGCAAGCAAGTACCCAGCGAAAACGGCGCCACTGCTGAGGGCACCCGCTTCAATGGCGTCATAGACCACGATAGAGATAATAGCGAGACAAACGACCCACATGTCATACCTCCTGCGAGAATGAATTTGTCAGTATTTAACCATAACATTGAAACGCAATTATGACAAATCAACTTAAGATAAGCGTGACGCTACAGGCCTTGGATAAACTTACAAAACCATTCCAGGGCATGATAAAGACCAGCCGCACATTGTCATCGCGCATTGGCAAAACACAAAAGCAGTTGGCAGATTTAAAGGCTGTGCAGCGTAATATCTCAGGCTACCGCGCCCCTAAAAG
>JBELLC010000155.1:0-5132 GCA_042088965.1 Nisaea sp. | reverse complement strand
AAAGGCTGGCACCTGACGCTGGGCATCATCTTCATGCTCGTCGTGATCTTCCTGCCCGGTGGCCTTGTTGAAGGCGGCCAAAAGATCGCAGGCCTGTTCAAGCGCGGCAAAGACGCCGACGCCTCCAAAACCACCCCCGCAGAGTAAGGAGATACACCAATGGGTATTCTTGAAGTCATTGGCGTCAATAAGAGATTTGGCGGCCTTCGCGCCCTTGACGACGTCAACTTGAACGTCGAAGAGGGAAGCGTTCACGCGATTATCGGGCCAAATGGCGCAGGTAAATCAACCCTTCTGAACTGTTTCATTGGACGGTTGGAACCAGATTCGGGATCGGTCATGTTCAATGGGAAATCGCTGCTGGGGCTCAAACCCCACGAGATCAACCAGACAGGCGTTGCCCGAGTTTTCCAGACACCGGAAATCTTTGAAGACCTGACTATCCTGGAAAACGTTATGATCCCGGCCTTTGCGTCGCGTGACGGGGCGTTCAAGCTGAACGGCTGGTCCCATATCGAGCATCATGGTGAAATCTATGACAAGGCGCTCCACATCCTTGAAGACATCGGCCTGATCGACGACAAGGACAATCATTCCGGCAGCATGTCGCGCGGCAACAAGCGGCGCCTGGAAATGGCCATGTGTCTGGTTCAGGGCCCAAAACTTTTGCTGCTGGATGAACCAACAGCGGGGATGAGCCGGGCCGACACCAATGCCACCATTGATTTGCTGAAACAGATCGGGGGGCGCGGTATTACCAAAATAGTCATCGAGCACGACATGCATGTTGTGTTCTCTCTGGCCGAGAAAATTTCGGTTCTGGCACAAGGCACTGTTATTGCCGAAGACGCTCCCGAAAAAATCAAGGGCAACCCAAAAGTACAGGAAGCCTATCTGGGAGGGGCGCATTTATGAGTGATACAGCGACACAGAGCAAACCAACCGCCCCCGGCATCGCACCGGTTACCGGGAAGGGTGGCCAGCGGGCTTTCTTTTCGTGCTGGGATGTCCACGCCTATTACGGCGAAAGTTATATCGTTCAGGGTGTGAGCTTTGACATCCGCGAGGGGGAGATCGTTGCTCTTCTGGGACGGAACGGCGCGGGCAAGACCTCAACCCTGCGCGCCCTTGCCAGAATGGACGACCCGGCACTGAAGCATGGTGAAATCTGGCTCGATCATGAACCTTTGCATACGATGAAATCCCATCAGGCGGCTAATCTGGGTATCGGCCTGGTGCCGGAGGATCGCCGAATCATCCAGGGTTTTACCGTTCACGAGAACCTTGAACTGGCCCAGATCACTGGCCCGGCCGGTTGGTCGATTGAACGTCTTTACAATCTGTTCCCGCGTCTTGGCGAACGGCGCAAACAAGAAGGGGTGACTCTGTCAGGGGGCGAACAACAGATGTTGGCTGTCGCCCGAGCCCTGTCCCGTGATCTCAAGCTTCTGCTGCTTGACGAACCGTATGAAGGTCTGGCACCGGTCATTGTTCAAGAGATCGAAAAGACCTTGGAACAGATCAAGGCCCTGGGGATAACCACAGTAATCGTCGAACAGAACGCGATTGCAGCCCTGCATCTTGCTGACCGGGCGCTTATTCTGGATATGGGGCAGATCGTGTTTGATGGCACGGCCCAGGAAGTTCTGGATAACGAAGAACTGCGTCAGCAATACCTCGCGATCTGATATGCACCTTCTTGGTGATCTGGCGGCGGATCTGATTCGGTGGTCCAGGCGAATAACCCGTATTGTGCCTTCGTCCCTGATAGAGATGAAAAACACTACTTTGGTCGTGAAACCAAAAACCCACTTGAGGCGGAAGGCCAAGGGGTCAAATCCTACCGCTGCAACCACGCTGTGCGACGTGCCGCTTGGCTTCTGCCGTTGATGGGCTGAAAGCGGCATTGGGGCGACCGATATTGAAGTTGCCCGCAGCCGTTAAAGACATGCGGCGGGCTCGGGGACGCAGGTCAGTGCGGATGAAAAGCCAGTGCCGTGATGATGGTCCTCAACGTTGAAATTCTGATAGCTTCACGACGTTGGCGGAAAACACACCAAACAACAGATATTTCGGCTGAGGCTTTTAAGCTATATTTCCCCAAAATCACCATGTCTGCCAGCTCCTGCAGAAAAACGTGCCGCGCCGTCTACCCCCTGTTTTCGGACAGCATCTACGCCATTCGCCCACTCCAATTTCATCCCTTCGCGAACACTCAAACCCCGACTTTCAATGATGGAACGACGGTCCGCTAAGACTGCTTCTTGGGGAAAACGCGCAATTTCTTGCGCCATCATGTTGGCGTGTTCTTTTGTTTGGCCAGAGGGCACAATTTTCTCACATAAACCAATTCTTAAGCATTCTTCGGCCGTGACCTTTCGACCTGTCAGCGTGATTTCAAGTGCTTTTCCTTGTCCAACAAGCCGAGGCAAACGAACCGTTCCTCCATCAAGTAATGGTATTCCCCATCTGCGACAGTAAACCCCAAGATAAGCGTCTTCTGCCATCACGCGAATGTCGCACCAAAGAGCAAGCTCCATGCCACCAGCCACAGCGGGGCCCTCGATCGCTCCTATTACGGGTTTATTAAGTTCTAATCGCGACGGCCCGAGTGGGCCCCGCGGCGGCATTCCAGATCCGACGGGAAAATCGAGTTCCCGCAATTCATCACGGCGATTTCCGTTGAGGGTTTGCGCATATTTTAAATCCCAACCCGCACAAAATGCACCGCCTTCTCCATAAAATACGGCCACTTTTGCATCACTTTTATCAAATTCCTCAAAGGCCGTGACCAATGCATCTGCAGACGCTGGATCCATTGCATTTCGTGCCTCGGGACGATTGTGAATTATCGTCCAAATGTCACCATTTTTTTCAATTTCTACGGTCATTATTCGCCTTTCACGCGATCAAATCTGATCAGATATACGCTTTTATATTTGTCCACCGTCCTATAAACGGGATCTGTCACCAAGCTCATTTCAGAGCGGCTTTCGCTCATCTCGTTGACCATATTAGGCGGCGTATTTGCGATCTTGCAAGCGCCGCATTGTCCACGGTTTTACGCTTTATCCTGTCACGTTATTTAAAACGGGCTTCCCCCGTCCAAAGTGGCCGTCGGCAGGTGGCAGGTCATTGATGTCTCTTAACCCCGCAAGAGATGGTTCTTCAGGGTCTGGGACCATTGTCTGGTAGCCGTCTTGGTTTATGCGCAACATCGGCTTGATTACAGCCAGAAGCTCACAAAGCACGACCCAGCGTCTCGGTCACATCAGGCGCTCATTTGCCCCATGGGGCCTGACGTTAGACAGACATGACGCTGGTGGGTGCTGGCAGGCCGGGCGAGGTGCTTGAGAATCATAACCGCTTTGACGGACAGCCAGGATGTTGCGCAATCGGTGGACCAGGTAAAAAGCCCTCTTTAGTGTCAATCGAACGAAACCGCATCATTTTTGGCGAGCGAAGAAGGCCGTCGCTTTTTTATGAGATGTGCGGGCCTTACGCAATATCCTGCGCTCTTTACGACGCTGGGCCAGCGCTCTGTCTTTGTCGTCATTTGGCCAGCCATTTATCCGGCATGCTTGTGAGCGCTGATCCACTTGCCCAATGTTGAAGGCCCGATGCCCCGATCATCAGCAACCTATCGCCGGGTTGTCAGTTGTTGGGTTGGTGGTCTTGGCGATAGATCCATATCAAATGTTCATATTTTAGCTGATAAATAGGGATTGCAAGGCGTTGGCTTGGGCGAAAAGTGCGGCATCTTGATTGACAAACCCGATCACTTGCAGACCAAGAGGTAAATCTTGATCCTGCAAGACGGGGAGGGTCACAGCTGGCATCCCGATGAGTGAGGTTGCCACCGTAAAGGCTGGATCACCTGTCCAGTTTAATCCTATTGGTGCGGCAGCTGGCGCGGCGAGGGTAACGCAGACATCGAAATGGTCTTGCAGCGCGGCATATAGATCGCGAATACGCGCCCGTTCCTCAAGGAGACCTTGATAGGTTTCTTGGCTCATGGTTTTGGCTTCTGCTAAGCGATCTCGTGAATACTCACTTAAGGCCGTTGCGTCCATATCGTGGGCATAGGTGTCCAGCGGCCAGCGGCCTTCCCATGTGTTGATGCGGTTTGAAAGTGCCATCACGTTTGAGATTGCCGCTTCAAATGCCGCCAATTGCTCATGACTATCTTTATCTTCCAGCTGTAATCCCGCAGCGGTCATTGCGTGCCTGACGCGTTGAAATTCCGCCTGCGCACCGGCTGATGTATTGACCCAACCTGGTGTATGAAGCAGGGCAATTTTGTGCGGCATGCGGCTTGCTGGCAAGCGCATTGGCCCGTTCACCCCGACATATCCCGGATCACCACCCGTGCGCGCGGTGATCTCACGGGTCATTGACCAACATTCAGCCAAACTGGCGGCAATCATTCCCGTACAGCTTTGGCTGAAGCCATCAAAACTGCCGCCGCGATTGATGCCGCCAACGCTCGGTTTATAGCCATAGGCACCACAGAAGCTTGCGGGGCGAATGGTTGAGCCAATTACTTGCGACGCTGTGCTTCCCGCTAACATACCGCAGCCGACCGCAGCGGCAGATCCACTGCTTGAGCCGCCGGGGGTCCGGGCCAAATCCCATGGGTTTCGCGTTTTACCGGGGTGCGAGGCTGCAAATTCGGTCGTCACTGTTTTCGCAACAATGATCGCCCCTGCCTCTCTTAGCGCTGCCACCGCTGCACAATCGCGCCCGCCGCGCCATCCCTGGAATAGCGGTGAGCCTTGTTCCGTTGGCATATCGGCGGTTTCCATGATGTCCTTTACGCCAATGGGCATGCCATCGATGGGGGAGATTTGGCGGCCAGATTTCCACCGTGCTGTTGATAAATCAGCAGCGATGCGCGCCGCCTCGAGGTTGCTGCAAACGAATGCTTGCACACTGTCCTCGCGGGTTTCGATTGTGGCAATGCAGCGATCTAAGAAGGCGCGCGGCGTATCACTGCCTGCGGTGAAGGCTTCAGACGCATCAAAATAGGAACGAAGATCCGGATTGAAATAAGGCATCATTATGGTCTCTCAATTGATAAAATATACGTTATGGAAAGCTCAATGATAACACATTGGTTAAGCGCGTTTTGT
>JBELLC010000025.1:0-30236 GCA_042088965.1 Nisaea sp. | reverse complement strand
TTTGAGGGTTGGCAGGCGATTGATACAGCCGAGCGTGCCGCCGCTGCGCCTGACCGGGTGCGCTTAAAACAGCTGCCAGGGTCATCTGCTCCCCTTTAGCCGCCTTTGAGAGATTGATATCATGTCGTCTTGCGGTTAACGAATGTCGCGGCTGGCTTAACCATCACCTGTGTTGCTGGTTACCGTCGGAGCGGTTGGAACGAGACCTTTTGTTGGAGGGCACACCGATGAGCGCAATTAACCGGGGAGTGCGGGCGCTGAAAAAATCCGCCAAGCGTTATTCCTTGGCGGCCTTGGCGCGCAATGGCCTCAGCGGTCACGGTCAATGGGGCCAAGCCTGGCGCAACCCAAAACCACGCGACGCCTATGACGTGGTGATTATTGGTGGTGGTGGTCATGGCCTAGCAACAGCCTATTATTTGGCCTCGGTGCATGGCATTCGAAACATTGCGGTGCTGGAAAAAGGCTGGATTGGTGGCGGCAACACGGGCCGGAATACAACCATTATCCGGTCCAACTATTTATGGGATGAAAGTGCCGCCCTTTATGAGCATGCGCTCAAGCTTTGGGAAGGCCTGTCGCAAGACCTCAACTTTAATCTGATGTTTAGCCAGCGCGGTGTTCTGACCCTGGCGCATAGCGAGCATGAGTTGAAGGAGATGTCACGGCGGGTGAATGCCATTCGCCTGAACGGTATTGATTCTGACATTCTCAATCCAACTGAAATCAAGGCTTTGGTGCCGATCATCGATATTAATCCCGGCTTACGTTACCCGGTAATGGGCGGGTTTCTGCAGAAACGTGGCGGCACCGCCCGCCATGATGCGGTTGCTTGGGGATATGCCCGTGCCGCCGATGATTTTGGCGTCGATATCATCCAGAATTGTGAGGTAACCGCGATCCGCCGTGATGGCGATCAGGTCAGCGGTGTTGACACCAATCATGGCTTTATCAAAGCAGGTAAAATTGGCTGTGTCGCCTCTGGTCACTCTGGTGTCTTGGCAGATATGGCAGGGCTGCGCCTGCCGGTTGAAAGTCGCCCCTTGCAAGCGCTGGTCTCTGAGCCGATAAAGCCGGTCATTGATACAGTCGTGATGTCCAATGCTGTGCATATGTATATCAGCCAATCGGATAAGGGCGAATTGGTCCTGGGTGCTGGCACGGATGCTTATAATTCCTACGCCCAGCGTGGCAGCCTGCCGATCATCGAACATATGCTGGAAGCGGCGGTGGAACTTTATCCGATTGTCTCTCGGGTGCGAGTGATGCGGACTTGGGGCGGTATTGTAGATACCTGCCCGGATGCTTCACCCATTATTTCTAAAACCAGCATCAAGGGCCTGTATTTCAACTGTGGCTGGGGCACGGGCGGCTTTAAAGCCACGCCAGGTTCAGGGCATGTTTTTGCAGATTTGATTGCCCGTGATGCGCCCAATGCGATTGCTGCGCCGTTTGCCTTGTCGCGCTTTGAAAGTGGTCATTTAATTGACGAACATGGCGCCGCTGGCGTCGCCCATTAAGGAGAAGACGATGTTACTGATCGAATGTCCTTGGTGTGGTCCCCGCGACGATAGCGAATTTCAATATGGCGGCGAGGCACATAAACGTCGCCCGCCTGCCCCTGAACATGTGAGTGATGAAATTTGGGCTGATTACCTGTTTCATAATCAAAATCCAAAAGGGCTGTATCTTGAACGCTGGCGCCATAGCGCCGGTTGCCGGCGGTGGTTTAATGTGGCCCGGGACACGGTGAGCCATGCTGTGATTGAGGTCTACCCCGTGGGTGAGCTGCCAAAAGATGCCGCCGCGCGGGCTGTTTATGATCAAAATTGGCGGCGGCAGAACGAAGCTGACGCTGACAGTGCTGCAGCAACTGCTGCCAGCGCCGCAGCTGAGGAGACAGGCGCATGAGCCATCAGCCCTATCGTCTTGCCAGTGGCGGTCATATTGACCGCGATCATGAGATTGAATTTACCTTTAATGGCCGCTCTTATCGTGGCCACCCTGGGGACACTTTAGCCTCAGCGCTGTTGGCCAATGGCGTGCATTTTGTGGGCCGAGGGTTCAAATATCATCGCCCACGGGGCATTTTCGCTGCGGGCGCGGAAGAGCCAAATGCCCTTGTGCAGCTTGGCCGTGGGCCACGCACAGAGCCAAATTTACGGGCCACGCAAATCGCGTTATACGATGGCTTATCCGCCGCCAGCCAAAATGTTTGGCCCTCCCTAAATTTTGATCTGGCGTCCGTTAATCAATGGGTTTCCAAATTTATGCCGGCGGGTTTTTATTATAAAACCTTCATGTGGCCGGCCAGCCAATGGATGCGCTATGAGCATATCATCCGTATGGCTGCGGGACTGGGGAAGGCCCCTGCGGACCGCGACCCGGACCGGTATGAGAAAATTCATGACCATTGCGATGTGCTGATCGTTGGGGCTGGTCCTGCCGGGCTTGCCGCTGCTTCGGCAGCGGCGGCAACAGGCGCGCGGGTTATTGTCACCGAGGCAAAAGAAGCGTTTGGTGGGCAGCTGCGTTTTGATGGCGATCAACATATCGACGGCATGCCCGCCCAAGCGTGGGTGACTGAAACGACGGCAAAATTGCAATCAATGGCGCATGTGACATTGCTGCCACGGACGACAGTGTCCGGTTATTATGACCATAACTACATCACAGCCTTAGAGCGGGTCACTGATCATATTGGCAATGCACCCGCGCATTTGCCGCGCCAACGGTTCTGGAAAATTCGCGCCAAGCAGGTTGTTTTGGCGACGGGCGCGATTGAACGGCCATTGGTGTTCGCCGATAATGACCGGCCGGGCATTTTGCTGGCCGCTGCAGTGCGCGAATACGTCAACAGCTATGGTGTCTTGGCAGGTCGGGAAAGCGTTGTTTTCACCAATAATGATGATGCTTATCGGACCGCCCTTGCCTTAGACGACGCTCATGCAAAGGTCACAGCAATTGTCGATCTGCGCCCAGAAGCAGAGGCGATGGGCGGTGACTTAGTGGCGGCTGCGAAGGCGCGCGGCATGACCATCCATTTTAACCATGCCATTGTGGGCGTCAGTGGACACAAGCGCGTGACCGGCTGCACCATCATGGCGTTAACAGCAGATGGTTCGGCGGTGACAGGCGCGGGCAAGGCCTTGGTTGCCGATTGTATTGCCATGTCTGGTGGCTGGAGCCCGAGTGTGCATCTGTTCTCGCAAAGTCGCGGCAAACTTCGCTGGGATGAAAAACAAGCTTGTTTTGTGCCGGATATCGCCCACGAAGCCAGTTCATCTGCTGGCGCGTCGAGCGGCGATTTCAGCTTAACTGGAGCTTTAAAAGACGGGCTTAAAACGGGGATTGAGGCGGCCCGCGCGGCAGGTGCAAAAGGCCGTGCGCCGGCCACCCCAAAGACGGTCTCAGTGACAGAAATGCCGTTACGGGCTATCTGGCAAATGCCAACAAACGCGGGAAAGGGCAAACAGTTTGTTGATTTCCAAAGTGATGTGACGGCAGCAGATATTCGCTTGGCAGCACAAGAAGGCTATCTGTCGGTCGAACATACCAAACGCTATACCACCACGGGCATGGGCACCGATCAGGGGCGAACATCAAATGTCAATGCGCTGGCGATTTTGGCCAGCGCCCGTGACGCTCATATTCCAGACGTTGGCACGACGACTTTCCGCCCGCCACTTGAACCTGTTGCCATTGGCGCTTTTGCGGGCCGCGCTGTTGGTGGCCAATTTGAACCTGTGCGCAATACGCCAATGGCCCCCTGGCACCGCGCCAATGGTGCACGTTTTGAACATGTGGGCCAATGGATGCGCGCCTGGTATTATCCGCGCGGCACTGAAACCATGCGTCAGGCTGTTGACCGTGAATGCCGGGCGGCCCGCACCGGGGTAGGTATTCTTGATGCCAGCACCTTGGGCAAGATCGATGTGAAAGGCCCTGATGCAGCTGAATTCCTCAATCGTATTTATACAAATGGTTGGCTGAAGCTGGCGGTAGGCCGGGCGCGTTATGGCTTGATGCTGGGTGAGGATGGCATGGTCATGGATGATGGTGTCACGGTCCGTTTGGCCAAAGATCACTTTCATATGACGACAACCACCGGCGGGGCGGCTGGGGTTCTGGATTGGCTGGAAGAATGGTCACAAACAGAATGGCCAGATTTAAAGGTTTATTTCACCTCAGTGACAGAGCAATGGGCAGTGGCCTCAATCTGTGGGCCGAAATCCCGTGAGTTATTGGCAGCATTGTCAGATGATATTGATCTTTCAGAGGCGGCATTGCCATTTATGGGTGTCGCCACTGGCACGGTCGCAGGCCTGCCGGCACGGGTTTTCCGTATTTCCTTCACCGGCGAGTTGTCGTTTGAGATCAACGTGCCAAGCCGTCATGGTCTGGCGCTGTGGACGGCTTTAATGGCCGCAGGTGAGAAATACGACATCACCCCCTATGGTACTGAGGCGATGCATGTGTTGCGGGCGGAAAAGGGCTTTATCATTGTCGGCCAAGAAACCGATGGCTCGGTGACGCCAGGTGATCTGGGCATGGATTGGATTGTTTCAGCTAAAAAGGGTGACTTTGTCGGCAAACGATCGCTGGCCCGCAGCGATAGTCAGCGCGCGGATCGCAAACAACTTGTTGGCTTGTTGAGCCGTGATCCAGAGGTTGTTTTACCAGAAGGCGCGCAGGTCGTTGCTGATCTGAAAACAGCCCCACCGATGGCCATGCTGGGGCATGTTACCTCAAGCTATTACAGCGCTAATTGCGGCCGATCGATCGCCATGGCTGTGATCGCAGGCGGCCGGTCGCGGATGGGCGATACTGTGTATTTGCCGCTTGCCGATGGGCGGCAGTTGACAGCCGTGGTCACTGAACCGCAATTCTTTGACCCGCAAGGAGAGCGTCTTAATGGTTGAGTTTGCAGACCAGGCTTTTTCACCCCTAGACCATTTGAACGTGACCCAGGGTGGGCCCTCTGATGCGGGCGTATCGATGGGTGAACGGCGTTTTGTCGGCAAAATTAACTTGCGGACCTCAGCTGCAAAAATTCCTGCTCAGGTGGTGGATTTGCTGGGTGGTGACCTGCCAGCAGTGGGCCGGGTCAGCTTTGGCGATCATGTCACCACAGCGTGGCTTGGCCCAGATGAGTTTTTAATTCTGACCCCACCAGCCGCAGAGACAGCCTTGCAAACAGCATTAGAGGCGGCGTTTGCCGGTCAGCATGCTGCTGTTACTGACCTCACAGATAACGCCACCATCATTCGCCTTGCGGGCCCAGAGGCGCGCTGGGTGATGCGCAAAGGGGTGTCAATTGATCTGCATCCCCAGACCTTTAGCGCGGGAAATTGCGCCCAGACGATGTTTGAGCGAGCGCAAATTACCCTGATACAACTTGATGAAACACCAAGCTATGATCTGATTGTACGCAATAGCTTTGCCCCATATCTGTGGGCTTGGCTGGTTGATGCAAGCCAGGATGTTGGGGTGCGTATCGTCTGAGTTTACGGTGCGGGTGCAGCAAACCCGATCGCCTTCAGGGCCTCGCTAATCTCCTCAAGGATCACAGGGTCGTCGATTGTGGCGGGCATTTTATAAGCCTCGCCATCGGCGATTTTCTGCATTGTGCCGCGCAAAATTTTGCCAGATCGGGTCTTCGGCAATCGCTGCACCACACAGGCCAATTTAAAGGCAGCAACAGGGCCGATGCGATCGCGAACCATTTGGACAACGTCGCCAATAATCGCGTCACTGTCTTTTCTGGCGCCATCTTTTAACACCAAGAATCCAAGTGGAATTTGCCCTTTGAGAGCGTCAGCAACACCAATGACCGCGCATTCAGCCACATCGCTATGGGCGGCTAGTACTTCTTCCATACCGCCTGTTGACAGCCGATGACCGGCCACATTGATAATGTCGTCGGTCCGCGACATCACATGCACGTAACCATCGTCATCAATCATGCCGGCGTCACCTGTTTGGTAATAGCCTGGATAGTCGGCGAGGTAAGATTCAATAAAGCGTTGGTCTTTCTGCCAAAGCGTTGGCAGTGCGCCGGGGGGCAGCGGCAGCTTGATCACAATCGCGCCAATCTCACCTGCGGCTAAGCGTTCACCCGCCGAATCCAGAACCTGCACATCCCATCCCGGCACGGCGCGCGTTGGCGAGCCAGGCTTGATTGGCAGGCGTTCAATCCCCAGGCAATTTGAGACGATTGGCCAGCCTGTTTCGGTTTGCCACCAATGGTCAACAGTTGGTACCCCAAGATGCGTTTGGCACCATTGCAGGGTGTCGGGGTCGCAGCGTTCCCCTGCCAAAAACTGTGCGCGGAAGTGACTAAGGTCATATTTCTCCAGCAGTTTGCCGTCTGGGTCTTCCTTTTTGATCGCCCGAATGGCGGTTGGTGCGGTGAACATGACGGCGACATTGTGATCGGCAATGACGCGCCAGAACGTTCCTGCATCAGGAGTGCCGACAGGCTTGCCTTCAAACAAAACAGACGTGCACCCATGGAACAGGGGCGCGTAGACGATATAGGAATGGCCCACCACCCAGCCGACATCAGAGGCGGCCCAGAAAACATCACCCGGTTTCACATCATAGATATTGGACATCGACCATTTCAAGGCGACCAGATGACCACCAGTATCGCGAACAACACCTTTGGGCTCGCCAGTGGTGCCAGAGGTATAGAGGATATAACACGGATCTGTGGCGGCCACCGCGACGCACTCAGCGGGCTCACCTGCCGCCTCGACCGCTTGCCAGTCCAGGTCACGCGGGGCTGTCATCGCCGCTTCAGCCATTGGGCGCTGTAAAATGACACAGTGATCTGGCTTGTGCTGTGACAAATCAATGGCGGCATCAAGCAAGGGTTTGTAGGCAATCACCCGGCCAGGCTCAATCCCGCAAGAGGCACTGACGATACATTTCGGCGCACAATCGTCGATGCGCGTTGCCAGTTCATTCGGCGCAAAACCGCCGAAAACAACGGAATGAACCGCGCCAATCCGCGCCGTTGCCAGCATTGCCACAACAGCTTCTGGGATCATTGGCATATAGATGATGACGCGGTCACCATAACTGACCCCTAAATTGCGCAGGGCACCGGCAAATTTGGCAACCCTGTCGCGCAGCGCGGTATAGCTGATATGGGCGACGGTATTGGTGACAGGACTATCATAAATCAGCGCCGCCTGATCTCCGCGGCCAGCATCAATGTGGCGGTCCAGCGCATTATAGGCGGTATTCGTTTCAGCGCCGACAAACCAACGACAAAACGGCGGCTTTGCATCATCACGCACCCGCTGCCATTTTTTGAACCAGTGAACATCCTCTGCGGCGTCGGCCCAGAATGTTTCTGGCGCTGCCAAGGAGTGTTGATAAAGCTGTTCAAATTCGCCAACCATGATCTGTTCCTTTGCTGCCGATCTTATGATCTTTTTTGTTTCCCTGTTATGCTGTTAGCATGCACTTTTTTTTCGCAACTTGCCAAGACAGGTTCGCCAGCTTTACATATCATGGATCAGTGAAAAGGGGCGTGACAGTGATAAAGCGCGGGCATAGCATGCGCGCTTGGGCGGGATAGAAAAGGAATAGTCGTATGGCGGTAAATCCGTATGAGATGGATCTGGATCCAAATGCAGCCAATTATGTGCCGTTAACGCCGCTGTCCTTTCTTGAGCGCACGGCGACTGTGTTTCCAACCCGGCCCGCTGTTATCCATGGAAAGCGCCGCTATGACTGGCAGACAACGGCGGCCCGCTGTCGGCGTCTTGGCTCTGCCTTGGCGGCTCATGGCATTGCCCGTGGTGATACGGTTGCCGTCATGGCGCAAAACACCCCAGAGGCGTTCGAAGCGACCTTCGGTATTCCAATGACGGGCGGGGTAATTAACGCCCTCAATACCCGCCTTGATGCCCCCATGATCCGGTTCATCCTGGAACATGGTGAGGCTAAAATCCTGCTGACGGATAGCGAGTTTGCACCGGTAATTGAAGCTGCTTTGGCGGAAATGGCAAACCCGCCCTTGGTGATTGATATTGTTGACAGCGAAGGCCCCGGCGGCAAACAGCTTGGCGGCCAGGATTATGAGGCGTTTATCGCCTCAGGGGACCCAGAATATCGCGGTGAACGTCCCGGTGATGAATGGCAGGCGATTGCGCTTAACTATACTTCCGGAACAACAGGAAATCCTAAAGGTGTCGTCTATCACCACCGGGGCGCGTATCTCAACGCTCTGTCAAATGTGCTGGTGTGGGGGATGCGGGATTATCCGATCTATCTTTGGACATTACCAATGTTCCACTGCAATGGATGGTGCTTCCCTTGGGCGATTACCGCGATGGCGGGGACGCATGTATGTTTGCGCCGCCTAGATGGGCCAAGCGTCTTCCAAAGCATCGCAGATCATCAGGTCAGCCACCTATGCGGCGCACCGATCATCATGAATATGTTGCTACAAGTGCCTGAGAGCGAACGGCCAAAGTTTGATCATCGTGTTGCGATGATGACCGCTGCATCAGCGCCACCTGCGGCTGTTATTGAGGGTATGGAGCGGCTTGGTATTGATGTTACGCATGTCTATGGGCTGACAGAAGTTTATGGGCCTGTGACCGTCTGCGCATGGCAACCGCAATGGAGCGCACTGCCGATGGCAGAGCAGGCCGATTTGAAAGCTCGCCAAGGGGTGCGCTATCCCGTCTTAGAAGGCTTGATGGTTGCCGATGCGGATAGTCTTGATCCGGTGCCCGCAGACGGCCAAACCATTGGCGAGGTGTTTATGCGTGGCAATGTGGTGATGAAGGGCTACCTGAAAAACCAAGAAGCCACCGATGCCGCCTTTAAGGGGGGGTGGTTCCATACCGGTGATCTTGGGGTGATGCATGCAGATGGTTATATCGAGCTGAAAGACCGTTCAAAGGATATCATTATTTCTGGCGGCGAGAACATTTCCACCATTGAAGTCGAAGGCGTACTGTTCCGCCACCCAGCTGTTTTAGAAGCCGCAGTGGTCGCCAAGGTAGATGACAAATGGGGTGAAACCCCCTGTGCCTTCGTGACCTTGAAGCCAGGGGCGGCGGCAACAGCTGCCGAGATTATTGAGTTTTGCCGCAAAAATTTGGCGCATTTTAAGTGTCCCCGCCATGTGGTCTTTGGCGAACTCCCAAAAACCTCGACAGGTAAAGTCCAAAAATATGTACTGCGCGAGCAAACTGCGACAGTGTCATAACATTGCGTTACGCACTATGTGTGGGGGCGCAAAATGCCCGCGCAGGTCTTCAGTTTAGTTTTTGTTCAAGAGTCGTAATCTCGTCTTTGATGGCCAGCTTCTGACGCTTCACAGCGACCAAGGCAACATCATCTGAGCTTGTGCTTGCTGACAGGGCATTCACTTGTCTGTCGAGTTCAAAATGGCGTTGCCGTAATGCATCTAAACGATCCGTTGTCGACATGCTTTCTCCCTCCGTTGTTATAGCTCCACCTTGCGATACACTGTCCATTATGAGTAATCTATTATTATATGTCAACTAGTCTTATTTCATAGTAATTTCATTAAAAGATAAGTCTATGATATTAAAATAACAAATTATGTTGATTCACTCAATATGGCCGATAATTTTTTCCAGGCTGGCGGCAATATCCAGTAATCGTTGGTCGCCCATTGTCTCGCCCATCACCATTAAGCCAACTGGCGCGTCACCGCGACGATGACAGGGCAGGCTAATGGCGCAACGATCTAAAAAGTTACCGATAGAGCAATTACGCAAGGTTAGCATATTGGTGACCGCGAACAGCCGGTCGTCCTTTTCAAGGGGGCCCATGGCCGGCGCGGCCATTGGCACTGTTGGCATAATGACAGCATCAAATTCATGGGTGATTCGGTCAGCGTGGCGCATGATGGCCTGGCGTCGCTGACACAGCTGCACATAGTCAGCCGCGGTCATCTTGTTGGCTTTTAGGATGCGGGAGATAACCCGTGGGTCAAATTGATCGGGCGCCGAACTGGCCAACTCTCGGGTGATGTTATAGCATTCCGGGGCCACAAAACCGCCACTCGCATTAGCCGCTTGAATGTCGTTCAGCAGATCAAATGTCAAGTGTGTGATGCGGGCCCCGGCCTCTGACAATTTGCGAAGGGTTTCGTCAAAAACCCCCGCGACGGTGTCATCCAAATCATCGAGAACGATCGTTTCGGGAACGACCAACCGTAATCCTGCGACATTCACAGGCCGTGGCGTTTGGCTTGGGGTATCGGCAATAATACGGTCAATTTCTGCGCAACATGCGACGCTGGTCGCTAAAGGGCCAATTGAATCAAGCGTATAAGATAGGGGGAAGACACCTGCTGTTGGCACCCGTCGGGCGGTTGGTTTAAAACCTGTTAAGCCACAAAACGCCGCTGGAATTCGGACGGAGCCGCCGGTATCTGAGCCGATGGCAGCAACCGCCATCCCATCTGTTACTGAAACCGCCGCTCCGGCGGATGACCCGCCTGGGATCCGCCGGGTGGCCCGGTCAAAAGGATTTGCTGGAGTACCATAGTGCGGGTTCATGCCGACGCCTGAATACGCAAATTCGGTCATATTGGTGCGCCCTACAAGGGCCGCGCCAGCAGCGCGTAGTCGGGCGACAACAGGGGCATCGACAGTTGCGGCAGGTGCTGAATTTCTCACTTTAGAGCCCGCGCGCGTCACTTGTCCGGCGACATCAAACAGGTCTTTAATCGAAATTGGCAAACCTGTCAGGCTTGTCTGGCTGCCAACTTCTAGACGGCGATCTGCAATCTCAGCTTCCTGCATGGCACTATCGTCAAAGCTGGCCAAAAAGGTGCGCGCACCTTCGCCAGCGGGGTCGTGAATTTTTTCCAAACACGCCGCCGTCAGTTGCGTACTGGTGATCTCCTTAGCGTTGAGGGCGGCATTCAAAGAAGCAATGGTTTTCATGAGGCTAACTTTCAGCTGATAACGGGCAAAACAACGATCTCATAACGATGTGTGATTTCGCGATGTAAAACGGGATCATGTAAGCGCATGTGAAAAGAGCTGCTGGCGCGAATGCCGCCAATGGCGGGCACGGTGCCACAGAGCATGACTGTTCCTGTTGCCAACGTACCACTTGCGGCAAACCCTTTGATCAGGTCAAGCGGTGATCTGATTTCAGCAAGGCTACCGTGTTGGTAGGTAACTGTTTGACCACCGTCCTCAATCGTTGAGGTGATTTCCAAGGCATCCCAGTGGTCAACCACATCAGCAAATCGCCAGGCGTGATGGGCGAGCACTTTTGGACAGGCCTGTTTTGCCAGCGCAATTGACTGGCTCTCCGCATCACGATCGGTATGGTCAGAGCCAACTGTGACCCACAGCTCATCACCATCCTGAACCAGCACGGGTTCAACCTCACCAGAGGTGCCGCCGCCGAGAACTTGAATGGCTTCAGACTGCAACACCAGTGATTGACTGCCACGATAATACAGGGGCACGGTTGATGGACCTGGCACGCCAATTGCCGCTAATTCTTCAACGTGATGACGGACCGCCTCGGCATCTCGGCCGGTCCAACCAGCAACCACCAAGTCATTCACGGCAATGTTCACCGCTGCGCCATCGTTGGCAATAATCTCAAAATGCAAAGTCGTCGCTGGCATGGCCAATATCCATTGATGTCGTCGATGACTGACTGTATCTGTCTTCTGCGCAAGCGTGAAGCCCAGATAAGGGCTTTCAAATTGTGAAAGCGGCCAATTGCGAAAGTGGCCAACTGCGTGAGTGTATTGCCGCAACACTGGAATTACGGCGGCTGCTGCGATATCGTCTTGAAACATATTGGCCGTGAAAAGAGAGAGCCTTGCAAGACTTTGAAGATCTGAAACATCAATTGCTGGCGCTGGAAACCGAACACCGGGACCTTGATGACACCATTGACCGAATTGCAGAGGCTGTGCCCTTTAATCACTTGCAATTACAGCGTATGAAAAAACGTAAATTAGTGTTGAAGGATCAAATTGCGCGGCTGCGCGATATTTTATTGCCGGATATTATCGCCTGAGAGCGGTTTAAAGACATTTTGTGGCCACCACAGTTGATCGGCGGCCAGAGTGATTTTCAGCGCAAGTTAAAATCAAGGTGAGGGGAGAAATTTTGATGTCAGACCAGATGCCGCGTGTGGGCGTGATTATGGGCAGTCAATCTGATTGGCCGACCATGCGTCATGTTGCGGAAACACTGACAACGTTAGGGGTGGCGCATGAATGCCGAATTGTCTCTGCCCATCGGACCCCAGAACGGATGGCAGAATACGCCAAAACAGCGCGAGATCGTGGCCTCTCCGTGATTATCGCCGGCGCTGGTGGCGCCGCTCATTTGCCCGGGATGGTGGCGGCGCAGACCAGCCTACCGGTGCTCGGGGTGCCAATGGAAAGCCATGCGCTTAAGGGGCAGGATAGTTTACTATCGATTGTTCAAATGCCCGCAGGCATTCCCGTTGGGACGCTGGCAATTGGCCGAGCTGGGGCGGTGAATGCGGCCTTATTGGCAGGCGCGATCTTGTCGATTAGTGATCCTGAGCTGCAACGGGCGGTGGATGATTGGCGGGCTGCGCAATCTGCTGCGGTTGGCGATCAACCTGTTGATGCACCGGCATGACGGCGCTGAAACCAGGGTCGACCATCGGCATTGTAGGCGGCGGCCAGTTGGGCCGGATGACAGCCCTTGCTGCCGCCCGTCTCGGATATCGCTGCCATATTTTTTCGCCAGAGGCAGATGGCCCAGGGGCGCAAGTTGCCGCCGCAGCCACTGTCGCAGATTATGATGATCTCGACGCGTTACGGGGTTTTGCCCGCGCGGTTGACGTGGTCACGTATGAATTTGAAAACATTCCCTTAGAGACGATTCGCGAATTGGCCGAGATCGTGCCCACCCGGCCCGGACCCAGGGCGCTTGAAATTTCGCAACATCGCTTGATTGAAAAAAACTTTGCCCGCGCTCAAGGTATCGCAACGGCTGAATTTGCTGCCGTTCACAGCGCCCAAGACCTGCAATCAGCTTTGGACAATATCGGTTATCCCGCGATCTTAAAGACCTGCCGATTTGGGTATGACGGTAAAGGGCAAGTGCGTATCAACAGCCCTGAAGAGGTGACACAGGCTTGGGCCGATTTGGCAACTGATGACGCCATCTTAGAAGTTGTCGTCGGCTTTGAGCGCGAGGTGTCGGTCATTGTGGCGCGCGGATTGGACCAAGCGACGGCTGTCTATCCGCCGGTTGAAAACCGCCATGTGAACCATATCCTTGATACCACAATTGCGCCTGCAGATGTGCCCGCAGAAACCGCTGCTGCGGCCATTGATGCCGCCCTGAAAATGGCTACTGCGATTGGTATTGAAGGGCTTTTGGCGGTGGAGTTTTTTGTGACGCCGGATGGTCAGGTTTTGCTGAATGAAATTGCGCCGCGGCCGCACAATTCAGGGCATTGGACGCAGGACGGGGCTGTCACCGATCAGTTTGAGCAATTGGTGCGTGCGATTTGTGGACTGCCCCTCGGTGATGCCGCGGTAGCGGCACCAACGGTTATGCAGAACCTCATTGGCAATGATGTCGCAGAATGGCCGCGTTTGCTGGCCGCGCCGCGCGCGCGCTTGCATCTCTACGGTAAAGCGGAGAGCCGCCCGGGCCGAAAAATGGGCCATGTCAATTGGCTGGGCGGACCGCCCCCGAAAGCGGCCAATATCTAGCCTGCCGCACGCGGTCGCATAACACGGAACAGGCGTCGTGGATTTGGCAGCCGTTGGCCAATGCTCTTAAAACGCTGTGTTACTTTTGGGATGCGCATGACATCGGCAATGCGGCGATCCAAAAACGCCCAGGTGTCAACATGATCCGGCGATTCGTCATTTAACCAGAACAGCAAGGTTGACGTGTAAACCCCCGCCAGGAGACCGCGTTTGGTATAAAAGTTAAAATCTGTCGCGGTATCCCCGGCCCAATACCAGATCGTATTGACCGTTTCATAAAGCGAGCGTGCCGCAACCCGTGAATAGGCTGGCGTCGCGAGCAAGGATAACGTCCGCAAAATCACATCGCGTTCGGCGTCGGCGGCCTGCAACCGACAGCGGATGGCCAAGGTAATGCGCGCCCGCACCTTTAAACTGTCAGGGTCAACATCCAAAAGTGCGTCCATCATCCGCTGATCTGCCATCCGTAAATAGCTTTCAACAGCTTCACGGGGACCGCCTGGGAATGCCCTGAGGGCCTCGTCTCGCTCATAACCTGCGGTCGCCGCAGCATTCATCAAGGTGTTCTTGGTCCAGCCGTCAAAGGGTACATCTGGCAAGGCCGCCGCAAGAATGGCGGCGCGCAAATCATCAAATTCTTGGTCAACATCACGTTTTGAGCGGCTCATCTGGCGTCTCCTGCTGTGGCTGTGCCATCTTTTCCAGTAATTCTTGGGTAAACCCAAAGCGGCGCATGTCGATCATCCGCTGTGGGTAGAGGATACCATCTAAATGATCCACTTCATGCTGAAAAACGCGGGCGTGAAAGCCCCCCGCCACCCGCTCAATGCGCGTGCCATCAAGGTCACTGCCCGAATAGCGGATCTGGCGATATCGGGGGACTTCACCGCGCAGCCCGGGCAAGGATAGGCACCCTTCCCAGCCAAGGTCCTGGGTCTCGTCAAGGATTTGCCAACTGGGATTGATCAAAACGGTCATATCCGCCGGTGCATCATCTGCGTGATCGGTGGTGCGGCTTTCGGTAACCTCAAAAATCATCAGCCGAACAGAATGTCCAATCTGCGGTGCGGCCAATCCGGTGCCGCCGGCAGCCGCCATGCTGGCGCACATTTCTGTCACCAATTGCGGCAAACCTGCCCAATCAGCAGGGATGAGGGGGCGGGCAACCTGCTCTAAAATCGGATTGCCAGCGCGGAGAATCGGTTGGATAGCCATGAGATATATATAGGGGATCACCGGGGTTGGTAAAGGTATCTTGGGTTTTCGGCAAATAAATTTACGGGCAGGCTTTGCAACCGGTGAATGGGTGTGGTATACCGCCGCCTTCAAGAGGGATGGGGGAGCCCATTCTCGCTGTGTCATTCATGGGTCGTTGCGGCGACCGCACTGTTGGAGTTGTAATTTGCAAGTCGTCGTAAGAGACAACAATGTTGATCAAGCCCTGCGCGCTTTGAAGAAGAAAATGCAGCGCGAAGGGATTTTCCGGGAAATGAAACTGCGCCGTAACTTTGAAAAGCCATCGGAACGCCGGGCGCGGGAGAAGGCCGAAGCGGTCCGCCGCCATCGCAAGTTGATGCGTAAACGGATGGAACGCGAAGGCTTTTAGTCTGCGCCATTCAGCGAAAATCTCGTCAAAGCCGCCAGATAAAGAGGCGGCTTTTTCTATTTCAGCTACTGTGTTCTGTGGGCATGGCCCGCAGTGCCGTTGACCATCGCAGCAGACGCTGAAAGCAGATTGCCTTGGCGGTCGCCTGCCGCTTATGCTTTCGTGGCCATCGACGAACGCATGGCCAGAGATAAATAACGGAGAACAAAAATGGATGCTTCATCGAAAGTTGCAATTGTCACGGGCGCAGGAACGGGTGTTGGCCGTGCTGCTGCCCTCGCCCTCCTGAATGCAGGGTATAAAGTTGTTTTGGCCGGGCGGCGGGTCGAAAAACTTGACCAAACAGCTGCGATGGCGACAGCAGGCGACAGCCTATCCATCGCTGTTGATGTCAGTGATTCGGATCAGGTAAATAGCTTGTTTGATCAGGCGGTTGCGCATTTTGGCCGGGTTGATGTGGTTTTCAACAATGCCGGGCGCGGCGCCCCTGCCGTCCCGTTAGATGAACTTGATCCCGCGATTTGGCGGCAGGTTGTTGATGTTAACCTCAGTGGGATGTTTTATTGCGTGCAAGCCGCTTTTCGGGTGATGAAGGCACAAACCCCAAGGGGTGGCCGTATCATCAACAATGGGTCGGTATCAGCGCATGCGCCGCGGCCTTTCTCGATTCCGTATACCGCCACCAAACACGCGGTCACAGGGATTACCAAATCAGCGGCGCTGGACGGCCGTGCTTTTGACATTTGCTGTGGTCAAATTGACATTGGCAATGCTGCAACCGAGATGACCGAACGCATGGCCCAAGGGGTGCCTCAAGCCAATGGTAGCATCGAGGTTGAACCTCTGATGGATGTTGATCATGTGGGCCAAGCGATCTTACAAATGGCCGATCTGCCGCTGGAGTCCAATATTTTAAATATGTCGATCATGGCGACCAAAATGCCCTGGGTGGGGCGTGGCTGATCGCGGTTAAGGAGTGTTTTTTATGATGCTGATTGATCCCCAAGAGGCTATTTCTCGCTTGCCTGCATGGCAGGTGGTCGATGGGCAGGCCGCAATTGAACGGCGTTTTATTTTTGCAGATTTCAATGAAGCTTTTGGGTTTATGACCCGTGTTGCCATTCTAGCTGAAAAAGCCGATCACCATCCTGAATGGTCAAATGTGTACAATCAGGTGGCCATTACCCTGACCACCCATGATGCAGGTGGCGTCACCAGCAAAGATACAGATCTGGCAATGGCGATTGACGGCCTTATTTAGATGGCCGTGATGGCGCGGCCATGGCACGGGCATAGGCAAGCGAGGCGATGGCCGTATCCTGCATGCCGGTGCCTGTGAGGTCGGCAATGGTGATGGCTGTCTCATCGGGGCGGCCCGGCGCAAGGCCAGCGGCGACATCTCCCAATTCGGTGAATTTCCGATCAGCTGGGATCAGGCCCGCTGCCAACGCATGTTGGAGCTCCCCCGCGGTTGCGCATTGGCTGTGCCGGTCTGGGACGTATAGATCGGCGCGCAACAGGCAATCTGCGGCTAACTCGCCTTTGCCTGGTTGGTCAGACCCCATCGCCGTCACATGTTGGCCCTCTTGCAGCATTGCCGCCGTGATCAGCGGCGTGGTGGCGGGGGTCGTGGTGACGATGATATCAGCGCTTTCAACGGCCGCTTGAAGGTCGGGCTCGACCGAAACAGATAGCTTTAATTCAGCCCCCATATCGCGTGCAAAAAGCGCTGCTTTTTCCAGGTTTCGGGCCCAAACCTTGACGGCCGTCAGGGGCCGTTCCAAGGCCAAGGCACGCAGCTGCCAGCGGGCTTGTGCGCCGGCACCAATGATGCTTGCTTGGCAGGCATCAGCACGGGCGAGATGGCGCGCGGCAACCGCGCCAGCGGCGGCGGTGCGCACATCGGTCAGATAACCATTATCCAACAACACAGCTTGCACCTGACCTGTTTGGGCGGCAAATAGGATCATTAAGCCAGAGGATGTTGGCAGCCCCAGCTGTGGGTTATTAAAAAACCCACTGGCTGCTTTGATGGCAAAGCTTTCGAGCCCGGGGACATAGGCTGTTTTAACATCAACCTCGCCATGAAAATCAGGTATTTCAAGCGACAGGATCGGTGGCATGATCACGCCACCACGCGCGAGTGTTTGAAAGGCGTGGTCAATATGGTCAACGACCGCGGCGTCCAGATGAACCGTTTGCCGCAACTCTGTTTCGGTCAGGATCTTGATCGCTAGCGCCATGGCCAAAGGCGCGCTAAATCTTTTGCGCCAGCTGCCAGCCAATTTTTGCCGCAGACTGGGCTTTAACACCATAGTCTGTGGCATTCTCTGAGCTGGCATTACCGTCTAGACCACGCTTATAAACGCCTTGGCAGATCGCGGAGATGCGAAACATGTTGAAGGCCATATAGAAATTCCAATCCGCGATACCGTCACGGCCCGTGGCCGCACAATACATCGCCACCACCTGTTCTTCATTCGGAATCCCAAGGGCTGCGAAATCAAGCCCGACCATGCCGTTGAACTGCTGGTTCTCTCGGGGGAAATGGTAGCCAAGACAGTTATATGCCAAGTCTGACAATGGGTGACCCAGCGTTGCCAGTTCCCAGTCTAGCACGGCGATGACTTTTGGTTCTTTGGGATCAAGGATCAGGTTGCCGGTCCGAAAATCCCCATGCACCACCGTGGTTTCATCCGGTCCGGGGATATTGTCAGGCAGCCAGGCGATCAATTCATCCATGGCTGGCATGGCTTCTGTGCGGGAGGCCTCGAACTGCTTTGACCAGCGGCTGATTTGCCGCTCAATATAGCCCCCTTGGCGGCCAAAATCAGCCAGTCCAACAGCGGCGGGGTCGACGGCGTGCAGCTGCGCCATGGTGTCGATCATTGATTGGTAGATGGCGGTTCGGTCTGCCGGTGTCACGCCATCATCTAAGAGTGCCGGATTTTCATAAATCCGTCCTTCGACAAAATCCATCACATAAAAAGCGGTGCCGATAACACCATCATCTTCACAAAGCACATGCATCGCAGGCACAGGATAGCCAAGCGGCTCAAGGGCTTTCATGACTTTGTATTCGCGTTCAACCATATGCGCCGAGGGTAGCAGCTTGCCAGGGGGTTTTTTGCGCAAGACATAGCGCTTTGATCCAGCCGTCAGCAAAAATGTTGGGTTAGACTGACCGCCCTGAAATTGCTGAATATTTAGGTCGTCTACAGCTGCCATTAAGCGTTGATCTTTCAGGAAAGCCGCTAATTTATCCTGATCGAATTGATGTGCGGATTTAACCTGCCCTGCCGCTACCATTGTCTTCCCCCTTCATCCCTGCCAGCCCGATCGTGCCAAAATTTATGTCTGCTGCGTTAGCATTACCTGACCCTGCTGTCGAGATTATGACGAATTTGTCATATCACAGGGGCTGGTCGCATCATGTTCTGGCGGATAGATTGCCGGACTATCGTTTTTTATCTGAGGAATATGATTATGCCTGAATCAAGCGCTGCCAAGCGTTTTCGCCGAATTTTGGTTACAAATGATGATGGCGTGCGGGCACCAGGCCTGAGCATTGCTGAAGAAATCGCGGCCCAACTGGCCGAGGAAGTTTGGGTTGTGGCCCCCGATAGTGACAATTCTGGCGTGAGCCGGAAAATCACTATTCAAGAGCCTGTCCGTCTCGAAGAATTGGGCGCGCGGCGTTTTGCTGTTACCGGCACGCCAGCCGATTGCGTGATCATGGCCCTCGGTCATGTGATGGCGGATGGCTTGCCTGACTTGGTGTTATCAGGTGTCAATTCAGGAGCCAATATTGCCGCTGAAGTCAGCTATAGCGGTACGGTGGGGGCGGCGATTACAGCGCATCTCATGGGCCGACCTGCGATTGCGCTTAGTCAAGCCTACCGTGATCGCAAAGATGTGCCATGGGCGACCGCCCGTTCCTGCTTACCCGCGGCGGTAACCCAAGTTCTTGATGCAGCAAATCATTTTGAGAATTGCTTTTTCAATATTAACGCGCCTGCCGTGTCAGCCGCTGATGTCAGTGGGACGGCGATTACCCGTCAAGGTCATCGTGGGGTTACCGGAATTAATGTCGAAGAACGGATTGATCGCCGGGATAATGGGTATTATTGGTTTTCGTTTCGCCATGGCAGCGGTGAAATTGCCGAGGGCAGCGATATTGCTGCGTTGCGTGCGGGGCAGGTGAGCATTACCCCCCTTGGCTTTGATCAGACCGTTGACGCCGTGATTGACGGCTTAAAGGGGCAGTAAAGTTTCTCGCCGTCATCTGACAAAGTGTCTTATTATCCCTCTGATACGCAGCCTTAGTCTGTTTTTTGATGAAGAGAGAAGGATTAAGAATCGATGACCGCGATTACCGGAACGATTGCTGGGCAAATGATGCAGCGACCATTATTGGTCAGCAGCTTGATTGAATATGGCAAAGACTTTCACCCGCGTGGTGAAGTTGTCAGTCGCCGGGTCGAGGGCGATATCCATCGCTATACCTATGCTGATGCGTATCAGCGTATTTGCCAGCTGGCCAATGGTTTGCAGGCGTTTGGGATCAAGCCGGGCGATCGCGTGGCGACCCTGGCGTGGAATGGCTATCGACATTTTGAGATTTATTATGGCCTGCAAGGGATGGGGGCTGTTTGCCACACCATCAACCCTCGGCTGCCAGCGGATCAATTCGACTATGTCATCAATCATGCTGAAGACAACGTGTTGTTCACGGATTTAACCTTTGTGCCTTTGTTGGAGAAATATCAGCCCATCTTGCCGGCTGGGATCAAAATTGTGGTCATGATCGATAAGGATCAGATGCCCACAACCTGCCTGCCGAATGTGTTTTGCTATGAAGATTTATTGGCGGGGCAGTCAACGCAGATTGATTGGCCAGAATTTGATGAAAATACCGCCTGCGCGCTCTGTTATACATCGGGTACGACCGGCAATCCTAAAGGCGCTCTGTACTCGCACCGATCCACTGTTCTGCATGCCTTGTTTTTACGGAATGGAGATATTCCTGATTTTAGCCCAACCAAAAAAATATTACCTGTGGTGCCGTTGTTTCATGTGAACGCTTGGGGTTTGCCTTACATATCGCCCTTGTCAGGCGCGAGTTTGGTTTTTCCAGGGGCGGCCTTAGATGGGGCCAGTTTGTTCGATTTGATGGATCAAGAACAGGTCGATTCGGCCTGGGGCGTGCCAACGGTGTGGCTTGGTTTGCTGGCTGAAATGGATAAACGTGGCCGTAAACCCTCAGGCTTTGGTGATGTACTCATCGGCGGCTCAGCACCGGCATCGACAATGATCAAAAGTTTTGAGGAGAATTATGGGGTCAATGTCACCCAAGGGTGGGGGATGACCGAAATGGGCCCTGTTGGCACCCTTGGCTTGCTTGAGCCACACATGGAAGCGCATGGCAAAGACCATCAATTGGCGTTGAAGGCGCGGCAAGGCCGACGCATGTATGGCGTTGAATTAAAGATCGTGGATGATGATGGTGCCCGCTTGCCCCATGATGGGACCGCCATTGGCGAGCTTCTGGTGCGCGGTAACGCAATTGTCTGTGGATATTTCAATGATGAAGCCGCGAGCGCGCAGGCGATTGATCATGAGGGATGGTTTCGGACCGGCGATGTTGCCTCGATCGATGCTGAAGGTTTTTTGGTGCTCGTTGATCGCTCCAAAGATTTGGTTAAATCAGGCGGTGAATGGATTAGTTCTATTGATCTGGAAAATGCTGCTATGGGCCATCCAGATATTGCGGAATGTGCGGTCATCGCGGTTGCCCATCCAAAATGGGATGAGCGCCCCCTTTTGGTCGTTGTGAAGCGACCAGAGGCGGATTTAGAGCGCGCGGCGGTGATTGACTTTCTAACGGAGCGTGTGGCCAAGTGGTGGTTGCCGGATGATGTCGTCTTCGTTGATCAATTGCCCCATGGGGCAACGGGCAAGGTCTCGAAACTGACCTTGCGCCATCAGTTTAAAGACTATGTTTTACCGACGGCGTGACCTTGCTTAACCGCTCTACGCTGTGGCATCGGCATTATCCATATCTATGTTAACCTGGCGTATTATAATTCATCATGTGTCGCGGATCGGCAATTTTGCTACCGTACAAGGCGGCGAAATTCGACGAGAACGCCATTGAAATGGGGGCGTGATGCATTTTGAAAGCCGGTTATGGCAGTTTACCGAAGGCGTACGTGGCCGGATTGCAGCCTCAGCAGCGATCGGGCTATTGGCAACCGCGCTGGGGGTTACCCGCTTGGCGTTACTGGGCTGGTTGATTGGCCGCATTTTTATGGGCGATGCTTTTGCCGACTTGATCCTGCCAGCGGGTCTGGTGGCGGCGGTCATCATCGCCCGTGGACTGGCGGAGCATTGGCGTACAGTGGTCGCGCATATTACCGCCGCGAAGGTGCAAATTCAGCTGCGCCAGCGCCTATTTGACAAAATCACGACGCTGGGTCCCGGCTATGTGGCGCGGGAACGCTCTGGCGAGGTTACGTTGTCGATGGTTGATGGTGTCGAACAGCTGGAGACGTATTTTGGTCAATACCTGCCGCAATTAACAGTTTCTGTTCTCAGCCCAATATTAATTTTTGCGTTTGTTGCCTGGATTGATTTGCCGGTCGCAGGGATTTTATTATGCGCGGCAGTGGTGGCGCTTTTTGCGCCCGCGTTATGGACCTCATTTGACAGCCGTCGTTCCCTTGAACGCCAACAAGCCTATGGCAAGTTTGCCGCCGAGTTACTGGATTCTATTCAAGGCTTGGCGACGCTGAAAGCTTTTGGACAAAGCCGATCTCGGGCAGATTTACTGGCCCATAAGGCGCATGATCTGCAACGGACAACGATGTGGGTTCTGGCCACGAATTCGCTGTCTCGGGGGATTACTGATTGTGCGATTGCGATTGGGGCGGCGGCGGCGTTGACGCTGGGGGCGTGGCGGGTTGCTGACGGCAGCATGCAGTTAACTGATTTGCTGATTATCCTGATGCTGGGGACCGAAGTTTTCCGGCCGATGCGCGACCTACGCAATGTGCTGCACCAGGGCATGGTTGGACTGTCGGCGGCTCAGGGCATTTATCGCTTGCTTGACGGCCAGCCCCCGGTGCAGGCGGGGCAATCGACAGCGGCAAATATCCGCCCAACAGTGACTTTCAAAGACGTCAATTTCACCTATCCAGGGGCTGCCCGGCAAACCCACCGGGGCCTCGATTTTGAGATTGCAGAAGGCGCACGTATTGGCATTGTCGGGCCCTCTGGCTGCGGTAAATCATCAATCGTCAGACTGCTTTTGCGGTTTTATGATCCAAACGATGGGCAGGTGCTGATTGGCGGCCATGATCTGCGTGACTTGAGCTTTGACGATATTCGCCGCCAAATTGCCGTGGTATCGCAAGACACCTACTTATTCCACGGTACGGTTGATGAAAACATTCGCATGGGGCAACCAGGAGCCAGCGCCGCCGAGGTGATCGCTGCGGCAGAGGCCGCCAATATTCATGGTTTTATCAGTGATCTGCCAAATGGCTACCAGACTGTCATTGGTGAACGGGGAATTAAGTTGTCAGGGGGGCAACGCCAACGGGTGGCGATTGCCCGGGCTTTGTTGCGCGACGCCCCAATTCTGGTGTTGGATGAAGCCTTGTCGGCGGTTGATGCCGAAAATGAGGCTGTTATCCAAGACGCCCTTGACCGGTTGATGGTTGGGCGCACGGTTCTGATTCTGGCGCATCGTTTGTCGAGTGTCATCAGCTGTGATCGTATTTTGACAATTGACCAGGGCCGGGTAGTGGAAGCAGGCACCCATGCGGCATTGATGCAGAAAGACGGCGTCTATCGTCAATTGATGGCCGAACAAGCACAGGAAGCAGCCTATCGCGTCGATACAGACCGGCCCGCGGATGCGGCACCTCGGGGCAGCCCAATACGGCGGGTTGAAAGCATTGCCGATGTGAGCGGCGGCGCAATGACACCGCCCACCGAGGGGGTGGTGAAAGCAGACGGGCTTTCATGGCGGCAGGTTATTGCCATCCTGATGGGCTTGATTGGACCGTGGAAAGGCAAGCTTGGCGTGACGTTTTGCTTTGGTGTCACGCGGGTGATGGCCTACGTCGGCGTTGGCGTTTTCAGTGCGCTGGTGATTTTAGCGCTCAAAAACGGCACGGAATTTGACCATTTTCTGTGGGCTCTTGCGGCCTTTGCTCCGCTTGCAGGCATCCTTCATTGGCTGGAAAGTTGGCTTGCCCATGACATGGCCTTTCGGCTGTTGGCGGAAATGCGGATCGCTTATTTCCGCAAGCTTGATCAATTGGCACCAGCCTATCTGGTGCGCCGGCGGACCGGTGATTTAATGTCCATCGCGACCCAAGATATTGAACTGGTTGAGTATTTCTTTGCTCATACCGTTGCCCCTGCATTTGTGGCTGTCCTGGCCCCAACCCTGATCTTGGCTGTACTTGGCTGGCATAGCCCGTGGATGGCACTGGCATTGCTGCCGTTCTTGTTAATCGTCGGCATATCACCGCTTTTATTCCGGGGCCAAGTTGACGCATTAGGCTCCCAGGCGCGCGAAGCGGCGGGGGAGTTGGGGGCGCATGCGGTCGATACAGTCCAAGGCTTAGGCGAAATCGTCGCCTTTCAACGGGAGCCTGAGCGCGGCGCAGCGTTTGCGCAGCTTGGGGAAAACCACCTGCGCTTACGTCTGCCGTTTTTCCATCAATTAACGATCCAACAGACAATGTTAGAAATCATGACGGGTTTGGGTGGTTTGGCAGTTGTGGCGACAGGCGGCTGGTTGGCGGCTGAGGGGCAGCTTGATGGCGGTATCTTGCCGTTACTGACGTTATTGGCCCTGGCGGCGTTTTTACCGGTATCTGAGATTGCCCAAGTGGGCAGGCAATTGGCCGATACGCTGGGCTCCACACGGCGGGTCTATGCGGTTCAGATTGAAGATGTGCCGGTGCGTGATGGTGCCGGTATCGCGGCTGAAAAGGACAATGATGGCGACAGGAAAACCGCCGCCAAAAGAAAAGCTGGCGCGCTGCGGCTCGACAAAGTTGATTTTAGCTACCCGGGAACAACCCTCAATGCCTTATCAGGTGTCAGTTTGGACATCCCGGCAGGGGCCACAGTTGCCCTGGTGGGCACCTCTGGCGCGGGCAAGACCACCTTGGCACAATTACTGATGCGATTTTGGGATCCAACTGCCGGTCAGGTCAATCTCAATGGTCATAATCTGCGCGATTATGCGCTGGCTGATTTGCGCAGCCAGATCGCATTGGTTGCCCAAGATACCTATCTTTTTAACGACAGTTTGCGGGCCAATATTCTGATCGCCAAACCAGATGCCAGCGACGCAGAGCTGATGGATGCTGTATCAAACGCCGCCCTGGATGATTTGATTGTCAGCTTGCCTGAGGGCTTGGATGCGCGGGTTGGTGAACGGGGGGCAAATCTTTCTGGCGGGCAACGCCAACGGGTGGCCATTGCCCGGGCGTTCCTGAAAGATGCAGCGATTTTAATCCTTGACGAGGCAACCTCGCATTTAGACGCGGTGAATGAGCAATTGGTGCGCCGCGCCCTCGATAAGTTAACCACCCGGCGGACCACCATTGTTATCGCGCACCGCCTATCAACGGTGCGTGATGCGGATAAAATTGTGGTGCTTGAAGGCGGCCATGTGGTGGCCGAAGGCAGCCATGAAAACCTGCTTGCCGAAGCCGGGCTTTATGCACAGTTGGTGCGCCGTCAGCTTGCCTCGGCCCAAGCTGCTGCGCAATAGCCTAGCCCGCAGCGTGACCGGTGAGGATTTTTTGATCGATCTCGCGCAGGTCGGTTTTTAAGATTTTGCCATAGTTGTTCTTGGGTAAGTTATCGTGGAAATGATAGGCCTTGGGACGTTTGAAGCGGGCAATGTTCGCAAGGCAGAGGGCGTCGAGATCTGAGGGGCTGGCCGCATGGCCGGGCCGTAAGGTCACAAAAGCGACGACTTCTTCGCCCCAATCTGAATGCGGACGGCCGATCACCGCACATTCCAAAACCGCAGGATGGCGCAGGAGAACCTCTTCAATCTCGCGCGGATAAATATTAGTGCCCCCCGAAATAATCATATCCTTTGATCGATCTTTGAGGGTCAGATAGCCGTTCTCATCAAAGCTGCCGACATCGCCGGTCCATAGCCAGCCGGCGCGAAAGGTCTTGGCATTGGCCTCCGGATTGCGCCAATACCCCGGCACAACCACATCACCGCGGCAAATGACTTCGCCTGTATCACCCACGGGCAGGTCATGGCCATTGGCGTCAACAACACGGACGTCCACATCGGTGCGGGGCAAACCGGTTGTCGCGATGATCTTGTCATAATCAGGATTGTCGGTTTCTGTGAAAATACGCCGCGGCAGGCCGGTAATGGTCATTGGCGCTTCGCCCTGGCCATAAACTTGCGCCAGCTTTGGCCCCAAAATATCTAAGGCCCGGCGGGTATCCTCAAGATACATCGGTGCCCCGCCATAGATAATGGTGCGCAAGTTGCTTGTGTCAGCATCCTTGATTTGCGGTGCTGAGATTAGGCGCGTGACCATGGTTGGGGCAAAAAAGAAGCTGCAATTTGGCCAGTGGGCGATCAGCGCCAAAGTCTCGGCAACCTCAAACCCACCACTTCTCGGGACCACGTTATTGGCCCCTTTAGCAACAAAGGCGATGCCATAGATACCCGCACCATGGCTTAGGGGGGCTGGGTGGATCATGGTGTCATGGGGGCTCACCTGATCCACATCAGCGTAATAATTCATCGTACAGGACATCAGGTTGCGATGGGTGATCATCGCGCCTTTGGGCCGTCCGGTGGTGCCTGAGGTATAAAATAACCAGGCCAAGTCTTCAGGCGCGGTTGGCCTCACGGCAATGGCGTCGGCAGCGGTTAACTGATCAAAACGGGCGCTGGTGATATCGATCACTTCTTCCAAGGTCTCAATTTCATCGATCAATTCCGTCAGCGCAGGGGCCAGGTCAGGTGTTGCAAAACAAACCCGCGCGCCGCTGTTTTCGAGGATATACGCCATTTCGCGGGGGTGCAGTTTGGCATTAATCGGCACAGAGGCGAGGCCCGCATGCCAGCAGGCATATTCTACTGGATAATAATCACCGCAATTCTTCATTGCCAAAGCAACCCGATCGCTATCTTGCAGGCCAAGGGCCGCGCGCATACCACCTGCCAAACAAGCAACCCGATGGGCAAATTCTGCATAGGTCAAATAGACCTCGGTGCCAACCGAGATGGCTGGGCGCGCGCCGTAAGGCTTGGCGATGGTTTCCAACACTTTTGCTTGATTCATTTTGTCCCTACCCCCTGGCAATCATCTGTCATGGGCCTTGACCAAAGACCCATGGGCAAGCGACGGTAACCAAACCGTTGAAGAGGTCAAGGGATGGAAGCGATGGTGATTCAAGAAATGCGCATTAAGCGTTTGCGTGCGCCCTGGGTTGAGGCACCGCAATTTAGCGCCACATTCGATCGCCCAAGAGATATTTTGATTGTTGAAATTGAAACTGACGATGGCCTGGTGGGCATGGGGTATCTGCTGCTACTTGCCGCTGGTATTGAAAGTATTGAATGCTTTCTGCGCGAAGTTGTGGAGCCGAAGATCATTGGCCGCGAGGCAACCGAGGTTGAAGCCATTTGGCAACAGCTTTGGCAGGCCAGTTATTGGGTTGGCCGCATGGGCGTCTCTATGATGGCGCAGTCAGCTGTAGATATCGCCTTATGGGACCTGATTGGCAAGCGCGCCAATATGCCCCTGCATCGCTTATGGGGGCATGCCAGCAGTCAAATTCCAGCCTATGGCAGTGGCTGTTGGCGCGGTCTTGGCCGTGACGGTATGATCGAAAAAGCCCGGCATTACGTGGATCAAGGGTTTATGGCGATCAAAATGCAATGTGGCTTGATGCATGGCGACCGCGCGGATATTGAAAATGTTGCCGCCATGCGCAAGGCGCTGGGGCCGGATATCAAGATTTTGATTGATATCAATATGGGGTGGACGGCTGATCAGGCGATTGCGGTGGGGCGTCGCCTGCAAGACCATGATGTTTATTGGCTTGAAGAACCTGTACCTGTTGAAGATGTGGACGGTTATTTACGGATTGCAGAGGCGCTGGATATACGCATTGTCGGCGGCGAAAATAATTTTAACCGTCACGACATACGGGCGTTGATTACCGCTCCCTCAATCCCAATCTTGCAACCTGACGTGATGCGTGGCGGTCTCACTGAAATACGGAAAATGGCCGTTTTGGCAGACGCCTGGGCGACCCGCCTGGCCCCGCATTTATTTCCTGAATTGATGGTTCAGGTGATGGCGTCCATTCCCAATGGCGAGATGATTGAATATGTGAATTGGCTCGACGACGCCTGGCAAGAGCCGGTCCTGCCCGACTCTGGTTTTTACACCCCGCCAGAACGCCCCGGCCATGGGCTGGCGTTTGATCCCGGCTTTGTCGCCGCCCATCAAGTTGCTTAGGATTTCTTAAACCTCAACAGCGATACCGTCATGGCCAGGATCTGCCCCGCCTTGCCATTTGCCATTGGTAATTTTGATACCATGAACGGCCGCGAAGCCAAAGCTATAGGGGCTGCGTTCAATCTGATAGCCGGCGGCCTCAAGGGGGCGGGTTGCGTGGCGGGAAATGCGGTTGCTGACATCGATCAGATTGCTGGTGGCGGAAAAGCGCGGTGCTGAAACGGCTTCGACCATCGACATGTCAAAATCGATGACATTAAGGATCGCTTGCAGAACACCCATGGCAATTTGCGTGCCGCCCGGTGCACCGATCACCAAATAGGGATCACCATCCCGCAACAGGATAGAGGGGCAGAGCGATGAAAAGCGACTTTTCCCAGCTGCCACTGAATCAGCATGCCCGGGGCGCGGGTCAAATACCCCCATACAGCCATTATACATGAACCCAAGACCGGGGGTAATTACGCCAGAAGGCATGCCCAGTGAGTGTGTCATGGTGACAGCATTACCCGCTTCATCAATGACAGAGACATGGGTTGTATCTTTTGGCTCAGGCGCGCCGGTATACCGTGTCACCTCGGCGATTTCGCCTGCTTTGATGGCGGCGGCCAATTCTGCCGCATAGCCTTTGTCGGTTAGGCGGCTAACCGGCACATCAAAGAACGCCGGATCCCCGACAAAGCTATCCTTATCATGGGTCGCTCGTTTCATCACTTCTGAGACAATGCGCAGATATTCACTGCTGTTATGACCCAGGCTCGAAAGGTCGAAATTCTCCAACATATTCAGCATCTCGATCAACATGATGCCGCCGCCAGGGGGATTGTTGGTGGCAATATCGACGCCGCGATAGCTGCCCCGCAACGGCTCTGCGCGCAGGGTTTGATAGGCATTCAGATCCTTCATCGACAAAAGAGCGCCATTGGCCGCCATATCACGGGCAATTTCTTCGGCGATATCACCTTGATAAAAACTCTCTGCCCCATCTTCGGCAATGCGGGTAAGGGTGCGTGCCAGATCGAGGTTTTGAATCCATTCACCAACCTGCCGGGGTTGCCCGTCAGGCTGGCAGTACAGCCGCCGGCCATCGGCTGAAAACGCCAGCCGGTCTGGATTGGGGGTGCGGCCAAACTGCTCGCGAATGCTCCACCAGAAATGCACATGCGGGCGCACTTGCCAGCCATTTCGCGCATAGTCGATGGCCGGTTGAACCACTGTTTTCCAGTCAAGCACACCATAGGCTGTTTGCGCCTCGGCATAGGCCTTTAGGCTGCCGGGGGTGGTAATCGCTTGGTATCCAACATCGTTGACGCGATCTTTTAAAATAAAGCCAAAGCCATCGCGGGTTTCGCCTTCGATGAGATGTTCCCACATGTCAGGGCTGGCAGCCGCTGGCGCGCGGCCATGAAAATCAATGAACTCATGAACGCCGTCTGCGGGCAGATACAGCTGTAGACTGCCAAAGCCTGCAATGCCGCACATCAACGGGTCAACAACACCCTGTACCAAAGCGCAGGCGATGGCAGCATCGACGGCATTGCCGCCTTGTTTCAAGATATCAGCACCAGCGTCTGCCGCTTCCGATTGGGCGGCACAAATCATTCCATGAGTCACAGCGGTATTCCCTCCCGGTTCAATACAGTCAAGATGTGGCCGGCAGAGTGTGGCCCGCTATCGGGCATGACCGCAAGAGGGAAGCCCTCATGAAGCGTCGTTTTTCATTTCCGCTGCGAGTGCCAAATCAGCGCCGCCGCCTTGCGCCCGCAGCCCGTCAATAACCCCTGCTTGGTCACCGGCAGGACGGTTTTGTGACATTTTCCATTTACCTTCCAGGCGGCTAAAGGTCATGTCGATGCCAACAATGGCCTTTAACATATGATCAATAAAATCAGCTGGTGCATCATCAACTGACCAGGGGTCAGCTTGCTGCGCTTCAAACCGATCGGTTAGCTTGGCGACCAGCTGTTTGAGGGGCGCGGCATCGTGAAACGTCGTGGCCGTGCCATAGGCATGCACTGTTGCATAATTCCAGGTCGGCACAACTTTGCCGCTGGCGGGTTTCGATGGGTACCAGTTCGGCGAGATATAGCCTTCTGGACCTTGGAAGATAGCCAAGACTTCTGAGGCTTCGGCAATCAATTTTGCATGCGTGTTGGCGCGCGCAAAATGGCATCGCAGGCGGCCCAAAGGGGCGGGATCATCTAAAATCATAACTGGCACATGGGTCGCAATCATGCCATTTGGCCCTTGGCTGACCAGAGTTGCTGTTTGGAACCGCCGCATCGCGGCGCGCAGCGCTGCTGGATCATCACGGTTGAAATGTGGCGGGATATGCATGGGAAGTTCCTTTTCACTGAGG
>JBELLC010000024.1:9923-30361 GCA_042088965.1 Nisaea sp. | reverse complement strand
GCGTGCCCGACGCGACCGGCCCGAGGCGCACCTCGACCGGCCACCCACAGACGGATCAGAGGTATTAAGGAGATAGACCATGACGGATGGCCAATTCCGCTCCAATAGCCGCCGCCAACTGACGGTGGCTGGCAAGACATATGACTATTTCTCTCTTGCAGCGCTGGCCGAAGCAGGCCTTGGCGACATTGACCGCTTGCCCTTTTCATTGAAGGTTTTGTTAGAAAACTTGCTGCGCCACGAAGATGGTCGGACCGTGACCAGCGATGATGTGAGCAGCCTTGCTGAATGGGCCAAAACCGGCAGTTCGGATCGCGAGATTGCATATCGCCCGGCGCGGGTTTTGATGCAGGACTTTACCGGCGTTCCGGCTGTGGTTGATCTGGCAGCGATGCGCGATGCGATGGTTAGCCTGGGCGGTGACCCAGAAAAGATTAACCCGTTATCGCCCGTTGACTTGGTGATTGACCATTCGGTGATGGTTGACAGCTTTGGCAGTGAGTCAGCTTTTCAGAACAATGTTGATCTGGAATTTGAGCGGAATGGCGAGCGCTATGAGTTTTTGCGCTGGGGCTCTGAAGCCTTCCGCAATTTCCGTGTTGTGCCGCCAGGAACCGGCATCTGCCACCAGGTCAATTTGGAATATCTGGCGCAGACGGTTTGGACCAAGGAAGAAGATGGCGCCACCATTGCCTATCCAGATACGCTTGTGGGCACTGATAGCCACACCACCATGGTCAACGGCATGGCTGTTTTGGGCTGGGGTGTTGGCGGCATTGAAGCCGAAGCAGCAATGCTAGGCCAGCCTGTCTCTATGCTGATCCCGGACGTGGTGGGTTTCCGCCTCACAGGTAAATCACCTGAAGGCACCACGGCGACGGACGTGGTTTTGACCATTGTGCAAATGCTGCGTGCCAAAGGTGTGGTTGGCAAATTTGTGGAGTTTTATGGTCCTGGTTTGGATCAATTGTCGCTTGCAGACCGTGCCACGATTGCCAATATGGCGCCCGAATATGGCGCAACCTGCGGCTTTTTCCCAATTGATGAAGAAACCATTAATTACTTGCGCTTTACCGGCCGGGATGATGATCGTGTTGCCTTGGTTGAAGAGTATGCCAAAGCGCAAGGCATGTGGCGTAGTGCAGCGTCACCAGATCCTGTCTTCAGTGATACTCTGTCTCTCGATCTGTCCAGTGTTGTGCCGTCATTGGCAGGGCCAAAACGGCCCCAAGATCGGGTGCTGTTGACAGATGCTGCCAGCTCTTTTGCCGGGACATTGCAAGACTTGGCAGGTCGCAGCACACAGACCTATCCGGTTGCTGGCGCGGATTATGAATTGAGCGATGGGGCGGTTGTTATTGCCGCCATTACCAGTTGCACCAATACCTCTAATCCGGCGGTCTTGTTTGCGGCTGGCTTGGTCGCCCGTAATGCGGTTGCGAAGGGCTTAAAAGTTAAGCCATGGGTCAAAACCTCGCTTGCGCCGGGCAGCCAAGTGGTCACCGACTATCTGGTCGCCGCTGATCTGCAAAAGGATCTTGACGCCCTTGGCTTCAACCTTGTGGGCTATGGGTGCACCACCTGTATCGGCAACTCTGGCCTGGTCAATGACGCGGTTGCCAAAGCGGTGGAAGAAAGCGACTTGTTCGCCGCCTCTGTGCTCTCTGGCAACCGTAACTTTGAAGGCCGCGTCAATCCACTCAGCCGGGCAAATTATCTGGCATCACCGCCGCTGGTGGTGGCGTATGCAATCGCGGGTAACATGAATATTGATGTGACCCGAGATGCCTTGGGCGAAGATAGCGACGGCAATCCTGTTTACTTGCGCGATATCTGGCCAACTAACCGCGAGGTGGAGGATACCATTCTTGCTAATTTGAGTCCGCAAATGTATCGCGCCCGTTATGCCAACGTCTTTGATGGTGGCAGTGAATGGCAGGCGGTGCCGACGTCAGGCGGTCTGACCTATGACTGGAATGATGGCTCAACCTATGTTCAGAACCCGCCTTACTTTGAAGGTATGTCGATGGAAATTAGCGATATTGAAGATGTCCATGGGGCGCGTGAACTCGCGGTCCTCGGAGATTCAATCACCACCGACCACATTTCTCCGGCAGGTAATATTGCCAAAGATGGCCCCGCAGGTGACTACCTGTTGGAACGGCAAATCCGCCCTGAGGAGTTTAACTCTTATGGGGCCCGCCGAGGTAATCATCAGGTGATGATGCGCGGCACCTTTGCCAATATCCGTCTGCGCAATGAAATGCTGGATAATGTCACCGGCGGTCAGACCAAGCACACCCCATCTGGCGATCAAATGTCGATCTATGAGGCGGCCATGCGCTATCAAGAGGATGGCGTGCCATTGGTTGTGATTGGTGGCAAAGAATATGGCACAGGTTCATCACGTGACTGGGCGGCAAAAGGCACCCGGTTGCTGGGCGTGAAAGCCGTCATCGTTGAGAGCTTTGAGCGTATTCACCGGTCAAACTTGGTCGGTATGGGGGTCTTGCCCCTGCAGTTCAAGGGCGGAGACAATCGCGAAACTTTGGGCCTGACCGGTAATGAGAGCTTTGATCTGACAGGGCTCAAAGCAGGCTTGAAACCGGGCATGGATGTCCACTGCAAGATTACTTTTGCGGATGGCACCACCAAGGAAATCGCTTTGTTGTGCCGGATCGATACCGCTGATGAGGTTGATTACTACCGCAATGGTGGGATCTTGCATTACGTTTTGCGAAATCTTGCAAAGGCGGCGTGATCCTGGCGACCCAAAACAACGGCAAAAGGGCTGTGGCAACACAGCCCTTTTATTTTCATCCAGCCGATGACTGATTTTTCCGTCACCATCGCCATTCTTGTGCTGGCGATCAGCATTTTTGCGCTGGCCAATTGGAAACAGCGCCAGCCACGTCAACACGGGCGTCCGCAATGGCTGCCTTTGACGTTCATTCAGATGTTTGCGTTGGTTGCCGCTCTGGTGATGGCCGGGCATTTAATTAGCCTGCTAACCGGCCAGCCCTTTCGTGGCCGGCTCGGTTAACAGGGCCCAACGCATCGGATAGATGCCTATTGGATTGGTTATTTGCCTTGAAAGTTGGGCTTCCGCTTTTCCATGAACGCCAACCGACCTTCTTGGTAATCCTCACTTGAGAAACAGTTTTCGACCAATTCCTGACAAAGGTCTAGATCCTGATCAGCGTCATATTTACCCAATTCGATGATCGCCTGTTTTGCCGCTGCAATGGTCAGGGGCGCATTGGCGGTGATCCGATTGACATAATCAGCGACAAGGTTTTCCAATTCAGCTTCAGGTACCACCCGGTTGACCAGTCCCATGATGCGGGCATCTTCAGCGCTGAATTGGCGGGCTGTATAGAAGATTTCGGCTGCAAATGACGGGCCAACTAATTCCCGCAAGGTGCGGATGCCGCCCGCCGCATATCCCAGCCCCAATTTGGCGGCAGGCACCGCAAAGGTTGATTTGTCTGACACCAGTCGCAAATCGCAATCAATGGCAATGGCAAGACCGCCGCCAATGCAATAGCCATTCACGCGGGCGATGGTTGGCTTGCGGACATTTTTTAAGGCGATATGCATGGCCTCGACCGCCCGGCCATAGTCTAATTGTGCTTCAAAATTACTACGCTCATCAGCAAATTTTGAAATATCAGCGCCGGCGACAAAGGCGCGGTCGCCAGCACCTGTAAGGATCACCAGACGCACTGAATCATCTTTGCCCGCGGCGTCTAAAATATCGGCGGCGGCCAGCCACATATCTTTCGACATGGCGTTGAGCTTATCAGGGTTGTTAAAAGTAATGGTCAGGCAACTGCCGTCACGCGATGTCAAAATGCGGTCCGTTTCGATACTCATAGCACTCTTTCTCCAGAATAAATCATCGGCATTTAAATGATACGGCGACTGCGCAGATCGCTAATTTCGTCGGCAGACAGGCCAAGCTCTGTCAGCACTTCATCGCTTTGCTCCCCTGGATCTGGGGGATAACGTGTCATTGATGTGGGTGTCCGGCTCATATTGATGGGCTGGTTAATCAAGTCAATATCGCGGCCAATATTTGGCGAATAGACAGATTTGGCCATTTCCAAATGCTGAACTTGTGGGTCGTCAAAGACTTCATTAATGGCGTAGATCGGCCCACAAGGCACGCCTGCGGCGTTAAACGCCGCGACCCATTCCGCGCTGGATTTCTGCACCAGAATGTCTTGAATAATCGCGTTCAAGGTATCGCGATTTTTAGACCGGTCACCGCCAGAGGCATAGTCTGGATTGGTAATTAAATCTTCCCGCTCCAGAACCTTTGCGCAACGCTGCCAAATCTCGGCGCCGGAAACCGCCAGATTGATATAGCCATCGGTGGTCTTGAACGCGCCGGTGGGGATACTGGTGGGATGGTTATTGCCAGCTTGCCCGGCAACCTCCCCGCTCATGGTCCAGCGCGACGCCTGAAAATCAAGCATGAAGATCTGCGCTTGCAGGAGGGAGGTGTTTATCCACTGCCCCTTACCTGATTCTTCACGCTCTAACAGGGCAATAAAAATCCCTTGGGCGGCAAACAGACCGGCGCATAAATCAGCAATTGGAATGCCGACCCGCATGGGGCCTTCGCCAGGTGCGCCGGTGATCGACATGAGCCCGCCCATGCCTTGGGCGATTTGATCAAAGCCTGGGCGTTTCGCATAGGGACCATCTTGACCAAAGCCCGAAATGCTGGCGTAGACCAAACGGGGGTTATCCTTGGCTAAGGTCTCATAATCGATTCCAAGACGGGTTTTCACATCAGGGCGATAGTTTTCAACAATGACATCTGCGTCAGCGGCCAAGCGCTTAAAAATCGCCAAGCCTTCTGGATCTTTTAAATTTAGGCTCAACGCACGTTTATTACGATGGAGGTTTTGAAAGTCAGAGCCATGGCGCGGGCCGCCCATGCTGTCGCCACCAGCGGGGTCGACAGGGGCTTCGATCTTGATCACATTCGCGCCCCAATCCGCCAATTGACGGACACAGGTGGGGCCAGCGCGCACGCGCGTCAGATCCAGGACTTTAAATCGCTTTAGGGCGGTTGAGGCAGGGGCAATTGTCATAGTTAGCTACTCCTTAGGTGGGGGCGGCACTTTAGCGCACGTAACGCGCCTGTCTAGTGCGGTGCTGGACGGTTTTTGGAACGGCGCGTATATGAAGGGCATGTTTCGCTATCCAGAGTTCCGCTTACGCGGTCAGAATCTGAAATGTTATCGCGCCGAGCGGCTGGTTTTTGCTGGCGTCGATTTCGTTGTGGGGAACGGCGATGCCCTGCTCTTGCAAGGCCGAAATGGGAGTGGCAAATCCAGTCTTTTGCGGCTGCTGGCGGGGCTATTGACGGCAACATCGGGTGAGCTGGATTGGCAGGGGCCAGACGGGGGGCAAGGTCATCTGCGCTATGTTGGCCATGCCGAGGCCCTTAATCTGGCCCTTAGCTGCCGGGAGAATTTGGGCTTCTGGGGTGATCTTTGGGGCGCTGCACAAGGGGCCACCGATACCGCGCTGGCGCATATGGCATTGGCCGCTATTGCCGATTTACCAGCACGATTCCTGTCGTCAGGACAGCGCCGCCGGTTGGCCTTGGCGCGGTTGCTTTTAACGCCGTCACCGCTGTGGCTTTTGGACGAGCCGACGGTCGGGCTAGATAGTGCCAGTCAAGCGGCCATTACCGCCGCAATTGATGGTCACCGCCAACAGGGGGGCGCGGTGGTGTTGGCCACCCATGTCGCCCTTGATCTGGCGGCGGACTGCCGCGTTTTATCGCTAGATGATTTTCAACCTGCGACCAGCGATGTGATGGCGGCCAGTTTGGGGGATGATTGGTGATGCGGGCCTTTGTCGCAGTCTTAAACCGTGACCTTGCGCTGAGTATTCGTCAGGGCGTTGATGCGGCCACGGGGTTGATGTTTTTTGTGGTTGTGGTGGCGCTATTCCCGCTTGCGATTGGCCCAGAACCGCAGATTTTAGCGCGTGTCGCTGGGGCAGTGCTGATGGTGACCGCCTTGCTCGCGGCAACCTTGTCATTCGACCGGTTATTTCAACAAGACTTTGAAAACGGCAGTTTAGAGCAGCTTATTTTATCGCCGTTGCCGATGGAGTTTCTGGTGCTGGCCAAATGTCTTGGCCATTGGCTGACCACCGGCTTGCCGATGATCCTGCTGGCACCTATTTTAGGGATGATGTTAAACCTCCCCGTCGCAGCCTTTACGATAATGGTGCTGGCGCTCGGTCTTGCCACGGTGAGCTTGAGCATGATTGGCGCGATTGCAGCGGCCTTAACGCTTGGTGCGCGCCGGGGCGGCGTTTTAGTTGCCTTGCTAGTCTTGCCGTTGGCCGTGCCCGTACTTATTTTTGGCGTGGGTGCGATTGATGCAGCCGTGCTTATGACGACAAGTCGACCACATTTGTTATTGCTTGGCGCGGTGGCCGCCGCTGCCATGGCTCTTGGGCCTTGGGCGACCGCAGCAGCGCTTCGCCAGGCCATGACGTGAGGCAGGAAAGATAAGATGTTTCATCGCTTTGCCAATCCAGCACGTTTCATGGCGATTGCGGCCGTAATCTTGCCGTGGATGATTGTTTTGACGGTGGCTTTGCTGGTGCTTGGATTATATTTCGCCCTGCTCGCCTCGCCAGCGGATTATCAGCAGGGTGAAACGGTGCGGATTATGTATGTGCATGTGCCTGCGGCCTGGATGGCGTTGTTCATTTATGTGGCGATGGCGGCGGCCAGTGGCAGTTTTTTAATTTGGCGCCACCCGTTGGCGGATGTTTTTGCACAGGCAGCTGCGCCCTTGGGTGCGGCATTTACAGCAGCAGCACTGATCACTGGGTCGCTGTGGGGCAAGCCCATGTGGGGCACGTGGTGGGTCTGGGATGCGCGTCTGACCTCCATGTTGATCTTGTTTTTCCTGTATTTGGGCTATATCGCCTTGTCTCAAGCGTTTGATGATCGCATGCGCGGCGCGCGGGCCGCTGCTGTTTTGGCCTTGGTTGGCGTTATCAACGTGCCGATCATTAAATTTTCGGTGGATTGGTGGAACACCCTGCATCAACCGGCCAGTGTAATTAAAACCACAGGGCCGGCGATTGATCCTTCAATGCTGTTGCCGCTCCTGCTGATGGCCGCCGGGATGAAGGCCTATTTTCTGGTGGTGGTGGTCCTTCGAATGCGGGTGCAACTGCTTAGTCGGCGACTGCAAGTGCTTAAAATGATGGCAGCGGAAGGCTAGTATGGTGGGTTATCTGGATATGGGCGGATATGGGCCGTTTATTTGGCCGGCCTATTTGGTTGTTGGCGTTCTGTTACTAGCATTTGCGCTTCATGCCTGGCGGGCTCTGCGCCGAGCACAAGCTGATTTGACAGCCTTAGAGGCGCGCGGCTTGGGGCAACGTCGCCGCCATGATGCCCGTGGTCGTGATGCGGGCGGTAACTCTGGGTCAGGGGGGGCATGATGAAAGCCAAACGTAAACGCCTATTATTTGCCCTTGGCGGGATCGGCCTGTTGTCCTTGGCAGCGGCCTTGGTGCTGTCGGCCTTTGAGGAAAACTTGGTGTTTTTCTTCAGCCCCTCGGAGATTGTCGCCAAAGCCCCGCCAGCGAGCCAGCGGATCCGGTTGGGTGGCCTGGTTGAAGAAGGTAGCGTGCAACCCTTGGGCGATGGGCTCAGTGTGCAATTTAGGGTGACCGACGGTGCCAGCGCATTGCGCGTGCGCTTTGATGGGGCCTTGCCGGATCTGTTCCGTGAGGGCCAGGGGGTGGTTGCTGAAGGCCGGGTACAAGACGGCGTCTTTATCGCCTCTGAGGTTTTGGCCAAGCATGATGAAAATTATATGCCTGCCGAAGTTGCCGAAGCTTTGAAACGGAGCGGCAATTGGCAAGGTGGTGAGGGGGCGCAGAAATGATCGCTGAACTTGGTCATTTCGCCCTCATCTTGGGGCTGTTTGTGGCTGGCGCGCAAGCTTTCATGGGGCTTGTCGGCGGTGGCCGAAACAATCTGTTGTTGATGGCTGTCAGTGGGCCGGCGGCGATTGCACAATCGGCCTGCTTAGCGGCGGCGTTTGCGGCCTTAAGCTATGGCCATGTGGTCTCTGACTTCTCCGTTGCCAATGTGGCGGCAAACTCAAATTCGTTGATGCCGATGCTGTATAAGGTCGCGGGGGTTTGGGGTAATCATGAAGGCTCGATGTTGCTTTGGGTCTCTGTGCTGGCCTTGTTCGGGATGGCGATTGCTGTGTTTGGACAAAACCTACCCGATCGTTTGCGGGCGCGGGTATTGGGTGTGCAGGCCCTGATCGGGGTTGGCTTTCTGCTGTTTATCATCCTAACCTCTAATCCGTTTGAGCGGCTGTTCCCGGCACCCCTTGATGGCCGTGATCTGAACCCTTTATTGCAAGACCCTGGTCTCGCGTTTCACCCGCCCATGCTGTATCTCGGCTATGTGGGCTTGTCGGTGGCCTTTTCTTTTGCTGTCGCAGCTTTGCTGGAAGGCCGAGTTGATCCCGCCTGGGCGCGCTGGGTGCGGCCATGGACCCTGGTCGCCTGGATGTTTTTAACCCTTGGTATCGGGCTTGGCAGTTGGTGGGCCTATTACGAACTTGGCTGGGGGGGGTGGTGGTTTTGGGATCCCGTTGAAAACGCCAGCTTCATGCCGTGGTTGGCCGCAACCGCGCTGCTGCATTCTGCCAGTGTGGCGGAAAAACGTGATGCCTTGAAAGCCTGGACTATTTTGATGGCCATCCTGGCCTTTTCACTCAGCTTGATGGGCGCCTTCCTGGTGCGCTCTGGGGTGCTGACATCGGTCCATGCCTTTGCCACCGATCCAGAACGCGGCGTCTTCATCCTGCTGTTAACAGGGATCGCGACCGGCGGCGCGCTGGCGCTGTTTGCGTGGCGCGCGCCAGCTCTGCAAGCAGGCGGTCTGTTCCGTCCCGTTAGCCGTGAAGGTGGCTTGGTGTTAAACAACTTATTGCTGGCAACATCGACAGCGACAGTGTTGTTAGGGACGTTGTATCCGCTGTTTCTGGATGCGTTAGATGGCCCAAAAGTATCGGTTGGGGCACCTTATTTTAACGCCACTTTTGTGCCCCTCATGATGCCCTTGGTGGTTTTGGCAGCGATTGGCCCGCTGCTGCCCTGGAAGCGGGCTGATCTGGCGGGCGTTCTGGGGCGATTGTGGATTGCGGGCGTGACGGCGTTGGCGGCCGCGTTATGGGTCTGGTGGTGGCGTGATGGTGGTCCGATTGGGGCTGTCATTGGCATCGCCTTTGCCGCCTGGCTGGCGGCTGGTGTTGCCACGGAATGGCTACAGCGGATTGGCCTGCGAAGCGCGTTTGCAGGGGGCAATTGGGGTCAGGGCGTGGCCCGACTTGTGGCCCGGACCGCCGGTCTGCCGCGTGCCGCCCATGGCATGAGCCTGGCACATTTGGGCCTGGCGGTGATGATTTGTGGCATGGTCGGTGATAGTTTTTGGAAATCCGAGGTGATCGAAGCCGCCCACCCTGGCGACCAGTTCCAAGTGGCAGGTTATGCGGTGACCCTTGATGGTGTCAGCCAGCAAGCGGGCCCCAATTATCAGGCCTTGGTCGGTCAGCTCACCGTGCGTGATGGTGATGGCCAAATTGTCAGCGTTTTGAAGCCTGAAAAGCGGACCTACACAGTGCAGTCTATGGTGACCACTGAGGCCGCGATCCGCTCAACCTTCTGGGGTGACCTTTACGCGGTGATTGAACCTGCTGAAATGCTCAATCGCGGTTCAACAGCCGCCGCCACAGGCACGGCGGAGGGGATAGAGGGTTCAGAAAAAGCCTGGGTGGTGCGGCTTTATTTCAATCCGCTTATCCCCTGGTTATGGGCTGGGATTTTGATGATGGCGGGCGGCGGCGCTATTTCGTTGAGCGACCGGCGGCTGCGCATTGGCGCCCCAGCGCGCCGCAAGCCATCGCTCCAACAGTCCGCTGGGGGCGGCGCATGAAACGCCTTCTGTTTGCCTTGCCGGTTTTGATTTTGGGGGTGATTAGCGGCTTTTTCTGGCGCGGTCTTGATCTTGACCCAACGATCTTGCCGTCCGCCATGATCGACCGTCCGGTGCCTGATTTCACACTGCCCGCGTTGCGCGCAGACGGGCGGGGTTTGGCGACGGCTGATTTTCAGGGAGCGCCAAAAATTGTGAATGTTTTTGCGTCCTGGTGTGTGCCCTGCCGGGCCGAGCATTCGATCATTGCGCGCTTGGCAGCAATGCCGGGGGTGGCGGTTTTTGGCCTGAATTACAAAGATGATGCAAAAGCAGCACTGACATGGCTGGATGAATTGGGCGATCCCTATGCCCGAATTGGTGCTGATCGGGCGGGCCGGGTGGCGATTGATTGGGGTGTATACGGGGTGCCGGAAACCTATTTGGTTGATGCTGCCGGGCGGATTCGTTATCGCCATGTGGGGCCGCTCGATGCGGCGCTTTTGGCCGAAGAGATCTTGCCGCGCTGGCAGGCCCTGCAACCGGGGGTAAAGTGATGCCGCAGCTGTTAACCGTCGCCAAGCTGGGGGTCATCTTGCTGATCGCAGTGATTGGCTTTGGCAGTCTGCAACCGGCATTGGCAGTGCGCCCAGATGAAATGTTGAGTGATCCAGCCTTAGAGGCCCGCGCCCGTAATCTGAGCCGGGAGCTGCGCTGCCTGGTGTGCCAAAATCAGTCGATTGATGATAGCGATGCGGATCTTGCCCGTGATTTGCGTTTGGTTTTGCGTGAACGCTTGCAAGCAGGGGATGATGATACTGCTGCCATGGCCTATATCACGGCGCGTTATGGTGATTATGTCTTGCTCTCACCACCTGTGAAATCGTCAACCCTGATCCTTTGGATTGGCCCGGCGGTGATTTTGTTGTTTGGGTTTGCTGGGATCATCTGGGCAACCCGGCGGCGTGCTGTCCCGGCGCCAGAACCGTTGAGTGCCGCTGAGCGGGCACGGATTACCCGGCTAACGGCGCCGCTTGATCAGGAGCCGTCATAATGTTTTTCTGGGCGCTGTCAGCAGGCTTAATTGTGATGGTCCTGGTGATCTTGGTGTTGGGGGTTTTTCGCCCGCAGGCAGTGCCGGCAACGGCGGCGGCGGCAGCGTTGCTGATTTATAAAGATCAATTGGCTGAACTGGCCCGCGATCATCGCGCTGGGCGGTTGGCAGAGGAAACCTATGTGGCGGCCAAGCTTGAAGTGGAGCGCCGGATGCTGGTCGCCGATGAGGCGGACGGGTTAGCGGCGACAGGCACGAAAGCGACTGGATATAAACAGCAAATGATCCTGCTGGCGGTGTTGGCCATCTTGCTGTTCGTGGCCGCGCCCGCGATGTATCTCAAGCTTGGTCGTCCTGGATTGGCTGACCAACCCTTTAGCAGCCGTGCTGAAGAGCGCGCCGAGGCTGCCAAAGCGCTGGCGCAACAAGAGATGATCGAGGGCATGGTGGCTGGCCTCGCAGAACGCTTGAAAGCGGCCCCAGATGATTTGGACGGCTGGCTGCGTCTTAGCCGCTCTTATATGGTGATGCGGCGTTTTGGCGAGGCGGTAAAAGCCTTGCAACAGGCCGCTGATCTTGCCCCTGAGCGGACCGATATCCTGGTTGCGTGGTCAGAGGCTGTGCTTGCCTCTGCGCCGATTGAGGCTGCGTTCCCAGAAGGCTTTGCTGCGGTTATTCGCCGAATTGAACGCCTGCAGCCAGATCATCCACGCGCCTTGTTCTTCCTCGGTGAGATCGCCGCGCGGGAGGGTGACGCCGCTGCTGCCCGTAATTATTGGCAACGATTGCTCGCCAGATTGCCAAAGGACTCGCCCTTAGGCGTGCCTCTGAAAACCCGCATCGACGGCCTGCCAGACACCTAAGGCAACCCCGCAGGCGCGGATAGATCTGAGGCTGTCTATTTTGATTCTTGACGCGCCACCATTGTAATTGTGATGGTCCCGGCGCATTTATATCATGGATGAATTGTAAACGGCGGAATACGCGGGTGACGGTTCCAAAGGAAGGGAAATGCAGATGATACGGAAAACAGATTTTTATATTGATGGCGCGTGGGTTGCGCCAACTGATGGGCATGATTTCGAGGTGATTAATCCTGCTGATGAAAGCGCCTTTGCGGTGATCTCACTGGGCGGAACCGCAGATGTTGATAAGGCTGTCAGCGCGGCCCGCGCTGCCTTCGCGGGGTGGAGCCAAACCGCTGCTGAAGAACGTCTCGCTATGCTTGAGAAGTTGGCTGATATTTATAAAAGCCGGATGCCTGAAATGGCGGAAGCAATCTCGCAGGAGATGGGTGCGCCGATGAAATTGGCGACCAATGCACAGGCAGCGGCTGGTTTGGGACATATCAAAGCTTTTATTCGCGCCCTCAAAGCGTTTTCGTATGAAGGTCAATTGCGCGACGATACCCCAGATGAATATGTGATCCATGAAGCCATTGGTGTTTGCGGCCTGATCACGCCGTGGAACTGGCCGATGAATCAGGTCACCTTAAAGGTTGTCCCGGCCATTGGCGTCGGCTGCACCGTGGTTTTAAAGCCCTCTGAGATTGCCCCCATGTCGTCGCTTTTGTTTGCCGAGATGGTTCATGAAGCAGGCTTCCCGAAAGGTGTCTTTAACCTGGTTAATGGCGATGGACCGGTGGTTGGAGAGGCGATGAGCCATCATCCTGACATTGATATGATGAGCTTTACAGGGTCCACGCGCGCCGGTGTTGCGGTGACCAAAGCGGCGGCTGAAACAGTCAAGCGGGTGTCGCTTGAGCTGGGCGGCAAGGGGGCCAATATCGTCTTTGCCGATAGTGATGTGGCGCGGGCTGTCAAACGGGGGGCTTTGCATTGTTTTAACAATACCGGCCAATCGTGTAATGCGCCGACCCGCATGCTGGTTGAACGCTCTGTTTATGATGAGGCGGTGGACGTTGCCCGGCAAACCGCTGAAGCTACCGCGGTTGGTCAGCCAGCCGAAGATGGCAATCATATCGGCCCGCTTGTCTCAGAAGTGCAGTTCGACAAAGTACAAGCCTTGATCCAAGCAGGCATTGATGAAGGTGCGCGGCTGGTCGCTGGCGGTACAGGCCGCCCCGACGGCTTTAACCGTGGCTATTTCGTGCGCCCAACAGTCTTCGCAGATGTGAACAACGATATGAAAATCGCTCGCGAGGAGATTTTTGGCCCTGTTCTGTCGATCATTCCTTTTGATAGCGAGGCAGACGCTATCAGCATTTCCAATGACACCAGCTATGGGCTGACCGATTACGTCCAAAGTGGTGACAATGCCCGTACCCAGCGGGTGGCCCGGCAATTGCGGGCGGGCATGGTACAGGCAAATGGCGCCGGCCGGGCACCTGGCAGTCCCTTTGGCGGTTATAAGCAGTCTGGCAATGGCCGTGAAGGCGGGGTTCATGGGTTTATGGAATTCCTCGAAGTGAAAGCTGTTTCTGGTTGGACCACCACCAGCTGAACACCCACAAGGTGTCTGCGGCAGCGTTACGCGCTGCCGCAGATCTTTTCTCAGAGATATCTCGGCTCTAAATCGCTCCTGCTTGCCGGAGGGCATCGAGATCTAGGCCCAGCGCGCCTAAAACGGCGTCTGTATCTGCACCGAGGCGCGGCGGCGGCGCGTCGGGGGCGATGACTGCGCCATTGGCTTTAAACCCGAGGCTTGGCACCGCGATCTCTTGGCCATCAGGCAGGGTAATGGGGTGCAGCAGTCCACGGGCGGCCAATTGTGGTTCTGCCACAACCTCATCCATCCGCCGAATGCGGACGCTGGGAACCATCGCTTCAGAGAGCAAAGTTTCCCAATGTGCGGCGGTCTCGGTGGCGAACACATGCGCAAATGCGGCTTTTAACGTGGCAGTGTTTTGACGGCGGGCCGCTGGCGCGGCAAAACGTTCATCTTCTGATAGGTCAGCGCGGCCAATGGCCTGACACAGGCGGTGAAATTGCGGATCGGTATTGGCCGCCAGCATAACCATGCCGTCCTTTGTTGCGTAGGTGCCAGAGGCGGGCGAGCCACTGAACGCTTCATTGCCGGTGGGCGGCGGCGCGTGCCCTGTGGCTGCTGTTGCAACTGTCAGCGAGGCCATTAAGAGCATGGCCGTATCCAGCATAGCCACATCCACATATTGGCCGACACCGCTGCGCGTCTGTTCCATCAGGGCACTGACAACGGCGAAGGCCCCCATCAAACCTGTTGCATAGTCGATATAAGGGCTACCGACTTTATTGGGGACGCTATCAGGGGTGCCCGTTGTGTGCATGATCCCGGACATGCCTTGAATGATATGGTCATAGGCGGGGCGCTGGCTGAGGGGACCATCATGGCCAAAAGCGGACAGCGAGGCGTAAACGAGTTTTGGGTTCAGCCCTTGGACATCCTGATAACTGATTCCAAGTTTGGCAGCGGTACCTGGTTTGAAATTCTCGACCATGGCATCAGCGCTGGCGATCAAGGCTTTTAAGGCGTCCCGCCCGGCAGGCTTTTTGAGGTCCAAGGTGACAGATTTTTTAGCGCTATTCTGGGTGATAAACGGCAGGGTAAACCCACTGAGGCCAGCGCTGCTTTCGGGGCCGTTGCTGCGGCTCCAATCGCCGGCCCCCGGCATTTCAATTTTGATCACTTCCGCCCCAAGCAATGCTAATTGATAGGTGCAATAGGGGCCTGCCAAAACTTGCGTGACGTCGATGATACGGCGGCCGGACAGCGGTTGAAAACCTGCTCCTGATGGCATGATAAAGCCCTTCTGGGTTATTATGGACAGGGGGGAACCCTGCGTCTTGATGGGGGGAGTTTAGGGATCCCATGGGGGTGTTGTCGATCAAGACGGATTTTTTTGTGAAATCTGTTGAAAAGTATTACCGTTTAACAAAGCGCTCCAGTTTATCTCATCAAGGAAATCATCATGCTTAAAATTTACCATGCACCAGCAACCCGTGCGATCCGGGTGATCTGGGTTTGTGAGGAATTGGCGATACCCTATGAGGTTGTGCCGGTTGATTTTTCGCCCACCTATCGGGCAACGCCGGAATGGCGGGCGATGAACCCTGTTGGCAAAGTACCGGTGATGGTTGATGGCGATATGACGATGTTTGAATCAGGGGCGATGATGCAATACGTCCTGGATCGTTATGGCAATGGTAAGCTGCAACCGCGCATGTCAGACCCTGATTATGCCCTTTATCTGCAATGGTGTTGGTTCGCTGAGGCAACTTTCTCCCGCCCCTTGGGGGAGATGACCAACCACCGCCGGGAATTTAAACCACCGCTTGAGGCGGTTCTGGAGGAGATGAAAAACCGCGCCCGGCTGAGCATACAGGCCCTTGATCAAGCGTTAAGTGACCGACCGTTCTTGCTGGGGGAGGAGATGAGTGCGGCTGATATCAGTAATTGCTATGTCATGCGCGGCTATCGGCGTTCTGTGAGTGAGGATCTCCCGCCCCATGCGCAAGCCTTTTTCGAGCGGATGACCGCCCTGCCATCTTATGCACGGACGCTGGCGGCCGATCAGGCATCGGCGATTTGATCCGATCGTCTGGCGCGCGATATCGGTTTGCCCGCAGATGTGAAGCTTTTAAAAATAGGACGATGACTTGTCATGAATGATATCAATCTTTTCTCGCCCCTGGCCATTGGCAATATGGCCTTGTCACACCGTGTGGTGATGGCCCCATTAACACGCATGCGGGCCGCAGTACCCGGCCATAACGCCACTGAAATGATGGCTGAATACTATGGTCAGCGCGCCAGTGAGGGCGGCTTCATTATTGCGGAGGCCTCACAGATTTCAGAGGATGGTCGCGGCGCACCCAGTACCCCGGGCGTGCATTCCCCAGAACAGGTTGCGGCTTGGAAAATGATCACTGAAGCGGTGCATGCCAAAGGTGGTAAAATTTATTTACAGCTTTGGCATATGGGGCGGCTTTCGCACCCCTTGTATCAACCTGATGGCGGCGCGCCCTTGGCCCCGTCACCAGTGCCAGCCGCCGGCAAAGTCCTGCTGCCAGATTTTTCAGTTGCAGACTTGCCGGTTCCGCGCGCCCTGTCGACCGACGCGGTGGCGGGTCTTGCGGCACGCTATGCACATTCAGCACGCTGCGCCCTTGAAGGTGGCTTTGACGGTGTCGAAATTCATGCGGCCAACGGCTATCTTCTGGAGCAGTTCTTGCAATCTCGCAGCAATCACCGCACCGATCGCTATGGCGGCTCGATTGAAAACCGCTGCCGGGTGGTGCTTGAGGTGACGCAGGCGATTATCGATGTCTGTGGCGCGGATCGCGTTGGCATTCGGTTATCCCCCTTCGGTATTGCCAATGATAGCGGCGAGGCGGAACCGATGCCCCTGTACAGCCATTTGATTCAAGCGCTTGATCGTCTTAACCTGGCCTATTTGCATTTGATTGAGCCGCGCGCCAGTGGTGCAGGGCAACGTGATGTGGACCACCAAAATGTGCCCTCGGCGGCTGAACTGTTTCGGTCCATGTGGCAGGGGATCCTTATCGCGGCCGGGAATTTCAAAGGCGATAGCGCCAACGCCATGCTGGCCAAAGGGGATGCTGACGCCATTGCCTTTGGCCGCTATTTCATTTCCAACCCTGATTTGCCGGAACGCTTGCGCATGGGCGCAGAGCTAACGCCCTATCATCGGCCAACCTTCTATGGTGGTGGTCGTGAAGGGTATACCGACTATCCGCGTATGGCTGGCGAATAATCCCGGCAGATCATGAGCTGGGAGTGATCACTTCGGCCTCAGTGCCACAGTGATGATCGACGCCATCAATCCGCCGTTCTGGGTTAGCTCAGCCATTTCAATCACTGTCCTCCTGGTGTCCTTTATTGGACCAACGCCCTATCCCGCAGGCTGTGTGGCCACCATTGACGGGCGACCGGCAAAGTCGGCAAACCAGGCGGCGAGTTCAGGCCGGTTATGGCGCCAATTCAAATGCCCAAAGCGCAGATCCAAATAGCCAAGGGCAGAGGCCATGGCGATGGCACCAATTCCCATATTCGGGGGGGTATCTGCGGTTGACTGCCAGTCATCTAATACCGCTGTGATTTTCGCTGTTTGGCCATCGACCCAGTCTGTCCAGCGTAAAGCTTCAGGGCGCAAAAATGTTTCATAGCGCAACGATACCCCGGCATCTAAAATACCTTCTGCCATCGCTTGGAGGCGCAGCGCTTGCCAGCGCGCTGGTCCGGCAGCGGGAAACAGCGGTGCTTGGTCATGGCAGCTATCGAGATATTCGCAAATTACCCGGCTATCAAATAACGCGACACCATCCGGTAAAATAAGGGTTGGAATTTTGCCAACAGGGTTTGCGGCTGTGATGTCTTCATTGCGGGTCACTGGCGAGGTCTGCACGGACTGGATGTCAATTTGATCAATCAAGCCTGTCTCATGGGCCAAGACCAAGACTTTGCGCACATAAGGCGACGTAGGTGCATGCAGTAAAATCATTGTTTTCCCTCAATATTATCGTGTGATTGTTTTTCAGGTGGCATCCGCAGCGCGCCGGTCGCGGCGACATGGCGGCGCTTGCTGCGTCCATGTAAGCATGTGGGCTGGTTGCTGACAACTGCTTGTATGGCCTGCTTCTGGCCTGTGTTGTGGTTTCAGATGGCAGTCCGCCACAGTGCATTCTTGGCGCTATGGGGCATTGACGTTCACCGCCAGCGGATCATCTTGAGATGCAGACCCAAGGAGCAAGACATGGCTGAGCCAATTTTTCTAAACGGCGGCGACATTGGCGATATTGATACCCGTGGTGACCGGGTAATGGCGCGCCTCAATGACTTGAATACACCTATGTATCAGGCGATAACGCGCCTTGTTATGCGCGAGATTGCGATGCGCCGTGACCCAGAGTTTGAAGGCTATCTGGACGAGAGTGATGATCATGAATTCCTACATTTACGGTTAAGCGTGCTGGTGACTCTAGAGCAGGTTTGGGATGATCTGCGCGGTCAGAATGAGGCCCGGGGTGTGCAATTTATCCAGCAAATGGAAGCCTTAGAAGCCACACAAGATCGCGGCGAGGCCTGGTGGCGTTGGGCGCGCCGATCCTGGCTATGGGATGACTATCTGGAACGGGCCTTTACGTCGGCAATCGCGGGATGACCGGTGGTCTGCAGCGCAGCTTTAAATGCCCGTAACGCGCTGCGGAGGTCGCTGTCTAATTGAGGTGTTGTTAGGCGATTTGCGGCGTGATCGAAATGTGTATCAAAAAGCCCAACGGAAAAGCTTGATGTGAGCCGTGCGCCAAAGTTTGGGAAACTGGCGTTCGCTGTTGCCAATACATGTTGCGCACCGCCCGGCCCTATTGAGGCCGCCATAAGCATGACAGGATTATCTTGAAAGACCTGCATCTCGATGCGGCTGGTCCAATCAAAGATATTCTTAAAGGCTGCTGTATAGGTGCCGTTATGTTCAGCAAAGGAAATCATGACACCATCGGCGGCGCCAATTTTCTGATAAAAATCATGAGCCTGCTGGGGGATGCCGATAGCCTCCCGTTCAGGACTGTAGATCGGCATTTCATGATCCATGAGATCAAGAGGTTCAATGTCGATGTCTGCGCGCAAGTCGCTTTGCAGAACCGTGCCTGCATATTGAAGCAGGCGCTTGTTGATGGAATGCACACTGTTGCTGGCGGCGATGGTAATGATTTTTGCCGGTTGGGTCATTTGATCTGTCCTCATTTACGGTTGTCTGTTGCGCCATAGATGATATGAATAAATATTGATCACAATGAGCGATAATGCGCATTTTATGCGCGCAAAAAGAGCATGACGAATATGGATAAATGGGCAGAGCTGCGCACCGCTTATCAGGTTGCGCGTTTGGGAACCGTCAGCGCTGCGGCGGATCGGCTGGGGATTCACCGAGCGACGGTCAACCGCCATATCGACGCCCTTGAGGCAGCGATTGGGGCCCCTATTTTCATCCGCCATGCCCGTGGATATACCCTCACCGAGGTGGGTGAGGATGTTCTACGTGTTGCTGAAAAAACCGATGCTTTGGTCACCGACCTTGTGGGCCGGGTGCGGGCTGGCAAGGCACAGATTGACGGCCAGATTAAACTGACATTGCTGCCCGCTTTTGCCGGATGCGTCATGCCAGCGATTGCGGCGTTTCAAGCAGAAAACCCGCGTTGCCAGGTGATCATTGATGTCAGTGAAGATTTAGCACGGCTCGAGTATGGCGAGGCACATATCGCCTTGCGCGTCGGCAGCAAGCCAGATCATCCAGACTATGTTGTGCGTTTGCTTGGCCATGCTGGCTTTAACCTCTATGCCCATCAGCACTATGTGCAGCGCTTTGGCATGCCAAAGAATGCACAGGATTTGAGCGGCCATCGCTTTGTTTTGCCAGAGGCAGGCGGTCGGCGTTTGCCCTTCTTACCCTGGCTTAACGCTCATATACGCCCCGGCATGACGGCCCTATCGTCACGTCATGATGCGGTTATCATCACCGCCATGTCAGCCGGCATTGGCCTCGGCTTTATCAGTGATCATGAGGCCCGCGCCCGGGGTGATTTTCAGGCTGTTTTGCCCGCTGATCCTATCTGGGCAGTGCCTCTTTGGCTGGTCACCCATGTGGACCTGCACCGCACCGAAAAGGTGCAAGCCATGCTGAACGCCATCAAGGCATCACCGCGCACATTGACGGAACAGGCCGCGCCAGGCTGCGGCGGCCTATTTTCGTAATGCTTCGCGCAGGGCGGTGATCTCGCCTCTGAGGTCGGCGATTTCTTTCGAGAGGGTGGTCACGTCTGGGACGGTTACGTCTGGGGCGTCTGCGTCAGCGCGCGTGTGGTCTTTTGCGCCCGCTGCTTTTGCATCGCGGTCATCTTCGCTAAGGCTTTGCAGGGAATCGACAATGATTGCGATGAACAGGTTCAGCACGGTAAAGCTAGAGATAATAATGAATGGAATAAAAAATACCCAAGAGTGCGGGAACACTGCCATTACCGGGCGGACAATGCCCATCGACCAACTTTCTAAGGTCATGATTTGAAACAGGGTATACATCGATTCCCCAACATTGCCGAACCAGTCAGGGAAGTCACTGCCGAAGAGTTTGGTGGCGATGACAGCGAAAACATAGAAAACGAGAACCAGCAAGAGACCAATCGAGCCGATCCCCGGGACTGCGTTTAACAGCGCCGTCACGACCCGGCGTAGCCGTGGCACGCCGGACACAAGGCGCAGGGCGCGCAACACCCGCAGCGCCCGCAAGACGCTGAATTCCTCGCTTGCGGGGGCAAGCGCGATGATGATCACAAACAGATCAAATAAGCCCCAGGGGTCGCGCAGAAAATTGCGTCCATGGGCATAAATGCGCAGCAGCAGTTCAGCCACAAAAATCGCCAGAATAACGCGATCGGTCAA
>JBELLC010000024.1:0-9823 GCA_042088965.1 Nisaea sp. | reverse complement strand
AAACAAAAATGGCGGAGAGAGAGGGATTCGAACCCTCGGTGGGGTTGCCCCCACACTAGTTTTCGAGACTAGCCTATTCAACCACTCTAGCACCTCTCCGTTCGAGCGGTTATATAGACCCTAGGCAGGGTTGAAAAGCCTTCGTGATGGAATTTAAAGGATGGCTTCAAAAGCCGATCTGTGGCGGCATTTAGATCCGCTCCGCTACCTGACCCCGCTGGCCTGCGTCGCCAGCGGACAAAGCGGTAAATAACGGTTCTGGCGGCTGTTTGAGGTTGACAGCCACGCCGACGCCAGTATATTCCGCCGACTTGCGTGACTGACGGTCAGTTGCGCCGAAAAGTATTGCAGGAACGAAATGATGTTCGCAGTGGTCAAAACTGGTGGCAAACAGTACAAAGTTGCCCCTGAAGATGTCATCAAAGTCGAAAAGCTTCCAGTTGAAGCGGGCCAAGAGATTGAGCTCGACCAGATTCTGATGCTGGGAGATGATAAGGGTGTCACTGTCGGCACACCAATCGTGGATGGCGCTTCTGTGAAAGCGACAGTTTTAGAGCAGACACGCGGCAAGAAAATCATTGTTTTCAAAAAGCGCCGTCGTCAAGATTCCCGGCTGACTCAAGGTCATCGCCAAGATTTGACCGTGTTGCGGATTGGTGCAATCTCGTCGGCGAAGAAGCCCGCCGCCAGCGCGGAGGAGTAAGATAAATGGCACATAAAAAAGCAGGTGGTAGCTCCCGTAATGGCCGCGATTCAGCAGGCCGACGTTTGGGTGTTAAAAAATATGGCGGCGAAGCTGTTATCCCGGGTAATATCCTGGTCCGTCAGCGCGGCACCAAATTCCATCCCGGTGAGAACGTTGGCATGGGCCGCGATCACACCTTATTTGCGATGAGCGACGGCAAAGTGGCGTTTCTGCGCAAGCGTGGCGGCCGGACCTATGTCACAGTTGAACCAATGGCGATGGCAGCCGAGTAAGGCTGTTCTCTGACCGATTGATGACAAGGGGAATGGCGCGTCCGTTCCCCTTTTTGTTTGATGATTGCGGGGCCGATGAAATTCCTCGACCAAGCTAAGGTTTTTATTAAAAGCGGCGACGGCGGCACGGGCTGTGTCAGTTTTCGCCGCGAAGCCTATGTGGAATATGGCGGCCCGGACGGTGGTGACGGTGGCCGGGGCGGTGATGTTGTGGCGATCTGTGTGGATGGCCTGAACACACTGATTGACTATCGTTATCAACAGCATTTCAAAGCGCAACGTGGCTGGTCAGGGTCGGGGCGTAACCGCACCGGCGCCGGGGGTGAGCCGTCGGTCCTGCGCTTGCCTGTTGGCACGCAAATCCTCAGCGAAGACCGCAGCACAATCCTGGCAGACCTTACCGAGGTCGGCCAAGAAGTGATCCTGGCCCATGGCGGCGATGGCGGTTTTGGCAATGCGCATTATAAAAGTTCCACCAATCAGGCCCCACGGCGCTCATCGCCTGGCTGGCCTGGGGCGGAATTCTGGGTTTGGCTGCGCCTGAAACTTATTGCGGATATTGGCCTTGTTGGGCTGCCAAATGCGGGTAAGTCAACCTTGCTCTCGGCAGTATCACGGGCCAAGCCGAAGATTGCGGCCTATCCGTTCACAACCTTGCATCCAAATTTGGGGGTTGCGAGTTGGCGTGAGGATTTATTTGTTCTCGCTGATATTCCCGGATTGATCGAAGGTGCCCATGATGGTGCTGGCCTGGGCGACCGGTTTTTAGGGCACGTGGAACGCTGCGGGGCACTTTTGCATTTGATTGATGGTGCTGGCGAAGACCCGATTGCGGCCTATGACGTGATCCGCGCTGAATTAGCGGCCTATGGTGGTGGCCTCGCTGAAAAGCCTGAAGTTGTGGCGATTAATAAGATTGACGCACTTGGCGATGATGATTCCCATGCCGTGCTAGAGCTTTTTGAAGAAGCTCATGGCTTCCGGCCGCATTTGATTTCCGGTTTTGCGGGCAATGGCATGGATGATTTGCTGGGCGTCTTGCATGGCTATGTCAGCCAAGAGCGGGCGCGCCGCCGGGCCAAGGTGATGCAAGCCCGGATAGATGCGGATAAGGCATCGCGCGGGATGGACGCGGCAGAGATTGACGGCCAAGCACAGGGCGGCAGCTGGCAACCATTATGAGCGGCGGCAATCAAAATCTATTTGCTGCGGCCCCTTTGGCCACGGCCCAGCGTCTGGTCGTTAAAATCGGCTCAGCGTTATTGGTGGACAGCAGCAGTGGGCGGATTCAACGCCGATGGTTAGACGCTTTAATTGATGATATCGCCCGCCTGCATGGCCGCGGACAGCAAGTTGTGATTGTCTCCTCGGGGGCGATTGCTGCGGGCCGCCATCACCTGGGGCTGACGCATCGCAATTTACGCTTAGAGGAAAAACAAGCAGCTGCTGCGACGGGGCAAATTCGGCTGGCCCATGCCTATCAAGATTCGCTCAATCGCCACCAGTTGACGGTTGCACAGATCCTGCTGTCAACAGCCGATACCGAAATTCGCCGCCGACATTTAAATGCCCGCGCCACAATCAGCCAATTATTAGACTTGGGGGCGGTGCCGGTGATCAATGAAAACGATAGTGTCACCACCGAAGAAATCCGCTTTGGCGATAATGATCGGCTGGGTGCGCGGGTAGCGCAGATGATCAGCGCTGATACGCTTTTGCTCTTGTCAGATATTGATGGCTTGTATCAGGCTGATCCCAAAACCGATCCAAATGCCGCTCATATCCCGCTGGTGAGCGCGATCACGCCGCAGATTGAGGCAATGGCTGGCAGCGCGGGCAGTGATTTTGCCTCTGGCGGAATGGTGACAAAGATTGCTGCGGCTAAGATTGCCACGGCCGCCGGCTGCCAGATGGCCATCTTCGATGGTAAAAAATTGCATCCGATCCAGCATTTGGAAAATGCTGGCCGGGCAACCTGGTTTCAAGCCAGTGGTAACCCTGGTGGTGCCCGTAAGCGTTGGATCGCCAGCGGCCTGAATCCACAAGGGGATGTCGTCCTCGATGCGGGCGCAATCGGTGCCTTAGAGCGGGGAAAAAGCCTGCTGCCTGCGGGGGTAACAAAGGTGACGGGTGACTTTGCCCGTGGTGACTTGGTGCGGGTCCTGAACCCGGCAGGACGTCAGATCGCCCGAGGCCTGACAGCGTATTCAGCAGCCGATGCGGTACAAATCATTGGTCATAAATCGCGTGAAATTGAGGCCATCCTCGGCTACCGTGGACGCGATGAAATTATTCACCGGGATGATTTGGTCATGACAGCCGGTGAAGACGCACAACAATAGGTCATGAACATGCCAGATACAGCTCTTGAGACCACCGGCAATCAGGACGTTAACGCGACAATTGCGGCGATGGGGGCTGCGGCACGGCAGGCGGCCAGTGTTTTGGCGCTCGCATCGCGGGCACAAAAAGATCAGGCCTTGCAGGTGGCAGCCACAACGCTTGATCAAAGCCATGACCAATTGCTGACGGCCAATGCCGCTGATCTGGACCATGCCCGTGAAAAAGCTGTCCGCGAGGCCTTGATTGACCGCCTGGTTTTAACCCCAGAGCGGATTACCGCCATTGCCGATGGCTTGCGGGTGATCGCCGATCTTGAAGACCCGGTTGGCCATATCATGGCAGAATGGCAGCGGCCCAATGGCTTGGCGATTGAGCGGGTGCGTGTGCCCCTTGGGGTGATTGGGATTATTTATGAATCGCGGCCAAATGTGACTGCTGACGCGGGCAGTCTGTGTCTGAAAGCAGGCAATGCCGCAATTTTGCGCGGGGGCTCAGAAAGCTTTCATTCCTCCCGGGCGATTGTTGATTGCTTGCATCAAGGCTTGCGCGCTGCGGGCCTGCCAACCGCTGCTATTCAACTGGTGCCGACCCGTGACAGGGCCGCTGTTGGGGCGATGCTATCGCTCAACGGGGTGATTGATGTGATTGTGCCGCGCGGTGGTAAAAGCCTGATTGAGCGGGTTCAAAACGAAAGTAAGGTCCCCGTCTTTGCGCATCTTGAGGGCCTCTGTCATGTTTATGTGAATGCCAGCGCGGATGCGCAGATGGCGCGCGATATTGTGGTGAATGCCAAAATGCGCCGAACCAGTGTCTGCGGTGCGGCAGAGACATTGTTGATTGATGGTGCTGTTGCGGACAGTTTATTGCCGTCCCTGGCGCAAGATTTAACCGCTGCAGGGTGCCATTTGCGCGGTGATGCCGCTGCCTGCGCTCTGGTGCCGTCAATGGCACTGGCGGATGAGGCGGATTGGTCAACGGAATATTTAGACGCGATTATATCGGTGCGGGTGGTTGATGGTGTGGCCGCGGCCATTGAGCATATCAATCATTATGGCTCGCATCATACTGATAGCATTATTGCCACTGATGCGGCGACCGCACAGCAATTCTTAACGCAAGTTGACAGCGCCATTGTGCTGCACAACGCGTCAACACAATTTGCCGATGGCGGTGAATTTGGCATGGGGGCAGAAATTGGTATTTCTACCGGTCGCTTGCATGCCCGCGGCCCGGTTGGGACAGAGCAATTGACAAGCTTTAAGTACCTGGTGCGTGGCACAGGGCAAACACGCCCGTAATGTCACGCTGGCGCTCTTCTTTGGCGGCAATATCCGTGCCCCGCAATGGGGCGGAACGGCGGTCGCTGGCGATTGGCTTGATGGGCGGCTCGTTCAATCCCGCGCATGCAGGCCACCGGCATATCGCCGTTGCGGCATTGAAGCGGTTGGCGCTGGACGAGATTTGGTGGCTGGTTTCGCCACAAAACCCCCTGAAGACAACAACTGGCATGGCCAGTTTGCACCAGCGGATTGCCAGTGCGAAGGCGGTCGCCCGACATCCCCGGATCAAAGTTGTCGATATTGAAAGCCGCCTGGGCAGTCAGTATACAGCTGATCTGTTATCGTGGTTGTCGCAACGCAGCCCGACGGCACGCTTTGTGTGGATTATGGGGGCGGATAATTTACAGCAATTTCACGCCTGGGCGCGATGGTCGCAAATACTTCATACCATGCCGGTTGCGATTTTTGATCGTCCGCCGTATTCTCTTAAAGCGATAAACGGCACGGTGGCGCGTCGTTTCCGCCGCTTTCAGGTGGCGGAAAGACGGGCACGACGTTTATCACGCATGGTGCCGCCAGCATGGGTGTTTTTGCATACTGTCCGGCACCCTGCGGCAGCGACGGCTATTCGCGCCCGCCAGAAGGATAAACGGGTAGGCGATGTCGTCGTCACTGGCGACGCTTAAAAGACGGCTGCATGGTGCAGCTGGAAGACACTATCGATCCTGTTTATGCTAAGGAGTGTATCATAGCCAAGCTGTTCGATCGCCTTAATGGCGATGCCCTGCTCGATCTAGTCAAGACCTCACTGGACGACGACAAGGCGGAAGATTTAGTGGTTATTGATTTGGCTGGTAAATCGACTCTCGGCGACTTTATGGTTGTTGCAACAGGGCGTTCACAACGTCAGGTTGCCGCCATGGCCGATCATCTCGTGGTGAAACTCAAACAAACAGGCATTAAGGACGCGGCCATCGAAGGCAAGGCCCAAGGTGATTGGGTGCTGATTGACGCTGGCGATGTGATCGTCCATCTGTTCCGCCCTGAAGTGCGCGAGTTTTACGGTATCGAGAAGATGTGGATGGTTGATCCGGTTGCCACAAGCTACCAAATTGGCTCTACGGGCGGTGACGCCATGGTCCAGACGGTCTCTCAAAACTAGACCCGCCGAGCGTTGAGGGTGGCAAAACCGCGATGATGCGATTCACTGTTATCGCCGTTGGTCGTGCGAAATCCGGTATCTTGCGTCGTCTATGGCAGGACTACGCGGATCGTATGCACCCGCCGGTGCGCTTAAAAGAAATTGATGATCGCCGACTGGGATCGACCGACGAGCGTCGCCGCCGTGAGGCGGCCGCGCTGTTAGCTGCGGTCCCGTCTGCGGCGCGTATTGTTGCGCTTGATGAACGTGGTCAGGACCTGTCGAGTCCGCAAATTGCCAAACACCTTGGTACATGGCGCGATGCTGGACAGGCTGATGTGGCGTTTATTTTAGGGGGGGCAGATGGCCTTGATGAATCTGTCCGTGCGGCGGCCCATTTGGTCTTGGCGATGGGCCGGCTAACTTGGCCGCATATGTTGGCACGGGCAATGGTGATCGAGCAAATCTACCGGGCGCAACAAATTCTGAGTGGTCATCCCTATCACCGAGACTAGCCGAGATTGGTTAAACTGCGATATAAGGGCTCATGGAAACGAAGCTGACATCTGCCACCGGACAGGCGCCTGTGGTCCTCTGCATTCTGGATGGCTGGGGCGAGCGTGAGGCTGCGCCAGACAATGCCATCAGTTTGGCCGCGACCCCAACCTATGATCGATTGCGGGCAACCTGTCCAACGGGGCGAATTGATGCCTCGGCTGAGGCCGTTGGTTTGCCGGCGGGCCAAATGGGCAATTCTGAAGTTGGCCACATGAACATCGGGGCGGGTCAGATTGTGATGCAGGACCTGCCCCGTATTGATGCCGCCGTGGCCTCTGGGGCGCTGGCGTCAAACCCTCAATTACAAGCTTTTGCCGCGCGCATTGCCGCGGCGGGTGGGTGCTGTCACCTGCTTGGGTTGCTCTCCCCGGGCGGGGTGCACTCACACCAGGACCATATCGTTGCCCTGGCGCGTATCCTGTCGGCAGCAGGCCTCGAGGTCTGTATCCATGCCATTCTAGATGGCCGGGATACAGCTCCCAGAGCGGCGGATGAAGACGTGCAGCGGTTCGTGGCCGATGTTGGTGATGCAGGCCGGATTGTGACCCTTATCGGGCGGTTTTTCGCGCTTGATCGGGACCAACGATGGGACCGGGTTGAACAGGCCCATCAGGCCATTCGTTGGGGCAAGGGCGCGGTTGCGGCAGATCTGTCAACAGCGTTACAAGGCGCCCGCGACCGTGCTGAAAATGATGAGTTTGTCACCCCGACAGTGATTGCCGATTATGCTGGTATTGCTGATGGTGATGGGGTGCTGATGGCGAATTTCCGCGCCGACCGCGCCCGTGAGATTTTGACCACATTGGTTGATCCTGATTTCAACGGTTTTGACACTGGGGCTTTGCCGGTTTTCAGTGCTCAATTGGGCATGATTTCCTATTCTCGTGCGCTGGATCAATGGTTTCCTGCGCTGTTTCAACCGGTCGATTTGAAAGATACCCTCGGTGAGGTGGTGGCAGCGGCTGGAAAGCGGCAATTGCGCCTCGCGGAGACGGAAAAATACCCGCATGTCACTTTTTTCCTGAATGGCGGGCGGGAGCAGGAATTCCCAGGTGAAACCCGCATCATGGTCCCCTCGCCAAAGGTCAAGACCTATGATTTGCAGCCAGAAATGTCAGCGGTTGAGGTCTGTGATCAATTGGTTGCAGCCATCGCCAGTGGCGATTATGAGCTGATTATCTGTAATTTTGCCAATCCTGATATGGTTGGACACACAGGTGTGCTGTCGGCAGCAATCGACGCGGTCGAGACAGTTGATCAGTGTCTGGGGCGCATTGACGCCGCTATTTGCGCGGCGGCAGGCTGTCTATTGATCACGGCTGACCATGGCAATATTGAGCAGATGACGGACCCTGAAACAGTGGGGCCGCATACTGCGCATACTACCAATTTAGTCCCGGCGGTTTTGGTGAACGGTCCAACTGCTATTAAGCAGCTGCGTTCTGGCCGGTTGTCTGATATTGCGCCGACTTTACTGCGCTTGATGGGACTAGCGGCACCGGCAGGAATGACAGGGCGATCTTTACTGAGTGAAGACCATGATTTGGTCCTCACCAGGGCAGCGGATTAGAGGTGATTCTGTGCGTTTAGCCAGCTTTTTTGCGGCAGCGTTATGGGGTGTGTTAAGCCTGAATTTGGGCGGTGAATTGCGGGCGGAGTCGCCGCCCACGGGACAGCAGACACACTTAGATGGCGTCAAAAAACAATTGGCAGCACAAATAGAAACCCTTCGTCAGGAATTGATCGCGCGCGCCGCAAAGACACAGGGCCAGCAACGTCAATTGCAAACCATTGAAAGCCGCTTGGCAGCATTGATCTTTACCGAAGAATCGGAAAAAGAACGCTTAATGGGGTTGCGTAAATCGTTAACGAAACTTGCGATAACCTTGCAAAAACTTGCGCGTCGTCCGCCAGAAGCCATTATTGTCGGGCCAGGTTCGGCCATCGACACCGCACGGGCGGCCTTGCTCCTTGAAAGTGCTGTTGCGCGGGTCTCCTTGGCGGGGCAAATGTTACGTGTGCAGATCGATAAAACTGCAGAGATGCGCCGTACCATTGAAACCGAACAAGAAAACTTGCGCCAGATGACAGCTGTCTATCGCCAAGAGCAACAGCAATTAGAAGCATTGCTGGCTGAGAAATCAGCTTTGTTAACCAGTAGTCGTGGTGCGGCGGGCAAATCACAGGAAAAATTAGCGGCGCTTGCACGGTCCGCTAAAAGTTTTCGAGGCTTGTTGCAGAAGTTGCAAACAAGCCCGGAGCCTCCCGCGCTTAAGGGAACGCAATTGACTGCCTTAAGACAGCCGCCGGCAGCAAATTTTTCAACTGGCCGGGCCGCAGACGGCGCTCGCCGTCAAGCGCTATTGCCGTCATCGATTGTGCGCCATAAAGGTCATTTATCCTCCCCTGCAATTGGCCGTGTTGTGCAACGCTTTGGCGATCCTGAAATGAGGGGGCAAACGGCCCAAGGCATTAAAATCAAGACTCGTCCCGGCGCACCTGTGGTCGCCTTGTATGATGGTCATATCCTGTATGCTGATTTTTTTCGCAGCTATGGGAAAATATTAATCATTGATCATGGATACGGATATCATACTCTGCTGGCGGGCTTGGGGCGGATTTATTCAACTGTTGGCCAAGCTGTTCTTGCTGGTGAGCCTGTTGGTGTTATGAACCAGAAACAAGGGACCCGTGGGGGGCGACCAGAGATGTATTTGGAAATTCGCCATAATGGATCGCCAATTGATCCATTACCCTGGTTGGTCCCGCAAATATTGGATGCGGACGGTTAGATGAAAATGGCAGTTAAAGCTTATATCTTAGGTTGGAAAATGGCAGCTATTGCTCGCAGCACACTGATTGTGCTGGGGTTGTTGATAGCCTTGCCTGCATCCAGTTATGCGCAAGCAACGAATTCGTCTGAAACATATCGTCAGTTGAACTTATTTGGCGACGTGTTCGAACGGGTGCGGGCGAAATATGTTGATCAAATTGATGACAAGCAACTGATTGAATCAGCGATCAATGGCATGCTGACCTCGCTTGATCCGCATTCTGGCTATCTCAACGCTGATAGCTTCCGTGATATGCAGGTTCAAACCCGCGGCCAGTTTGGCGGCCTGGGGATCGAAGTTACGATGGAATCGGGACTGGTCAAGGTTGTCTCGCCGATTGATGGCACGCCTGCCCATGATGCAGGCTTGCAACCAGGAGATTTGATAACCCATATCGATGATGAGGCGATCCTGGGCCTGACCTTGAATGAGGCCGTTGATAAAATGCGCGGTCCTGTTGATTCCGATATTACGATCACTGTTCGGCGGCAAGCAAAAGAGCCCTTTGATGTTACCCTCAAGCGCGCAATTATTAAGATAAAATCTGTTCGTGCGCGGGCCATTGGCAATGTTGGCTATGTCCGCATCACGACCTTTAATGAACAGTCGACAACGGGCTTGCAATCCTCCATGGCAGATTTGAAAGCTGAGATCGGCGATGCTTTGGTTGGTTTCGTGATTGATTTGCG
>JBELLC010000023.1:25043-30596 GCA_042088965.1 Nisaea sp. | reverse complement strand
CCTTGAGGATCATGACTTCCATGACAAATCGATGCGTCATAATGTTGATATGATCTCGTGGTTTGGCGAAAAAATGACTGCCCTTGGCCTTACCGTAGAGCCAACAGTTGCTAATTTTGTGATGCTGCGTTTCCCCACGACCCCTGGCCGGGACGCTCTATCAGCGCGCGCTTTTCTGGATCAACGCAATATCCTGGTGCGAGCACTTGGCGATTATGGGTTGCCTGCACATGTGCGCATTTCGATGGGTACAGCAGCTGAAATGCAGACGACGGTTGCAGCGATTACCGAATTTATGCGCCAACCGGTCGATGTCGATGGCTAATACCCACCAGGCCCCTTTATTTGATCGCATTGCCATCATTGGCCATGGTCTGATCGGCTCCTCGATCAGCCGGGCCATTCGGCGGTCTGGTAACGTGGTGGGGCATATTGCTGTCGCGGATATGGATACAACAAATCGCGAGCGCAGCCTGGCCCTTGAGATTGCAGATTCTGTTCATGCCGACCCCCTCAAAGCGGTTGCCGGTGCGGATTGCGTGGTCCTGTGTACACCCGTTGGCACCTATGGTGCCTTGGCAGAGCAGATCGCCCCTGCCCTGCAACCCGGGGCTATTTTGACCGATGTCGGTTCCATCAAATGTATTGTGTCCCGAGACATTGCACCGCATTTGCCCGCTGGCGTGCATCTGATCCCAGGTCATCCTTTGGCGGGCACGGAAAAAAGCGGTCCAGATGCAGGCTTTGCGGAAATGTTTGAGGGCCGTTATTGGGTTTTGACGCCGGCCGCCAATTGTGAGCCCGCCGCGATTGAGCGTTTAACCGCCCTTTGGCAACATATTGGCGCCATTGTTGAGATCATGGATGAGGAATATCACGATAAGGTTTTGGCGCTGACCTCTCATCTACCTCATCTCATCTCCTATACAATTGTCGGCACAGCCACCGACCTTGAAGAACATATGAAGCGCGATGTGATTCGCTTTGCCGCTTCAGGGTTTCGTGACTTTACCCGTTTGGCGGGCTCTAACCCGGTGATGTGGCGCGATGTTTTCTTGAATAACCGAGAAGCTGTTTTAGAGATGCTGCAACGGTTTCAAGAGGATTTAACCTATCTGCAACGCGCCATTCGGTGGGGTGATGGCGATACTTTAGAAAAGCTATTCACCCGCACCCGCGAAATTCGCCGGGGGGTGATTGACGCCAAGCAAGATATCCCGCCGCACCCAAAAGAACCTGCACCAAAGACAGACTAAGTCGGCGTTTATGGCGTCTGCCATGGCAGTCTTGGCACGCGCGCAATCGCCAACGGTCCCAGCCATAGCTGGCCTGCCTGAAGGCTCAGGGGCAATTCGATGGTGCCAGCATCCTGACCCTGTTTTCGCTGACTTAAACTGCCAATCAGGATTTCGGCAATTAATCTGGCGCGTGGCGTTAAATAGCCCTTTTGAGCAGCTGTTTTAATCACCAGATCGACCCCTTCAACTTCGAACGTGCTGGCCGCCGTAAGCTGTAAATCTTGATCCAAGGTTACAGTTGCGTCACCGGTGAGGCGCAGTGGTGCAAAATCAGCTTGCAAGGTTTTCACCTGGATCAGACCACCATTATCCCGCCAAAGCGTCATATCGACGGCCTGGCCTGTGCCAATGTCGCCAATGATTTCGGCGTCAACAACAAGATGGCCATCCGCCATGCCGCCAAGAAGTAGTTTTTGCGGCAAATGGGTCCCGCGCAGATCAAATCGCAGCGCCTGCGTGGGGCCATCTGGGGCGCGATCCACCTGCCAGCTGAAATCTAACTGCTGAACGCGCGCCGCCTCACCGGCAAATTCAGCCTGCAACGTGCGGACACGCAGATTGCCCGCCGATATTGCCCCCATCTGATCCACCGTCAACTGCACTTCGCTCAAGACGCCGCTCAATTGCCCAGCGACACCGAAGGCTTTTTGCGCGACCGTAAAATCTGCGGGGGCGGCCAGTTTCAAGCGGCCAAAGTGGGTGAGTGCGGTAACAATCTGAATCTCAGGACTCGCCAACAGCTGCTGGCCAAAGCCGCTTTGACGTTGCCATGAGGGGTTTTTAAGCTGTAGCTGCCAACGCCAGGGAAAGCCTGTCACTGTCAGTGCCTGATAGGTGATCACGTCACCCGCTTGCTGGCGTTGATCAAGCCACTCAAGTGCTGCGGTCTGTATTTGCCGAGCGACCAGCCACCACAGCACGCTGCAGACCATTAGCGTGCCCACCAACGCCACCAAAAGCACGCTCAGCCCGCGCCGTGGCCAAAAGCCTTTGCACCTTGAGAATAGCGATTTTACTGTCATCCTGTTCGCCTCATTCAATCAACAGGTTCCGTCGCCAAGGTGCACCCAATGACAGTGTCAACGCAAACCCCAACATGGATCTTTGGCTATGGCTCGTTGATGTGGAACCCTGGTTTCCCCTTCATCACCAAACAGCCTGCGCGTCTCGATGGCTATCGTCGGCGGCCATGCGTCTCATCGGTGCACTATCGCGGCAGTCTATCATCTCCGGGCGTGGTGATGGGATTAGATAAAAGCCCAGACAGCTGCCAGGGCATTGGTTATCAAATCGCCGCCCAGGATTTTGCCAATGTGATCGCCTATCTTGACCAGCGTGAACTGATTTATCCCGTCTATCGCCGGGTTGAACGGATGATTCACCTAACAGACACAGACCCCCAGCCGGTGCAAGCGATAACCTATGTGGTTGACCGCCAAGACCCGCTGTATATCGGCGACCTGGACAGTGCCTGTTTGGTGACGCGGGTTGCTCATGCGGCCGGGGTCAGCGGCACAAGTCGCGCCTATCTAAGCGATGTTATCGACCACTTACGCGCTTTACAGATCCACGATGAAGGTTTGGAACAATTGCTCGCAGCTGTCCACCAAGCCGGTCCTTCATGCCTCTGAAGCGCTGCCTGTAAAAACCTGGTTCAAAGGGCTTTCACCCCGGGCGAATCGATCAAGGTTCGCGGCCACAAATTGCCAACGGCGGGCCAGCATCTCATGGCTCCAGGCCGAGCTATGCGGTGACATGATCAAATTTGACAATTTCTGATAGGGAAATTGCGATGGCCACGGATCATTGGCATCACCGCGTCGCCACCAAACATCAAGCATCGCCCCACGCAACGCACCTGTCGATAAAGCGGCATAAAGCGCAGCTTCATCAACCACGGGGGCGCGGCCCACATTCATCAACACAGCATCAGACCGCATTAACGCCAGACGCGGCGCATTGATCAAGCTGGTAGTTTCCGGCGACAGGGGCGCACAGATAATCACAAAATCACTGGCCGCCAACAATGTCTCAAGACCATCAACACCAAAGTACTCATCTACCAAATCAGGTTCATCACGGATGGTCCGTGATTGCGCCAACACCCGCATATCGAAGGCTTTGGCGCGGCGAGCAATTTCCCGGCCAATATGGCCATAACCAACAATGCCCACGGTGGCGGCGCGAAGCTCGCGTCGGAAGGGGCCTGTATTGATCGAGCGGCCTTGAAATGAATGCTGCCGCATCCAAGGGTCTTGGTCGCGCAGCAAACCGACTTGGAATTCCAGCATCGCCAACAGAACATGCTCGGCAATGGTCGATTCATGCTCAAAAGTATTACAGACGATGGTCCCCGCCGGCACAGCCTCTGGGGTCAACCATTCATGGCCTGTAAACGGAATTTGCAGCAATTTTAGGCGTCCCGACTGAGGCATATGCGGCACCGGACCGCAGACCATCGCATCGGCTGTTTCGACCAAGGCCGCAAACTGATCTGGCGACGCCTTTGGATTTACCGCCTGCACCTGCCAGTCTGTTTGCAGGGTGGCCCGCAAATTATCCGCCTGACTTAACGACATTTCTCCTGCAAGCAGGACGGTGCGCGATGCGCTCATAGCTTTTTCCTTGGGTTTTTCAGCTGCGGTAGAAGGCTTTTCACTGGACGCAATCTGATCAATAATCTGCGCAAGATCAAGCTGCCAAAAAATCTAACGCAAGGGGATCGTCATGACAGCAGGAGAAACACTATCCTGGGCCGCGGGCGCGCCGCGTCATGGCGGCGTTGTCGCTGGCAATGCGGATGCTGTTCAGGCAGGCGTGGCAATACTCGCGGCGGGCGGCAATGGCTTTGATGCGATTGTTGCCACCGCCTATGCCATGGGGGTTGTTGAGCCGCTGGACAATGGCATTGGCGGTGGCGGGTTTGCGACCCTTTATGACGCCAAAAGTGGCCAAACCTTGGCCTTGGATTTTATCGGTGCAGCACCGCGCGCCGCCCACTATCAGCTGTACCACACCCATAGTCCCGTTAACGGCTATCAGATTACAGTACGGGGCCGTGAAAATGAGTGCGGCCACCGCTCAGTTGCGGTGCCAGGGGCGGTTGCAGGCTTGTCCGCCATACTGGACCGCTTTGGATCCCTGCCCTTAAGTGAGGTTTTGCAACCGGCGATAACGCTTGCTGAACAGGGCTTCAAGATTGCCCATAAACCGGCCTTGCGCCTGGCCCGCACCGAGGCGACCTTGCGCATCAGTGACGAGACCATTCGGGTTCTTTTAAACCCTGATGGCAGCTTGCCTGCGGTGGGGACGCCCATGCGCAATCCTGATTACGGCGACAGCCTGCGGCAACTGGCCAGTAAAGGCCCGGCTTGCTTTTACCAAGGTGATCTCGGGGCCCGTATCTGTGCCGATATGGTCGCAAACGACGGCTTTTTAGACGCTAATGACTTGGCCAATTATCAGGCCCGTTGGCGGGCACCCTCCTGGGGGCGTTTCGCCGGTCGGCAATTTGCCACCATGGCACCGCCATCGGCCGGCCAATTGGTCTTAAAGGGCTTAAACGCACTTGAAAACCAAGCAACCGGCAACCGCCTCTACCAGCGCGCTCAAGCCATGCTGGCAATGTTTGAGCAACGCGGCACAGCGATTGGTGACCCAGCCTTTATCCCGCCACCACGCAAAGCAGGCGAATCAGCCGAAACCACCAGTTTAGCCGCCATTGATAAAGACGGAAATGCCGCCTGTATTACCTATTCTTTGAATATTCATTCCGGCATTGTCAGCCCCGGCACAGGCATATTGCTGAACAATCAAATGCTATTGTTTGATCCCTGGCCAGGGGGCCGTAATGCAATCATTGGCGGTAAACGGCCCACCAGTTCAATGATGCCAACCCTGGCTTTTAATGATAACGGCGTAGAGCTGGCAATCGGGGCTTCTGGGTCAACCCGTATTCCAACCGCCTTGATGCAGGTTATTGATCAGCTTATGGTCGGCGGGCTGGCGCTTGAAGATGCTATTGGTGCAGGTCGAATCCATGCCGAAGCCGCACAATTACTTGCCGATGCAGATATGGCCGAGACGGCCAAGGCCATTGCCTGTGACCTTGGCCTGGACTGTCAATTACTGGCGGGCCGGGATCCGTCCATGGGTGCGGTGCAAGCCATCTATCGGAACCCTGAAAATGGTCACCTAAAGGCCGCCGGAGACCCCCGCGCTGGTGCCAGTGGGCGAGTCAGTTGATGGCGGGTCA
>JBELLC010000023.1:0-24943 GCA_042088965.1 Nisaea sp. | reverse complement strand
CGCGATGCCTGACGCTCAAGACAGCAATATTCGCAGCCACGATATTTGGCGCTTAGCCTGGCCCATCATCCTTGCCAACCTCACGGTGCCATTGGTTGGCCTGGTGGATACTGCCATCATGGGCCATTTACCGGATCCGGCTTTTATTGGCGGTGTTGCTATTGGCGGCTTGATCTTCAGCTATGTGTACTGGGGGTTTGGCTTTCTGCGTATGAGCACCACAGGCTTGGCAGCCCAGGCCAGCGGCGCTGGCGATGATGTTGAGCTGCGCGCCACCTTGGCGCGGGCACTGGGATTGGCAGCCATCGCCGGCATCATTTGCGTCAGCTTAGGCGGCTGGATCGCCACCCTGGCCTTGGCCTTGATGGAGGGCGACAGGGTTGTTGAAAGCCATGCCGAGACCTATTTCACGATCCGTATTTTAGCCGCCCCGGCGGCACTGGCAAACACCGCTATTCTCGGTTGGTTTTTTGGCATCCGTGCGATGCGTGCCGGGATGCTGCAACAGCTTACCGTTAATCTGGCGAATATCATCTTTGATGTGATTTTTGTTTTCGGCCTCGATATGCAGATCGCAGGTGTCGCCTGGGCGTCTGTGGTGGCGCAATATCTTGGCCTGGCCGTCTCTGTGGTGATGTTGTGGCATTATGTCGGTCCACTGACAGGCGGTTTTGATCTAAAGCACATCATTAACCGGCAAAAAATCATCGCCATGATGCTGATCAACGTCGATATCTTTATCCGCACCCTGTGCCTGCTCACAGGGACGGCTCTTTTCATGAACATCAGTGCGGCCCAAGGCACGGTGATTCTGGCGGCCAATGCTGCCTTGATGAATTTGCAAACTTTGGCCGCCTATGGGATGGACGGTTTTGCCCATGCAGCAGAGGTTTTGGTGGGCCGCGCCATTGGCAGCAAAGACCCAAAGCAGCTGCGCCAATCTGTGCGCCAATCATCAATCATGGCGTTAATATTGGCAGGGTTTATCGGTCTCATCTTCTATGTTTTTGGCGCCTTTATTATCACGCTTCTCACCGATATCGAGGCTGTGCGGGCGACTGCCATCAACTTCTTACCGTGGGCCGCCATTGCGCCTTTGATCAGTGTTGCTGCCTTTCAACTCGATGGTATTTTTATCGGTGCAACACGCTCGGTTGAGATGCGCAATGCGATGCTGGCCTCGCTGCTGTTTTTCTGGATTGCCTTACAGGTCACAGTGCCCTTTGCTGGCAATCATGGCCTATGGCTCGCGTTCATCTTATTCCTCGGGGCCCGCAGCCTTGCCTTGCTGTGGTATTATCCCAAAGTGCGCATGCGGGCAGAGCCTGTAGCTTAAAACTCCGCGGAATCGATAATCCATGGCTCGCGGCCTGCCGCCGCCACCCATTCCTGCATGGCCGGCAGATCAAGGACGGCTGCCATATAGTCCTGCGCCGCCGTGTCTGTCTCAACCGCATAGGTTTGAAAGCGTGTCACCACCGGCGCAAACATCGCATCAGCAATACTGAATTGTCCAAAAAGGAAATCGCCATCAGCCCCGAAACGCTGGCGGCAACGCCGCCAAATAGCGGTGATCCGATTGACGTCCTCCGTCACCCCCAACGCCCGTCCCTGATCGGGAAAGCGGGAGCGGATATTCATCGGCATGTGATCACGCAGGGCGGTAAATCCAGAATGCATTTCTGCTGAAACTGACCGTGCAATGGCCCGCACGCCTGCATCACTTGGCCAAAGATGTGCTGTTGGCACTTGTTCGGCCAGATATTCACAAATCGCCAAGCTATCCCAAATGGTCATCGCGCCATGCTTTAAAACCGGCACCCGGCCCGATGGTGTATGTTTCAGAATCTCTTCGCGGGTGGTCGGCTCATCTAAAGGAATGATGATTTCGTCAAAGGCAATATTGGCCCACTTCATAGCCAGCCAAGGCCGCAACGACCACGACGAGTAATTTCGATTTCCGATCACGAGGCTAAAGCCAGTCATGACTTTTCCTTTGCGTTATCCTCTGGAATATTATTTGACCCAGTTCCGGGCAACAAAGCAACCTTTGTGATAAACGGGCATTACCTTCGGGGCCTGAACGGTGCTATTATTGCGCTGTCTGTGATTTTTGAAACATCATCAAAACAGAAGGATTTGAGGCCCCATGAAGACCTATCTGGTTGACCGCGCCAATGCGCGAACCGTCGCCATTACAGCTGTCAATAAAACCACTTTTGAAAACTGGCAAGGCCGTGCAGATAACGCCGCAAACGCCTGGGCCAAGGCAAGTGGTTTCACCGCCAAAGCAGGCGAATTCATGCTGCGCCCGGCAGCTGACGGGACCTTGGCCGAAGTCCTCTTGGGCATTGACGGCGATGAGGTTGCGCTCTGGGATTTAGCAGACCTGCCCGGCAAATTGCCCGCTGGCCGCTATAAACTTGGCCATAAACCGACGGCAAAAGCCGCCACAGCCGCCGCCCTCGGCTGGGCTTTAGGCTGTTATCGTTTCACCCGCTACAAATCTGATAGCACGCCGTTAAAAGCCGAATTGGTATGGCCCATGGGGGCAGACAAGGGTCTTACCCTGGCGCAGGCAGAAGGGATCGCACTTGCCCGTGACCTGATTAATACCCCCGCGGGTGACCTTGGCCCCTCCCATCTGGCGGCTGCCGCCCGCAAACTGGCGGGCCAGCATAAAGCCACCTGTAAGGTGATTACCGGCGATGATTTGCTAAAGAAAAATTACCCTGCTGTGCACGCAGTTGGCCGCGCGGCCGCCGACGCCCCCCGGCTGATTGACATCACCTGGGGCAAAAGCACCGCGCCAAAGGTGACTTTGGTTGGCAAAGGCGTGTGTTTTGATTCTGGCGGTCTTGATATCAAGTCATCCGGAGGCATGCTGTTGATGAAAAAGGATATGGGCGGCGCGGCGCAGGCCTTGGCGCTGGCCCATATGATCATGGCCTTGAACCTGCCAATCAGGTTACGGGTGCTGGTGCCAGCGGTGGAGAATGCTATTTCTGGCAACGCTTTTCGACCTTTGGACGTGCTAGATACCCGCAAGGGCCTGACGGTTGAGGTGGGCAATACGGACGCTGAGGGGCGGTTAATTTTATGTGACGCTTTGGCAGAAGCTGACCGCGACAAACCAGAACTTTTATTTGATTTCGCGACCCTTACGGGGGCCGCGCGCGTTGCCCTTGGCACCGATTTGCCTGCCTTGTTCTGTAATGATGACAGATTGGCAGATGATCTTACTGCTGCCGGTACCGACTGCGGGGATCCGATGTGGCGATTACCGTTATGGCCAGGTTACAAGGCCAATCTGACATCTACCGTTGCTGATTTATCCAGCACAGGGACAGGCGGTTTTGGCGGCGCGATCACAGCTGCACTGTTTTTAGAGCATTTCGTCTCACCCGAGCGGCCCTGGGTGCATATTGATTTGATGGCCTGGAACCGCGCGTCACGGCCCGGCCGCCCAGAAGGCGGCGAGGCGATGACCATCCGCGCTATTTTTGCCCTTTTGCAACAGCGCTATCATTAATTTGGTCAGTATTGGCGACTGAAATTCACTTGGTTAACGGGGGCTTCACCGGCCATCAAGCGGCGGATATTATCCACAATCTGGCGGGTCGCGGTGTCAGGATTGGTCTGCGCCGCCACATGCGGCCAGATATCAATTTTTGAATGCCCCCAAAACGGGTGATCTTGCGGCAAGGGTTCTTCGCAAAACACATCCAGGGCCGCTCCGGCAATCTGCTGCGCATTAATCGCGTCCAGTAAATCAGGCTCCACCATGGTCGCGCCGCGCCCTGCATTGATCACAAACGCCCCTTTGGGAAGCTGACCAAAACGCTGGCGATTCATCAAATCACGGGTATCAATGGTCAGAGGCAGAAGATTGACCAAAATATCGCTACTGCCCAGGAAACCTGCTAACCCATCTTCGCCGTGAAAGCTGGTCACCCCGGCGAGATCTTTGGCGGACCGGCTCCAACCGCGGACATCAAAGCCCAAACCGGTCAGCTTGCCCGCCAAATCACTGCCTAAAGCGCCAAGCCCCATAATCCCCACACGCCGGGTTGCGGTATTGGGGAAGGGCAGTTTGGTCCAGGCCTTGGCCGCCGTAATCTCCGCATATTCGAGGGCTTGGCGATGAAACCTAAGGACATGTAGAAGACACCATTCGCTCATCGCTTGTGACATCCAAGGGTCGACAATCCGCAAAATAGGCACATTTGCAGGCAATTGCGGGTCAGCAAAAATGTGATCAACCCCTTGGCCCAGCCCATAAATCGCTTTCAAGTTCACGCAGCTTGCCAGCACGCCCGCAGGCGGGGCCCAAACAAGCGCATAGTCAATTTCGCTTGGATCGCCCATTTGATCCGGCCAAGAGCGAAAATCAAGATCCTCAAAATGTTCTGCGAGGGTCGCTTGCCAGGCATCGGGGTCATCATTATTATTTGAGCAGAAAAGAATAACCGGCATTGCCTGGCTCCTCATGTGGGGGATTAAACGGCCACTGCCTATTGGCCTAACACATCATCACTACCTGCTTCCAGATCAAAGGCTGCAGCCATCAATGCTTGGGTATAGGCCTGTTTGGGGCGGGCGATGATATCGGCTGTCGGGCCGCGTTCAACCACCACACCATCACGCATGACAATAATGTCATGAGCCATCGCTTGGACCACTTTTAAATCATGGCTGATGAACAGATAAGCCAGACCATGGCGGCGCTGTAAATCACGCAATAAATCAACAATTTGCGCCTGAACGCTCATATCCAAGGCGGAGGTTGGTTCATCCAATACCATCACTTCAGGGCGCAAAACCAAGGCCCGGGCAATGGAGATACGTTGCCGTTGACCGCCAGAAAACTCATGGGGATAGCGATCCATCATGCTGGCCTCAAGCCCGACTTCCCTCAGAGCGTCAGCTACCCGGGCTGTCACACCGTCTGGCCCCTCCAGGCCCAGGTCTTGCGGATGATGTACGCGCAGACCTTCGGCAATAATTTCACCAATGGTTAAGCGTGGGCTGAGGCTGCCATAGGGGTCTTGAAACACCACCTGCAAGCGCCGCCGTAACGCCCGCAGCGGAAGTTTCGCCAGCCCCGAAATCGACGCGCCATCAAAGGTGACCCGGCCATCAGCCTTTTGTAATTGCAACAGGGCCATCGCCAAGGTGGTTTTACCCGACCCAGATTCGCCAACCACCCCAATGGTTTCACCCGCTCTGATCGTCAGCGAGACCCCGTCCACCGCTTTCACATGACCAATGGTGCGTTTTAACAGCCCGCGTTTGATTGGGAACCAAACGCGCAGATCTTTGGCCCGCAAAATTTCTTTTGACCCCACCGGAATAGCTGCCGGCTGCCCTCGCGGCACAGCCGCCAAAAGCTTTTGTGTATAGGGATGGGCGGGGGCCTCAAAAATCTGTTGGGTGGGGCCATGTTCCACCATCTGACCATCGGTCATGACGATCACCCGATCGGCCATTTTACGGACAATTCCAAGGTCATGGGTAATCAAAACAAGGGCCATCCCCAGGCGGCGGCGCAGATCATCAAGCAGCTTCAAAATCTGTGCCTGAATGGTCACATCAAGGGCGGTTGTTGGCTCATCAGCAATCAAAATCTCGGGCTCATTGGCCAAGGCCATGGCAATCATGACCCGCTGGCGCTGGCCGCCGGATAATTGATGCGGATAGGACGTCAAGCGATTTTCAGCGTCGCGGATACCCACAAGATCAAGAAGCTCAAGGGTGCGTACCCGCGCTTGTTTTGGGCCCAAACCCTTATGCACAAACAACACTTCGCTGATTTGTTTTTCAACCGTATGCAGCGGGTTCAAGGATGTCATCGGTTCTTGAAAAATCATCGAAATACGATTGCCGCTGATCTGCCGAATGCGATCTGCGTCACACCCTATTAATTCTGCGCCGTCAAAGACAATACTGCCAGCGGGGTGATGGGCTTGGGGATAAGGCAGCAATTGTAAGATCGACAGCGCCGTTACCGATTTGCCAGACCCTGATTCGCCAACAATGGCAACCGCCTCGCCTGCATTCAAATCAAACGAAATTTGCTTAACCGCGTCGACGGCATTATCGCCATGACCAAAACGAACCGCCAAATCACGCAGCTGGAGAAGCGCGCTCATCGTTTTTCCTCGTCAAAGGTTTTCCGCGGGTCAAAGGCATCCCGCACCGCCTCACCAACAAAAATCAACAGGCTCAGCATCACCGCCAAGGTCAAAAACCCTGTCAGACCAAGCCAGGGTGCGTTCAAATTATTGCGTCCCTGAAGCAGTAATTCCCCCAAGGACGCAGATCCCGGCGGCAGGCCAAGGCCAAGAAAATCAAGACTGGTGAGGCCGGTAATGGCGCCATTTAAAATAAACGGCAACAGGGTCAAAGTTGCGACCATGGCATTTGGCAAGATATGGCGAAACATCAGGGTCATATCCGAGACACCTAAAGCCCGCGCCGCCCGCACATAATCAAAATTACGCGCCCGCAAAAACTCCGCCCGCACAACCCCTGTCAACGCGGTCCAGCTAAACAGCAGCATGATCCCCAGCAACAACCAGAAACTGGGCGCAAAAAATCCCGCCAGAATGATCAAGATATAAAGCGACGGCAGTCCCCCCCATACCTCTAAAAAGCGTTGAAAACCAAGGTCAATCCAGCCACCATAAAAACCCTGAATCGCTCCTGCGGCAACGCCAACCAGGGAACTAATTAGCGTCAGGATCAGGCCAAAAATAACAGATATTCGAAACCCATAAATCATCCGCGCCACCACATCACGGGCCTGATCGTCGGTACCAAGCCAGTTATCCGCGCTTGGCGGTGACGGTGCTGGCTGGCCCAAGTCACGGATGATTGTGTCATAGGAAAACCGTATTAACGGCCAGACAATCCAGCCTTTTTCTTCGATCAGTTCTTGCACAAATGGATCGGTGTAATCAGCTTCGGTTGGAAAATCGCCGCCAAAGGTGGTCTCGGGATAGGCCACCAATACCGGGCTGTAATAGCCACCGTCAAAGGCCACCAACAACGGCTTATCATTGGCCAAGAATTCAGCAAAAAGGCTGGTGATAAACAGCAAGAGGAATAACCAAAGCGACACATAACCACGCCGGTTACGACGGAAATTTTGCCAGCGACGGCGATTGAGCGGGGAGATCCAAGGGCGTGTCACAGGCTCATCCCTCGCGGCGTTCAAAATCGATCCGTGGATCAATCAACACATAGGTTAGGTCGCCGATCAAATTCATCACCAAACCCAGCAAGGTAAAGATATAAAGGGTCGCAAAAACAACCGGGTAGTCGCGGTTTATAATCGCCTCGTAGCCCAGCAAACCCAAACCATCGAGGGAGAAAATAACCTCAATCAGCAGCGAGCCTGTAAACAGCACGCCCACCAATGTCGCTGGAAACCCCGCCACCACAATCAACATCGCATTACGGAACACATGGCCATAGAGAACCTGGCGTGGGGCCAGCCCTTTGGCCCGGGCTGTGATCACATATTGCTTACCAATTTCATCAATAAAGGAGTTTTTGGTGAGCATGGTCAGGCCCGCAAAACCGCCAATGACCATGGCGGTGATGGGCAGCACCATATGCCAAAAATAATCTGCAATTCGGGCCGGCCAATCAAGGCTCTGCCAATTTTCAGATGCGATCCCTCGCAGGGGAAAGATTTCAAAAAAACTTCCGCCTGCAAAAAATACCACCAGCAGTAAGGCGAATAAAAACCCTGGAATAGCATTACCAATAATCACCAGAACCGAGGTCCATAGATCAAAGCGATCACCATCACGCACGGCCTTTAAAACCCCAAGCGGAATTGAAATCGCATAGACCAATAACGTCGTCCACAATCCCAGCGAGATCGAAACAGGCATTTTATCCAAGACCAGATCGATCACTTTGCGGTCACGAAAATAACTTTCGCCAAAATCAAAGCTCAGATAATTGCCAACCATCAGCAAAAACCGCTCGTGCAACGGCTTATCAAAGCCAAACATGCGCTCAATCTCTGCAATAATCTCTGGATCAAGGCCGCGTGCGCCGCGATAGCTGCTTTCAGAATCGCCGGTACTGGCTTTGACATCCTTGGGCTTGGCAATCTCGCCACTACCACCGCCTGAAATCTGCGCCGTGGCATCAATTGCGGTACCTTGCAGGCGGGCGATCATTTGCTCCACCGGCCCCCCTGGCGCGATCTGGATAATGGTGAAATTCAACACCATGATCGCAAACAGCGTTGGAATGATCAGCACCAACCGCCGGAGAATATATGCTGACATCACTCAGCGCGCCTATTGGCCACGGGCGGCTTGAATGCGGGCATCACGTTGCGGGTCAATCCACCAGTTGCCACGCAGCGAAACCCCATGGGTGGGAATTTTTTCCGGTCGCCCGAACCGGTCCCAAAATGCGAGACGATCAAGGGCGACATGAAATTGCGGGATAACCAAATATTGCCACAGCAAAACCCGGTCTAAGGCTTTGGAGCAGGCCAGCAATTCTTCCCAACTGGCAGCATTGATGACCTTCGCCACTAAAGCGTCCACGACCGGGTTTTTCAGACCTGTCAAATTGCCCGACCCGGGTTGATCAGCAGAACTGGAATGCCAATACTCACGCTGCTCATTACCAGGCGGCAGAACCGGTCCAAAACTGCCAACGACCATATCAAAATCAAAATCGCGGGTGCGGTTTTGATATTGCGCCGTATCCACTTGTCGGATGGTTGCAGTGATCCCGAGTCGCTCAAGGTTTTTGGTCATCGGCAAGGCAATTTTATCCATTGTCGCGCCTGACTGTAGCAGGATTTCAAAGCGAAATACTGTCCCTTCAGCATTTTTCAAAACACCGTCCTGAACGGTCCAACCTGCCGCCCGCAACAGTTTCATCGCTTGGCGTAATTGTCGTCGGTTGTTGCCGGATCCATCGGTGACAGGCAATTCAAAGACGCTGGTAAAAAGCGCCGCGGGCAATTGATCGCGAAAGCCATTGAGAATTTCCAGCTCACGGCCCGTGGGCATGCCCTCTGAACCCCAAGGCCGTCCCTGAAAATAACCTTTCGTGCGCGCATATTGATCAAAAAACAGTGTCTTATTTGACCATTCAAAGTCAAAAGCATAACCTAATGCTTGGCGGACGCGGCGGTCCTGAAACAACGCCCGTCGGGTGTTGAAAACAAAGCCCTGCATGCCGATAGGCCCTTGATTGGGAAAGGCTGTTGCGTTGACCAGGCCTTCTTCACGGGCCGGAAAATCATAGGCGGTGGCCCATCGACGGGCGCTATTTTCCATCCGATAATCAATCTTACCAGCCTTAAAGGCCTCTAAAATAACCGCCCCATCACGGTAATAATCGGCACGGATTTGATCAAAGTTATAGCGGCCTTTGTTGACCGGGATATCCCGCCCCCAATAATCCGGCACACGCTGCACTTCCACATAACGGCCCGGCTCAAAGCTGCTAATCCGAAAGGGACCACTACCAAGCGGCGGCTCTAGCGTTGATTTTGAGAAATCACGATTTTGCCAGTAATGCTTCGGCAAAACAGGCATTTGTCCCAAGATTGACGGCAATTCACGGCTGCCACCGGGGGCAAAGCTGAATTCGACCTGATGCCGATCAAGGGCGGTCACCTTAGTCACATCACGCCAGTAATGCCGAAAAAAGGGCCGTCCCTTGGTCATCAAGGTCTGAAAGGTCCAGACCACATCATCGGCTGTCAGGGGCTTACCGTCATGCCAGCGGGCCTCTGCCCGCAGCTTGACCCGCATCCCCGACCAATCGTTGGCCAATTGCAGGGTTTCAACCAGGCGGCCATAGCTGCTGAAATCCTCATCCCGCGAGCCGTTCATTAAGGTATCATAAATCAGCCCACTTAGCGCCGCTGGCGCGCCTTTGATATTGAACGGGTTAAAGCTATCAAAGGTGCCTTGCGCACCAATGGTGATCCGGCCACCTTTGGGCGCTTGTGGATTCACATACTCAAAATGGCTGAAATCAGCGGGGTATTTTAACGTGTGATACGTCGCAAATCCATGGCTCGGAGATGACCAATCAGCACCTGACGCAGCGCCGCTGACTGTCAGGGCAGAAACCATCACGATGGCCCGCATTAATTTCTTCATGGTCACTCCTTTTTGCATCGACAGCCGTCGATATAACCCAACCTTTAACATCATTTGGGCGAAATCATGGAGCAATCAAGGCAGATTGAGATAGAGTTCTACACCTGCCCCGTTAGTGGATTACGCCCTTCGCGGTCTTCAATTTCCAATATCCATAAATCGGGATCGATTTGACGTTGCCGCGCGAGATAGGCATCAGCGTCAGTTTCGCTAATCAATCCGGTGCCGCTGGCATTCATCCACACCAATGCGCCGTCTCGATCGCGGACCTCGGCCAGCACCTCACAGCCTGCTTCTAAACGGTTCATCTTTAACAAAAGCTGGCCTGCATCTTCGTCACCACGGGCAACGACCATCGCCGATATACCGGCCGCAGAACAGATCCGCACAGCTGCTTGGATTCGCAATTTTGACGTCAGTCGCGCGCTCATTGACCCTCAATATCAGCTCCTATGAGCCGGTCTGCACATGCCCTCAGGCCATCGCCCGGTCCAACATAGCATGTAGCAAAACATCGCAGCCAGCCGCCAGATCCTCTGGCTTGGCGTTTTCAATCTCATTATGGCTGATACCGTCTTCACACGGCACGAAAATCATCGCGCTGGGGCAAAGTCGGGCCATATAAATCGCGTCATGGCCCGCGCCAGAGACAATATCCATCGACGGATGACCGTTGGCCGCAGCGCCTGCCCGCACCGCGTTGATACACGCCGCATCAAACGGTGTTGGCGGTGAATACCAGAAGTCACGCACTTCCAGCGTTACCCCCATTTCCGCAGCAATTTCGTCTGCGCCTGATTTGAAAGCGGCATCCATTTGGCTGAGGATGGCGTCTTCGGGATGGCGGATATCGACACTGAAAAAGACATGTCCTGGGATCACATTGCGGGAATTTGGGCTCGCTTGCAGATAGCCGCAGGTGGTCCGGCCATGAGGCTGAAAATCCATGCCAATGCGGTTTAAAAGATCAATCATCCGCGCGCTGGCAACCAGAGCATCTTTGCGGATCGGCATGGGTGTTGGGCCTGCATGGGCTTCCTGGCCCGTGACCTCGACCTCTAACCAACGTTGACCTTGCGCACCCGTAACAATGCCAACAGGCTTGCCTTCCGCCTCCAAAATCGGGCCTTGTTCGATATGAGCCTCGAAATAGGCACCGACAGGATGATCACCGGGCGTTTGCGCGCCTGCATAACCGATCTTTTTTAAATCCTCGCCCAAAACACCGCCATCAACAGCTGTCTTGGCCAAAACCTCATCAAGGCCAAAGACCCCAGCAAAGGTGCCTGAGCCCATCATCGCCGGTGAATAGCGCGAGCCTTCCTCGTTGGTCCATACAGCAACCTCAATCGGGGCAGCGGTTTCAACGCCGGCGTCATTCAAGGTGCGGACCACTTCTAACGCCCCCAAGACTCCATAAATACCATCAAAACGGCCACCTGTTGGCTGTGTGTCTAAATGACTGCCAGACATGACAGGCAGGCGGTCCGGGTCGCTGCCAGGACGCCGGGCAAAGATATTGCCAACCTTATCAACGGTAATGCGACAGCCTGCATCTTCGGCCCATTTGACAAACAGATCACGGCCTTGGCCATCTAATTCGGTTCCAGCCAAGCGCGCAACACCCCCTTTTGGCGTGGCCCCAATTTTGGCCATTTCCATCAAACTGTCCCACAATCTTTGGCTATCAATCTTCAGGTTTTGCATCACTTCAGCTCCCGCAATGGACATCTCCCAACAGCATAGATCATAATCGCCATGGGCTGTTTTGCAACGACCACGCGACAGGGATAACGACCATGCCAGAAACACATTTATCGGCACAAAATGAGGCTGACGTCGATGCGCGATTTGACCAGCAGATTGTCTTTCTGCAAGATTGGCTGTGCCGCGTTACAAAAAACCATTGCGCTTTTATCGCTGATTGGTGTGGAACCCGCCCGACCACAACCTGATTGCGCGACATTTTCTCATTTGACCGGCATCGCACCCAAAGGGTAATGCTATAAGATGTGTCGCTGATTGGCCGCTGAAATAAAAGGATACTTGTCATGCAATTTGATCTCACCCCTGCCCAGCGAGAGCTGCGATCCCGCGCCCGCGACCTGGCTGAAAACGTGATCAAACCTCGTGCCGCTGATGTCGACAAAAGCGAGCAATATCCATGGGATAACATTGCCGCCCTGACCAAAGCTGGTTTCATGGGCATGACCATCCCGACCGAATGGGGTGGCCAAGGACGCGACTGGCTAGACGCGGTGATTGTGGTTGAAGAAATGGCCAAGGTCTGCGGCGTCACAGGACGCATTGTCGTCGAAGGCAATATGGGCGGGATCGCTGCAATCATGCGCGATGGTAGCGATGCACAAAAAAAATTGGCCCGTGATTATGTGCTGGCAGGGGACAAACCAGCCATTTGCATTACCGAGCCTGACGCTGGCAGTGCCGCCACAGAAATGACTACCCGCGCGGATAAACGCGGCGATAAATACATTATCAATGGCACCAAGCATTGGATTACCGGTGGCGGGGTCTCAAAACTGCATGTGATTTTCGCCCGCGTTTTCGATGAAAACGGCCTCGAGCTTGGTATTGGTGGCTTTATTGCCGAACGCGATATTACCCCAGGCCTGCGCATCGGCACGCGGGAGCCGACCATGGGGCTGCGCGGCATTCCAGAGACCTTGGTTCATTTTGAAGACATGGAAGTATCAGCCGACATGCTGATCCCCGCGCCACAAGGCTACAAGCGGGGCTTTGCCAGCTTGATGAACGCCTATAACTCCCAACGGGTGGGGGCCGGCACTGTTGCCCTTGGTTTGGCGCAAGGCGCCTATGATCTGGCGCTTGAATTCGTCCAAGAACGCGAACAATTCGGCCGCCCCATCGCGGAATTCCAAGGCCTGCAATGGATGCTGACGGATATGTCGATCCAATTGGAAGCAGCCCGCGGGCTGATTTGGCGGGCGGCTGCCAGTGGCCAGGATGGTTTCCCCGATGTCTTGCTGGCAGCGCAAGCAAAAATCTTTGCCTCAGAGATGGCCTTAAAAGTCACCGTTGATGCCCTGCAATTACATGGCGCGCGCGGCTACTCACGGAATTTGCCGCTCGAACGGATTTCCCGTGATGCCCGTATGTTCACCATTGGCGGTGGCACCGCCCAAATCCTGCGCACGGTAGCCGCCAGCCGGATCCTTAATCAGAAACTGCCGCAAACCCGTGACGGCTATCTTAACTTTGACCGCCGGACCAGTCCAAAACAAGCTGCTGAATAATGCTGCTGCCAGGCCACGACACAGCGTCGATATGTCCCCATGTTCATTCGTGAACTGGCCCTGATTGCGTTGATTGTGTCAGGCGGCATTGGCGCCAGTCAGGTGCCGCAATTTGTGCAGGAATATGAACAACGGCTGGGCGGTGCCAGTGATGAAGCCGCCCGCCAATTGGCCGAATATGCCAAGGTTGCCCGGCAAGCCGGAATGGTCTTAGAAACCTATATTAACTTGTTAAAAAGTAATGCAGACGCCCGGGTTGTTGCCACCGGTGATACTATTTCTGGCCTTCAAAGCCGCAGCCAACGCCTGATCCAACATCGCCAACAACTGGCCCAGTCGCAGCGTTTGTTGAAGCCAGTGATCCTGGCCCAGGCCTATGATCAAGACCTGCTAGCTGCAACCTGGGCACAATTTCGGTTCAGCCTGCTGTTAGATCCGATCTTTGGCATTATTGGCCTGGTCTTTGGCTGGCTGATACATATGCTGCTCTGGGCAAGCTTGGGGGCATTATTTGCGCCGCCGCCGCGCCCGCCATATTAAACACACAACACAGAAACAAGGACACACCGATGACTGATGAGCCGCGCTACCGGGTAAGCGATCTGTCGGCCTATACCGAAAGCCTGTTTATCGGCCATGGTATGGACCCGGATAAAGCCGCGATTGTGGCACCCCTGCTGGTTGAAGCGGATATGATGGGGCACAACACCCACGGCCTGCACCTGGCGGCAGGCTATCTGAAGGCGCTGGCCAGCGGTGATATGGGCGGCACCGACATGCCTGTGATTATCAATGATACGGGGCCAACTTTGGCCCTCAATGGCAGCAGGATTTCAGGTGTTTGGCTGACCGCACACGGGATTGATACAGCTGTATCTCGGGCCAAACAGCATGGCACAGCAACTGTTGTTATCCGCGAAAGCCATCATATCGCGTGTCTGGCAGCTTTCCTGACCCGAGCCACTGACGCAAATTGCATGATTATCCTCGCCAGCTCTGACCCTGCCGTTGCCAGTGTCGCCCCGTTTGGCGGAATTACGCCTGTTTTTACCCCCAATCCCATCGCCATCGGCATTCCCACCGAAACTGACCCCATTTTAATCGATATCAGTGCCTCGATCACCACCAATGGCATGACAGGACGTTTACATAATGAGGGCAAATCCCTTGACCATCCTTGGGTGCAAGATGCGGCAGGCAATGCCACCACCGATCCAGGAGCCTTGTTCACAGATCCGCCCGGCAGTATTTTGCCGATTGGCGGCAAAGATCATGGCCATAAAGGCTATGGCTTGGCGCTGATGATTGAAGCCATGACGCAGGCGCTGTCAGGCTATGGCCGCGCCGACGGCCCCACCCAATGGGGTGCCAATGTTTTCATCCAGGTGATTGATCCCGCCGCGTTTGCAGGCACAGACGCCTATTTGCGGCAAAGCAGTTGGCTGGCTGCGGCCTGTCAGGCCAGCCCCCCGGCCCCAGGGGGTGAGGCTGTGCGCCTGCCAGGACAGCGCGCCATGACCCGGCGACGGGCCGCCCTGAAGGAGGGTTTGACACTCTATCCAGGGATCATGGAAGCTTTATTGCCACTGGCAAGCGCGCATAACATTCGCCCACCAGAGGCAATCTAAAGACAAATTGATTGGCTGGTTGAACAAGCTTTGAGATACTTGGCCAAAAGCGGATAGATCAAAGCAGCAAAGCCGTTTTCAATGGCGATACGAGACCATCGCCACAGGAGCCGGACATGTCAGAGCACGCCGGGTTGAACACCGCCGCCGCAGAGTACGAAACCGATCACGCACGGTGGCAATCGGTAATGGACAATGCCACGGCAGCTGACGGGCATTTTGTCTATGCGGTGGTCACGACAGGTATTTTCTGCCGGCCAAGTTGTAAAAGCCGCCTGCCAAAGCGGGAAAATGTCCGCTTTTATGACTTTGCCGAGGAAGCTCAAGTGGCAGGCTTTCGGGCCTGTAAACGTTGTCATCCAACCCATTTAACCCCGCATGAGCCCCGCCTAATCCACCTGCGGAAAGCCTGTCGGCTTTTATCTGAAGCCGATGGACCGCCGCCCTCATTGACGGAACTTGCCGCCGCCTGCAACCTCGGGGAGCGGAGCTTGCGACGGTTGTTTATCGATTATCTTGGGATCACCAGCTGGCAGTATTGGGATGCCATCAGGGTGCAGCGCCTGAAAGCCAATTTACGCGCCGGTGAGGCCGTTGCAGGGGCCGCCTATGGCGCTGGGTACGGGGCTGCAAGTCGGCTCTATGAAAATGCTTTGGCTTGCCTTGGGATGACCCCGGCAACCTATGGCAAAGGCGGTAAGGGGGCGTTGATCCGCTATACATTGTTTGAGGATACCATTGGTTTGGTGATCCTCGCCGCTACCGATCAGGGTGTTTGTTTCCTGGGGATTGGCGATGACGGACAGCAACTCAGCGATGCATTAAAGAGCGACTTTCCAGCGGCCACCATAACCCGCGATGACCACAGCCTTGGCCGGCATGTGGCCGTGGTGCAGGACTATCTGGCGGGCGGGGCGCCGCATCCAGATATCCCATTGGATATTCGCTGGACCGCCTTTCAGCGCCGGGTTTGGCGGGCTTTGATCGAAATTCCAGCAGGTGAAACCCGCACCTATCGCCAGATCGCCGACCAGGTTGGATCGCCCAAGGCTGTGCGGGCAGTCGGCCGGGCCTGCGCCACCAACCCTGTTTCCCTGGTGGTACCCTGCCACCGCGCCATCGGCAGTGATGGCAGCTTACGCGGCTATCGCTGGGGCTTGAGCCGCAAACAATACTTACTGAATCACGAGGCGGGCTAAGTGCTGCTTGCCAAGTTGGCAAGGCATTTGCCAAACTGCCGAGGTGAAGCGTCAACAACCCTGGTGACCTAAAAACGCCCATGGCCAATCGCACAACCCTGGCTTTTGAGTTAGATGATCAAACGTTTCAGATTGAGGTCAAAAGCCTTGCCCGGGCCCGCCGCCTTACCTTGCGCGTGGATCCGGGTTTAGGGCAGCCACGCGTCGTCAAACCACCCCATGTCAGTCTGGCAGACGTGCGGACATTTTTAAAACGTAATCATGGATGGCTGCGCCAACGCTTAGCCAAATTACCGCCACCCATCCCCTTCATGGACGGCGCCGAAATCCCTGTTCGCGGTATCCCGCATCAGCTTTGCCACCGGCCAGAGACACGCGGCACAGTCTGGTATGACGATCAGGGACATGCCCCAGGACAAACGCCAAAGCTCTGTATCGCTGGCGAATCTGCGCATCTCAGCAGACGGCTTGAAGATTGGCTGAAAAAGCAAGCCCGCCAGGATATTCACGCCCGGGTACACCATCATGCCGCCAAAATCGCGCCCATACCGGGCCGCATTACCTTGCGTGATACCCGCTCACGTTGGGGATCTTGTGCCGCCAATGGTAATTTATCTTTTTCTTGGCGGCTGATTTTAGCGCCTGAAAATGTGCTTGATTATGTTGTTGCCCATGAGGTCGCACATTTGGTTGAACACAATCATTCCGCACGGTTTTGGCGATTAACAGCGCGCCTCTGCCCTGAGTTTGAGACCGCCCGGCAATGGCTGCATCGCCATGGCAATCACCTCCATCGCTACGGCCACCGCCCTTTGCGCCCTACAGACCGCGCGTCGCTGTCATAATCGCCGCCCAAATTTTTGCGGCCAAGCCACCACCTGTGACCGCCTTCATCGCGCTGCCATCGTCATTGCCTAACCAGACAACCACCACCCGGCGATCATCAAATCCAACAAACCAGGCGTCCCGAAACCCTTGACTGGTGCCGGTTTTACCCGCTGCGCGCGGCCCTGCCGCCGCCGCTGCCCGGCCGGTGCCATTGCCGATTACAGCCGCCAGCATCTGCCGTAGCTCGGCACTGACTGCCGCGCTCAATACCGGACGATCATCCCCTGATTGACGCTTAAAAAGCGCCGCACCCATTGCCGTCTCAATCGCCGTAACCCCATAGCTGGTGCCGGCAAAGCCGCCATTGGCAATCGGCACATAGAGGCTGGCCAAGGCCAGCGGCGACATTTCACTGACACCCAAACTCAGGCTGGGATTCGCGCTGAGTGTGGCGGTTGCCCCAAGGCGGCGGGCCAGTGCAATCACTTGCCCGCGCCCCACTTGCTCGGCCAGACGGACGGTCGCGGTATTCCGCGACTGAGCCAAAGCCTCTGTCAGGGTAATCTCACCTAAATACGTGCCGTCATAATTCCGCGGCCGCCAGCCATCAACACTGATCGGCTGATCAGAGATCCGGCTTTGCCCCGTCAAGCCCGCCTCTAAGGCGGCCAGATAGACAATCGGTTTAAAGGCCGAGCCCGGTTGTCGGCGCGCTTGGGTGGCGCGGTTAAACTGACTTCGCCGATAGTCAAAGCCGCCAACCATCGCCTGCACTGCACCATTCAAATCAAGAACGACAGCTGCAATTTGACCCGCACCTTTTTGGCGGCTGATGGTGCGAAATTCCGCGACCACTGCTTCCACTGCGTTTTGGACCTTGCGATCGAGCGTGGTTTGAACCACCAAATCATCCACGGCTGATCCAACCAGAGCATTGGCGCGCTCAAACACCCAATCTGCCATGTAGCGGTGACTGCGCGAGGTACTGGCAGCGCCTTCCAGCGGCGGTAATGTCGTCCCAAGGCGTTTAACTTCAGCAGGCTTGAGCGCACCAATAGCCACCATATTGGCAAGCACCTGAGCGGTCCGCTGGCGCGCCGCTGCGGGATTGCGCACCGGGTTATAATTGCTGGGGGCTTTCAGTAACCCCGCCAACAACGCACTCTCACGAACCGTTAAGTGGCGCGCTGATTTACCAAAATAACTGCGTGCTGCGGCATCCACCCCATAGGCACCGGCACCAAAATAAACCCGATTAAGATAAATTGTGAGGATTTCCGCTTTGCTAAACCGCGCCTCAAGCCAGAAAGCGAGCAGCAATTCTTGAACTTTGCGGCGCAAACTTCGCTGCGGTGTCAGAAAAATATTTTTCGCCAATTGCTGAGTCAGTGTGCTGCCACCTTGGCGCACCCGGCCCGACCAGACATTCACCGCTATCGCCCGTGCCAGGCCACGGATATCAAGGCCGAAATGGTCATAAAAACGCCGATCTTCGGTGGCCACAACAGCCGCCGCCATATGCCCGGGGAGTTGCGCCACAGTCAACGCCTCGCCGTGATAGGCGCCATAGCTGGCAAAACTGTTTCCAGCGTTGTCCAGCAGACGGACACTCCGGCTGCGTTCTTGCAAGGACAGATTGGAAATATCGGGCAAGTCATAAGCGTAATAGGCGACCAAGCCACCAAGGCCGACAAGGCCCCAAATGCCCACAACCACCGACCATTTCACAATCCGCCGAAGCAGACCACCCGCAGACGCGCGCTGCGTAACGGCGGTTTTGGTTTTTGATTTGTGCGTGGTCGCTTTTTTGGAACCGGCCTTTTGGGGTCCAATTGCCCCCGTGGACTTGGGTTTACGCGCCTTAGCAGCAGCTGGTTTCAGTGGTTTGAGCGGTTTCTGCGGGGTTTTGCGTTTTGCCACCAGCCCATCCCCTTTGACGATGTATTTGACACATCGAGTCCATTTAACGCCGACATCCAGACAGCTTGGATGATGTTAAACGTCGAGATTCGCGACTTTCAATGCATTTTTTTGAATGAATTCGCGTCTTGGCTCGACCACATCCCCCATCAAGGTCGAAAAAATATCTTGCGCTTCATCGATGTGGTTCACTTTCACCTGCATCAACGTGCGTTGATTGGGGTCAAGGGTTGTTTCCCACAACTGATCAGGGTTCATTTCGCCCAAGCCTTTGTAACGGTTAATGGCGACGCCGCGACGACCATTTTCGAAAATCTTATCAATCATCATAATCGGCCCATCGATGGTATAATTGCGCTCTTTGGCCGTCATCGTGGCTGGGTTCAAAAAGACATCTTGTAATGCCGATGTTAACTGATCCAAACGCCGCGCCTCTGGGGTCCGCACCAGCATACCATCAATTCGATAACGTTCGGTGACACCACGCAGGGTGCGGCTAAATTCCAACACCCCGCCGGGGGCATCACTGTGCGCATCCTCGGCGTGATACTGACCTTCCCACCCACGCTCTAGCGGGTCACTGAACTGATCTAAACGGCGAACAATATCAGCCGTTACCGCAGTGCCGCGTTGCACATCATCGAGGACAGCAGGGCTCAACCCGCCAGCGATCACAGATTGCTCAATCACCAGAGCATTGCCGACTTTGCGCACCAAGGGATCAATCAAATTGCGCACTTCATGCGCTTGTGCGGCGGTCGCCCGCAGATCTTCACCGCTGATCTGACTGCCATCATGTAAGGTTAACACACAGCTATCTAGGCCCGCATCAATCAAGAAATCTTCCAGCGCCCGATCGTCCTTTAGATAGGTTTCAGAGCTGCCACGCTTGGCCCGATACAGCGGTGGTTGGGCGATATATAAGTAACCACGTTCCAGCAGCTCTGGCATTTGCCGGAAGAAGAAGGTGAGCAGCAGTGTCCGGATGTGACTGCCGTCCACGTCAGCATCCGTCATGATGATGATCTTGTGATAGCGGCTTTTATCGGGGTTAAAATCTTCCGGGCCAATACCGGTGCCCAAGGCGGCGATAAGGGTGCCGATTTCCGCGCTGGAGAGCATTTTGTCAAACCGCGCCCGCTCCACATTCAAGATTTTACCGCGCAACGGTAAAATTGCCTGCGTGCGTCGATCACGGCCCTGTTTGGCAGAGCCACCGGCGCTGTCACCCTCCACCAGGAATAATTCAGCTTGCGATGGATCGCGTTCCTGACAATCCGCCAATTTGCCTGGCAGGTTGGCAATATCAAGCGCCCCTTTGCGACGTGTCAACTCACGCGCCCGGCGGGCAGCTTCGCGGGCAGCGGCAGCCTCATAGGCTTTGGTGACGACTCGTTTGGCGTCAGCGGGATGTTCTTCAAACCATTGTTGCAGCTTATCAGAAACAATGTTTTCAACCACGGGCCGAACTTCAGAAGAGACCAGTTTATCTTTGGTTTGTGAGGAAAATTTAGGATCTGGCACTTTTACCGACAGCACACAGGTCAGCCCTTCACGGGCGTCATCGCCTGTCAGTGAGACTTTTTCTTTGCGGGCGATACCACTTTCTTGGGCATAAGCATTCACATGTCGGGTCAAAGCCCCGCGGAAACCTGCCAAATGTGCGCCGCCATCCCGCTGTGGGATGTTATTGGTAAAACACAGCATGGTTTCATGATAGCTATCGGTCCATTCCATGGCGACTTCGACCGTAATGCCATCGCGCTCCCCCACCATCATAATGGTCGGGTGCAAGCTTTGCCGGGTGCGGTCCAGATAGTCGACAAATGCAGACAGACCCCCTTCGTAATAAAGCTCATGGATGATCGCGTCGGCAGGACGGTTATCGGTCAAGATAATGCGCACCCCAGAGTTCAAAAACGCCAATTCGCGCAAGCGGTGTTCTAATGTGGCAAGATCGAAAACTGTCTGTGAAAAGGTTGCGGTCGACGGTAAGAAGGTGATTTCTGTGCCTGTTTGTGTTGTCTCGCCCGTCACCTGAAGATCGCCGACCGGCTCGCCATCTTGAAAGCGGAGTTGATGGATTTTGCCTTCTCGGTAAATGGTCAATGTTAACTCGACCGACAGCGCATTCACCACCGATACCCCAACCCCATGCAAACCGCCCGAGACTTTGTAGGAGTTTTGATCAAACTTTCCACCGGCATGCAGCTGCGTCATGATCACTTGTGCGGCCGAGACGCCCTCTTCGAGATGCAGACCGACAGGGACGCCGCGGCCATTATCTGTCACCGTGACAGAGCCATCGCCATTCAATGTCACCGTCACATGATCGCAGTGTCCCGCCAAAGCCTCATCAATGGCATTATCCACAACTTCATAGACCATATGATGCAAACCAGAGCCATCATCGGTATCACCGATATACATCCCGGGCCGCTTGCGCACCGCGTCTAAGCCACGCAGTACCTTGATCTGGTCAGCGCCGTATTCATTACCGCTGTTATTTTCCGTTCCCTCGACGTCGGTCATGACCGATTGTCTCCATAAATTTTCAATGCGGCGTTATGATGCCGTCTTCGATGTGATAAAAAGCTGCCCGCCCCGTGAGTGCAGCAAACGCAGGCGCGTCTGTGCCCGTAAACCAAGCCTGACCACCAAGGTTCAGAACCTCATCAAATAATGCGGTCCGCCTGGTCGCATCCAAATGAGCGGCAACCTCATCCAGCAACAACAAAGGCGCAGCGCCGCAATAGGCATGGTGCAAGCGCGCATGCGCCAGCATGATGGCGATTAACAATGCTTTCTGCTCGCCTGTTGAGCAGCGGTCTGCGGTTGCCCCTTTGGCAATGTGAGTCACTGCCAAGTCTGTGCGTTGCGGCCCATCAAAGCCAGTATCGCCTGCACGACGGGCAAATTGCAATTGCTCCCGCAGACGGCTTTCAACGTCGACAGCGGGCAGCGTATCTAACCAACGATCAAGCGGCCCATCAACGCCAATCCGGGCTTTGGGAAACACCCCGGTTGAGGTGGCACAGGCATGATCAAGCCGTTCCGCCATTTCCCGCCGGGCCGCCGCCACGGCCACCCCGGTTGCTGCAATCGTTTCTTCTAATGCGGCAAGCCATAGAGTATCTGCATCGCCAAGCTTCAACAAACGCGCCCGCTCTCGCACCGCATGATCAAAGCGGTTGACCCGACCTGCATGGGCAGGATCAAAGGCAAAAACCAGGCGATCCAAAAACCGCCGCCGACCACTGCCCCCTTCGGCAAACAGGCGATCCATGGCAGGCGTCAGCCAGCTTACCGCCAGCAGCTCACCTAAAGCTGCTTGACCGCGTGCGGGCACGCCATCAAGGCGGATCAAACGCCGCTCACCCTGTGCGGCTGGATCACGGCCCGTCCCAACCCGGATAACCTCATCGCCCAGATCAACATCCGCTGCAACAGCCCAGGCGGGGGGTATTTCTGCATTTGACGACGCATCGTGATCAATGTCAGACAGTCGGGCGCGGCGCAAACCCCGGCCGGGGGCTAAGAAGGATAAGGCTTCAAGCAAATTTGTCTTGCCCGCCCCGTTCGGGCCAAGCAGGACCACAGCAGCGGCGTCTGGCGCTATTTCGGCGGCACGGTAATTGCGAAAACAGTTGACCATCAGACGTTTGATCTGTGGCCGCGGTGTGGGCAGTGACGCAGGCTCCAGCCTTGTGTGCGGAAAGGATGTCGCAATCACATTCAAGACATGCCCAACTTTCGCCTTAGACCCGCATCGGCATCAAGACATAAAGCGCACTATCATCAGCGCTATCGCGGATGATCGTCGGCGCGGCCGCATCTGCCAGCGTGAAGACAGCCTCACCCCCATCAATCTGAGCCGCAATATCAAGCAGATAGCGAGAATTAAAGCCAATCTCTAAGGGCGTCGCCTTATAATCAACTTCTAGCTCTTCCCGGGCTGAACCAGCATCTGGACTGTTTGCCAAAAGCACCAGCGCGCCATTACCAATGGTCATCTTGATGGCGCGGGTTTTTTCCGTGGAAATAATCGCCACCCGATCAACCGCCGCTGAAAACGTTTTGCAATCAACATGCAGGATTTTGTCATTTTCGGTTGGAATAACCCGCTCATAATCTGGGAACGTGCCATCAATGAGTTTTGTTGTCAGCACACTATCCGCAAACTTAAAGCAAAGTTTGGTCTCCGACAGGCTGACATCAATGTCGCCGTCAATTTCATCAATTAGTTTACGCAATTCCACCACAGCTTTGCGCGGGGCGATAACCGATGGCATACTTTCCGCGCCCGCCGGCAAAGGCATCTCAACCCGCGCCAGGCGGTGGCCGTCAGTGGCAACCGCACGCAGCACTTGAACATCCGCATTTTGGCCTGCGTGCAGGTAAATACCGTTCAGGTAATAGCGGGTTTCTTCGGTTGAAATCGCAAACCGGGTGCGATCAATAAGCATTTTCGCATCGGTCGCCGACAGTGTGAAAGCGACATTCAGATCATCTCGGCTGACCGTTGGGAAATCATCGACCGGCAGGGTCGGCAAGGTAAACATCGACCGGCCCGCACGGATGGTCATCTGGCCACTGTCGCCGGCAGTATCCAATTCAACCTCGGCGCCATCGGGTAGCTTGCGGACAATCTCATGAATCATCTGGGCGGCAATCGTGGTTTCACCCGGTTGATCAATCGCACAGGCAACTGATTCAATAATCGACATATCCATATCGGTCGCTGTCATGCTTAACCGGCCATCACTGGCGCGCAGCAGGACGTTTGACAGAATGGGAATGGTGTTCCGGCGTTCGACAACACTTTGGACATGGCCCAAAGGTTTCAAAAGAGCAGCGCGATCAATTGTAATTTTCATCCGAATCTCGATCGTTCACATAGCTGTGTCAGGACAGCGATTACCGCGAATCGCTAGACCTTTAGCTATACCACAAAATGGCTTCATGGTGACATTTAACAGGACAATAGTGATATTTTCCTTATACCCGGGCATTCCCCTTGGGTTAAAGCGAAAAATTCACCTGGAAAATGGCCCCAAAACGCGTCGATCGGCAGCCGACAGCCTAGCTTTCAAGCATCCGGCGCAACAGTTCCACATCTTCGGCAAATTGCTGATCGACGGTCCGCAATTCTTCGACTCGTTTGACAGCATGCATCACGGTGGTGTGATCACGACCGCCAAATTTGCGGCCAATCTCTGGCAAGGAACGCGGTGTTAACTTTTTCGCCAAATACATCGCCACCTGCCGTGGCCGGGCAATGACGCGGGCGCGCCGCGCTGAATGCATATCGGTGAGACGGATGTTATAATGCCCGGCAACTTGTTTTTGGATTTCCTCGACCGTCACCCGGCGATCATTGGCGCGCAACAAGTCATGCAAGACTTCCTGGGTATTCTCGAGAGTAATTTCCCGGCCCACCAGGGTTGAATGGGCCACAATGCGGTTCATTGCGCCCTCAAGTTCACGCACGTTTGAGCTGATTTTATGGGCCAAGAACTCCAACACCTTGACAGGCATCTGAACACCCAGTTTTTCGGCTTTCGACTGCAAGATACCCAGCCGTAACTCATAGGTTGTCGGGTGGATATCTGCAACCAGCCCCCAACCAAGGCGAGAACGCAAGCGTTCCTCGACATCTTGCAAATCTGTCGGCGACTTATCGGCGGAGATGATCACTTGGCGGTTGCGATCAACCAGAGCATTAAAGGTGTGGAAGAACTCTTCTTGCGTCGATTCCTTGCCGCTGATGAATTGAAAGTCATCAATCATCAACACATCAACAGACCGGAATTGATCTTTAAACGCCACCGTATCTTTAAACCGCAGAGCCCGGACAAATTGATACATAAACTTTTCAGCTGTCAGATACAGCACATTGCGGCTCGGATGGCGTTGGCGAATATGCCACGCAATAGCAT